>CAZQMZ010000025.1:0-1637 GCA_964594865.1 uncultured Lachnospiraceae bacterium | reverse complement strand
TGAATGATGAAAAACAATGTTTTAGGAATAAAAAGATCATTTACATAAAATCTATACAAACATACAAACATACAAACATAAAAACATACAAACATCAAAGAAAACATTCAACTGATGAGGAGTTGATTGCTGGATTTTCAGCAACAACGTGCGAAAAGTATCTTAGTAGTGGTTGATCAGACAAAGAAAAACCGATACTCATCATCTGACTCATCATTCTGTCCTTTGTTTGCTGCGCTCTCGATGACATTTCGAGTGTCTTTCGCACAAACCTCCCACCAATCTTCTTTGTTTCGTTGCCAAGCAGCATCAACAAAACATTCAAAGAATGTGATGTTGAAATTTTTGACAATTCTTTCATAACAATTGAATCTTGTGGACATTTGATACCCGTGTATGTATCAGCGTCGATATCCAAGCAGGACGCTCTTGGGTCGCTCTCAGCGTCAAATGCAAGGCAGAGAACAATCTGTGGATATAAATCTTTTTTGCTGCTTTTTGATGAAATGTCAACAACAGGAAAAGACTCGTCAAAGGGAGACAGCACGCTCAGTCGCTCAGCAAGCACTCTGGTTTCGTTGTGATTCTCTGTCCCTGCAACATAGAGAGTCTTTCCGGAAAAAAGTGCAAAAAGAGTGTCAAAAATTTTCTTGTTTTGTATGATATTCATGAATTTTTGTGTTGGTGTTGAAAAAGAAGCATCGACGAGTGACACAATTGACTGGTTGGTGCGAAGGCGTGCATTGCACTGCAGAGAGTTGGTTGGCAATGAGTTAACGAAATTCAATATTCTTGGTTCAATATCACTGAATGAAGTGAGTTTTTTAATTGGTCTAAGTTCGTTGTTGATTCTTGTAAAGTACTCTGGTTTAAGGTCACATGCGCTGTCTGCCTCTGTGGCCGTATTTTCTTCGATACCTGCTGCTTTGAGGGTCCTTTCAAGTTCGTTTACTTTTGTTTGAAGCAAACACTCACTTTCAGGATATTTTGCAATCGTTTTACGGAGATCGGATGTGTATTTGGAGATTTCTCGCGGAAAGCGCTCACTTGCATTATCCTGTAATTTTGTAGCGAATGAAACAAAAGTTTGAAGTGAATGTTGAAAAACAAAATTTATCATTTTGGGAAGAGGATGACCGATGAGGAGGACAACTTGCCTGGAAAAACCACGAGCTTCATAGTCGGCAATTGAAATATAAACAGCAATGAAATAAATTCCTGAAAATTCTGATTTGATGATTGTTGGTTCCGGTTTGTATTCATTAAATGTTAAATCGGTTGGGGTATTAATAACATAAAGAAGGAGAGAATCTCTGTTTAGAACTGATTTGGATTGGTTTTCCCATAATATTTTTGGTGAGGAACCTTGTGCAAATTCAAAAAGCGCCACATAATACCCTGTTTCAACATGTGATTTTGGACCAAGAGTGGGAACTGATAAAAGATGAGGAGATGAGAATGAGCTCCTTACTAAACCTGAAATTTGCATTTTATTGTTTTTGACACACACACAATAAAGGTTCTGCAACTAAAAAGTCCCAGTCTAAAATTGTCCATATGAAATATTTTTGATTGAAATTCTGAATATAGGTATTACTACAAAAGGCGGACCAAATGGCATTTGCAGTTTTTTTCAG
>CAZQMZ010000024.1:0-1648 GCA_964594865.1 uncultured Lachnospiraceae bacterium | reverse complement strand
AGAATTGAATGATATACAGAGACGTTGTTAGAAATTGAGGAAATAACATTTTTGAGGTTTCTGATTGTATAGATTGTAGAATCATTTTTGAGTTCGAGAGCAAATTGCCATTCTTCGTGAAATGAAACAATGTTTTCTATAATTTCATCTGGAATTTCAATTTGTGAATTTGTGTGTCGTGCGATTTCAGTAAGTTCTTCTGTTTCCATATCATCAAATTGAATAGTAACAAACCTCGATGTGAGTTTTGTTGTTAATTTGTTTCTCATATGCAAAAAGTTGTTAGTTGCTTCGTTTTGAGTGGCAACAAGTTTAAAATCGGGATGCATTTGAATTTCTTTGTTTGTGGATGTTGGATCATCAATTGTGAGAAAACCTATATCAAGAGCAGCCTCTATACATTGCAATACATCTTCGTGTGCAAGATTAAACTCATCAAGAATTAATGGATGGCCATCACGAAATGCTTTTGTGAATGGACCTGAATGAAAAGTAACACCTAATTCTTCTGAATCATTTAAAGTTGGATAGCCAATTAACTGATCAATCGTTGTTTCTGAACTAAAATTAAATTGAATAGTTTTCTTGTTTTGTTCCGTGCGAAATGCATATTCAGCGGAAGCTGTTTTTCCAGTACCTGTTGAACCAATAAGAAGAACAGGTATTCCTGCGGATGTACATTGTTGAATTAAAGAAATTTTCGTTTTAGCTTGGTTGGTTAAAACAAAATCACTCATTTTAAATGATTTGAACTGGTAGAATGACTAATTTCATAAATTTGAATACCCTTTCAAAATTGTATCGCTTAAAAATATAAAAAATATGTCTAATGTTGTGGGATCGACAATGACGAGTGTGGAGTCGCGTTTAGCCTCAGTGAGAGGAAGAAGCGACTTTTTGTCATCGCTTAAGATTGAAATCCAGTTGTTGTATTTCAGGTCACTTGGAAAGAAACCGAAGTCATCTGACTCGGATAAAATGTTCACGTTGTCAATAATTGGGTTCGGGAAGCAGAAACAGTATGTATATTGCCACTTTTTGAGATCACCAAAAACTGTGAAAGCAGATTTCATTAAAAGTGAGGGATTTTGGAGCCACTGCTTCGAAGTGATGGTGTCGACCATATGCTGCTTGAGGTCGTTCATGATTGAGTTGCGGTCAAGAACTTTGAACTGATTTTTTGTGTTCACAAGATAAACAGTTGTTGATAATTTACCTGTGACATTGAGATAGTGAACGGGAACTTGCTCTTTCTGTTCATTGAAACTCTCTTCGTTGATAAAAACAAATGATTTTACACCCTCCGTTCTTCCTGCTTGAAAATATGCAGTGATTTCAAAAGGTGTTTCGTCAAGCATTTTATCGTTTAATTTAACACGATTGAGTGCATGCCAGAAGCTTGGTTCGATGAGTGATGATACGGGTTGGAATTGCATTCGATTATTTTGATGAAAATAAGAAGATGTGATTTAAAAAAAAAAATTGAATTTCAATGCTAATCAGAAAAAAAAATTAAAAAGAGCAAAAAAAATCCGTACGTGTTTCAGTACATGTACATTCCAAAAAAAGAGTTCTAAATGGAACCGTCGCGATCGAAAAAGCTAAAGAACTTCACATAAATCACACATTGATTTCATAGGTGTGTTCC
>CAZQMZ010000023.1:0-1711 GCA_964594865.1 uncultured Lachnospiraceae bacterium | reverse complement strand
ATAGGCATCATACCCCTGCAATTTATAAGGCAAAATTTCTCTTGCAAACTCAACGATATTGACATTGCTTAGCCCAATAACCTTTTCCAAAAAGTTCTTCTTTGCTTCCGAAACCAACATAATTCATTTTCTCCTTTCTTATCTAGTTATCTCTATTATTATAGAGCGGGGGGGGGAATTGTCAAGATTTTTTCTTTAATTTTCTTGATTTTGTGCTGAATTCCCTTGATTTTTTCGTAAAATAAAGAAATTTAATCAAAAAAAAGTCTTATATTGTCAATTTTTATTGAATTATGTTTGTTTTTTTGTTGCTTTATCTGCTATTATTATAAAAGGAAGGAGGATTTGAGATGAATAAAACTGTTAAGAAAACAATCATTATCACCAGCATTGTTTTGGCAAGCATCATCGGTGCGTTGATTTTGACTTTTCTGGGATATTTGATCTATCTGAGTTGTCAATATTATCGCATTGAAGACAACTTGGCCCTTGAAATCACAAACAATCAGTCGGAAGAAACACTGATCTCACTTAATGAAACATACTCAATTGCAACCTACAACATTGGATTTGGAGCATATTCGCAAGACTTCGATTTCTTCATGGATACCGGCGAAATGCTTGACGGCACAAAGACAAGTGGAAGTTCAAGCCGTGCAAAAGATGAAGAAACAGTGTTGTTCAACACAAACGGTGCAATTGACACCATTACAAGTCTTAATGCTGACTTCATTTTCTTTCAAGAAGTGGACACAAGTTCACACAGAAGCTATTTTGTCAATCAATATGAAATGATGCAAGAAAGTTTTGAAGGTTATTCTTCCATATTTGCAAGCAACTTTCACAGCGGATATTTGTTCTATCCTTTCACCAACCCAATTGGAACGATAAATTCTGGCATTGCCACATTTTCGAAATATTACATCTCGTCAAGTGTGAGAAGATCTTTCCCTGTGGATGAAGGTTTCTTCCAAAGATTTTTCGACCTTGACCGCTGTTTCGTAATCAACCGCCTGCCAATTGAAGGGTCGGACAAAGAACTTGTGCTTATAAATTTGCACATGAGTGCCTATGACGAAGGTGGAAAAATTCGTGCTTTGCAACTTGCCATGCTGTTCGAGATTATGGAAGAAGAGTATGCAAAAGGAAATTATGTGATTGCTGGCGGAGATTGGAACCACGACATCACAAGAAACGAAAATTTGGACTATTTCCCTTCTCAACAAAAAATTCCTGATTGGGTTGCTCAACTCTCCGAAGATGATTTGCCAGAAGGATTTTCATTTGTTTCAGACACGAACGTCCCAACTTGCAGAGCATCCGACATTCCGTATACATTAGATGAAGATGGCAATCTTATAAACTATACAATTGTCATTGACGGATTTATCGTGTCTGCCAATGTCAATGTGGAACCAGGAGCCGTGAGAAACATTGACACTCAATTTATGTATTCCGACCACAACCCTGTTTATATGCAATTCACACTTATTTCTGACTAAAGTTAACTGACCTGCAAGATCATACTTTCATGTTTGTGATATAAATTTGTGAATATATTCATCTTAAAACATTTTATATGGATATGTATAGCGAAAACTCATGAGTTTTTGCTATACATTTTTTATATATTTACAACTCTTTTGAAAAGAACAAAATCAATTCGTCATCTTCCACAATGCTGGTTATAAAATTTGTGTAACCAAAATGC
>CAZQMZ010000022.1:0-1908 GCA_964594865.1 uncultured Lachnospiraceae bacterium | reverse complement strand
TTACATTTTTGTTAGTAAATATATATTAGTTTTCAAAAACAATTCCAAACACAACACTACCTTTTATAATAAAGGATGCGTGACATATGCTTTTTTTGCTGAATTGTATGTACAATGCAATATTTTCTTCCTCTCAAATATACGATTAATGAAAAATGTTCTTCTTCTTCTAATGTCTTTCTTTAATTGAATTTTCTCACAAATTTTAATATTTTTCGGAATGTCTTCTCAAGAATTTCTTAGTTTAGAAAATATTATTTTATTGCAAGAGAAGTTGAATAACCTCTCAAACACTAATTTTCAAGAAATTATAGATTTTATTAGAGAATCAGTATTTTTAAATGATGAAGATTCAATTTTCTATTTATTGACAGAGATCATTCGCATGGTAAGAATTAGGACAAACGATATAAATGTTTATGCAAGTTTAGTTTCAGAAATATCAAAATTTGATAAACTTAATCAAAATGAAAATTACGAAAAAATATTCAAACAGCCACTTATCCACATTATCCTCCAGGATGAAGATGTTCCACAGCTCCTCTACATCCTTAAGAGCAAGTACGACTTCTGCACCGACAAAGAAGTTCAAAACTGCACAATGAAAGCGAATCTCTTTTTCGATGAATTCAACGAAGATTCAATTCTTTGGGACATGCCAATTTTCAACAACATCAAGAACAAGCAGTCGGAGTGGGGCAGGATTCTCGATGAACTGAGGAACCACTTCTGGACAAAAGGCAGTCTCGGTTTTGCTTTGAAGTACGATGATTGCGACTTTCTTCAAAAGATAGCATCTGACACTTTTGACTTCAATCAGTCACTTCCTGAGTGGAGCCAGTTCGAATTGGACGAGGAGCCTCCTTCACTCACCCTCCTCGGTGTTGCTGCCTACTACGGTTCTTACAAGTGCTTTTCTTTCATCAATGTTAATGGAGCAATAATCACAAAAGAGATTGCTCAATGTGCACTGATGGGCGGCAACCAGCAGATCTGCAGCATGTGCCAAGTGAACATCGACAAGGACTGCTTCCCATTCGCCTTCAGATATCATCGCGATGATTTGATGAAGTGGATGGCAGAAAGAGACGAAGTTTCTGACATTCGACCAATTGATTGCATTCTTGAGCACAACTTCAGGTACCTCACGCAGCTCGTGGAAAAGGGCATCGACATCTCCACACTCGAAGTCAACGAGTCTGGCATCACGCCGCTCATTCTCGCAACACAAAATGCAATGCTCAGTGTCATTCAGTTCCTTATTGACAGCGGTGCATCACCGAACGCATGCGATAGAAGAGGCGATGCACCGCTTCACTTTGCTGTAAAAGCTGTGGACATTCCATGGAGCCTTAAAGCAAAAACAATCAAACTTTTGTTGAAGAATGGCGCAAATGTCAATGTTCAGGACTCAAAGGGAATGACACCACTTATGCATGCAGCAATTGCATCGAATCTGCCAACAATCAAACTCCTCATTGAGAATGGCGCTGATCCTTCGATTCCAGATCATAAAGGTATCACACCTCTCAAAAGAGCTGTCGGAAAGGATGTTTTTAAATATCTTTCACAAACCATAGAGAAAAAGGAATAAAGTATTATTTTATATGAGAGACTTATACCAAAAAAGTGTCCCATTACCGTGGACTCTCGACATGTATTAGAGTAAAGCACTTTCCATTCATCGTCGTATAGTAAAATCAAATGGTACAAACAAAATAACATACACTCACATAAGAAACTCGTGAGTTTTAGTTATCATTGAGCTCATTCTCACAAAATTATTCAAATGGAGAAGGACAAAAGTGAAAACAAGAACCAATCTCAATGACAGTCAATTCCTTTGAAATCTCTTCACAATACTTCAATTAGGTCGAAGAAATTGAAATTTGAAAAAGGAGTTAAAAA
>CAZQMZ010000021.1:0-1930 GCA_964594865.1 uncultured Lachnospiraceae bacterium | reverse complement strand
TATGGAATTGTGTGTTCTCCTCATTGTACATCAAGAAGCGAAACTTAACGTTTTTTTATGCTCTTCCAAAGACAAATAATAAAAAAAAAAAAAAAATGAATAAAAAAGCCCAAATTACTTTAGTTCTCCAAATTATCCATTAATATTATTCATTCAAGGAGATCTGTTGAATAACAACAGAGAGATTAACATTAGTAAACTTTACATATGTAAAATGGAATGTGCTTTTATGTAAAAAAAAAAAAAAAAAAAAAAATTGTGTGAATTTGGTAAGAAATAGTTAAAAATTTACAAATATAAAAATATATATATCTAAAATGATCTGAGAACAGTATCTAATGTAGGTGTTACCTTTGGATATGCTTCTTTGAAACGTTGAATATATTCAGTTATCAATTGATATGTTTTTTGTGCATAAGGATTCTCTGATTCATGTTGAGCACGTTGATAGATATACCTGGTGTGTACAAGCATATTGATGAACGAATTGATATCGATGCTCATCAATGTGTACAAGCAACCGTATATCTGCGAAAAGAGTTGATTTGGAACAAAGAGAGTTTGAGAGAGTTGATTCATCACTTCAGTCTTCATTCCTGGATATCCAGAGCTGCAGTTAGCGATTAGCTCGATTATGATGCCTGCACCGATCTCCCTGATCTCGATGTCCTGGTCAACAGTGCCAGTCATCGTCTGCTTGAGAAGAAGAGTGAATCCAATCTTCATGAAAGGATGAGCGAAAAGACTTATTGGAAGTGTCTTGTTCCTGACAAGAGCACGTGCTGCCTTGCCAACTGACAACATACGAACAGGATCGTGAAGATGAGTAGCTATCTGAGCCATGAAGAAACGGAGGAAGTAAGGAATTGTTGGACCAATTCCAACACTTAATTGAATGGTTGAAAAACATGATTGAAAGCGGTCAGTGATGCCTTCGGAGATTATTTCGACAGCTTCTGTGTAGTACTTCTTCAGTTCCGGTGTGAGAGGCTTGAGGGTGTGTTGTTCTTGATGAGTATCAAAAATTGAAGTGATTGCATTTTGGACGGATTGTTGGCTTGACTTCATAACTTTAGACTGTATACGGCTTTTAGCTGAAGCAGAGTCGAAATTAACGCCATTAACTTTTTTCCATCTGAAATCAAAAGGCAAGTCGCGATTTCCTTTGGGGAGTTGTGTTGTAACGAATTGGGTGAGAGGTACTTTAGGCTCTTTTACATATGAAAAAACCATTCCTTCTGTCGAATCTTCTTTTATTTCGTATTCAGAATCTGGTAAATATCCATAAAGCTGCTGACGTGAATAATTTTTGAAAATTGTTTTAATGTGGTCGCACGTGAGTTTTGTGGAGTGTGTTTTATTTTTTAATAAAATGACAGGTTTTAAAAATTGAGTGATTCTAAATTCAGCATCTTTTGCAAGATCTTCTAAACATTGCTGTTTTTGGAATTTAATTCCTAATGAATCAGCGGTTGATTGGACAGCTAAAAAGGTCGAATCAGACATTCCGAAATGAAAATATCAAAAAATCAAATTTGAGATCCCCATAAATGTAACTCATTATAAATTTCTTTTCTTTCTCACTCATGATCTCGCATTCTTTTCATAACTTTGCTTTCAGAACAATATACCTTTCGCATAGAGGAGTGATGCTAATTTTAGTCGTCTTAGTTCCGATTCGTAAAAATCCCCATTCGTACCAGTTTTCATACCGTAATACCGTTTGTGTCAAAAAAAAATATCTTTTTCGGAGGAAGAAACAGTTAAAAATGGTTAACATTGATTGATTATATATTAATAATATGTGTTTTCAAGTTTATTAAAAAATAATAATAATAATAATAATAATAATGTACCTTTAGAAAGAAAGAAAAATACAAAATCATCATCTTTTGAAGTTCTGCTTTGCGCTGCTCTCTGTCATCTCTCC
>CAZQMZ010000020.1:0-2073 GCA_964594865.1 uncultured Lachnospiraceae bacterium | reverse complement strand
CAGCGGGCGACAACTCTAAAGTCATTGCTGTTGGAGGTGATAACAACACATTCATCAGTCCCGCCACTCAGACCACGGTCGACATCCTGAACAACGCTATCAGCCCCGCTGCTTTATGATCCTGAATAAAGAATTTTCGTTCATTGCTCATGAACAACGATAATCGAACATCTTGTATAACGTTAAAATCATTTTTTGGTGTTGATTCCTTTCATTAGTTCAAATCGAACACATTTAAAATGTCAATAGATGCCCTTGACAGTGTTCGAAGAAGGCATCTATTTGAACCATGGCTTTTAAAAAAAGAAGCCAAACACCAAATCTTATCAAATTCAGTTGTTCGCTCAATTGTGATTGACGCTGTTACAAATGGATCTAATAAAACGAAATTAAAATCCACCCTAGACCCTTTCTTCAATGTAGCTGGAGAGAGTGCTAGTAAGTTTATTCATTCACTCAGAAAAAAAATCAAAGAATGGAATCGCATTGATAATTATGAACTTCAAAAAAACACGAATAAGAAACCAATTCAAGAAAAACATTCACATAATGATCAGAGACACCAAAATAAACCACCATTCAGCGGTGCACATATAATCACATATCACAACTCACCACAACCACCAACAACATCTCAAACAACAAACACAATCATTCCTCAAATCAGAGTGGTTGAAAAAACTTCTCAACCAGTACCATCTTTCTTTCTTAGCACAGAGCAAATCTCATTACGCACAAAAGACCAAAAAATCGAAACAATCAGACTTAATGAAAAAGGTGAACAAATTGATGAAAATGGAAACGTCGTCAATGTCGACCAAATCAAACCAAACGAAACGACTAAATATCATGCATCAGATCGAACAATACCGACAGTCCGCAAAACAAAATCTTATGAGTTCCATTTCATAGATACTTCAAAACAACTCGAAGAACTTGAAAAAAAAAGAGATGAAATCAGAACTGACCTTTCTGTTGCTGCAGGTCTCCCGATCTTCGATGTGATTGCAATGCGGCGCAACTACGAAATTCCTGAAATCGATTGGTGGGATGAACCTTTTATTAATAAAGAAACATGGGAACCTGTTTTTGACACTGTTGATGCAACATTCCAAAACACGGCTCCTGTTCCAGTCCAAAGGAAGAAGGAAAAGGAAATACCAACGATGTTGACGCCTGAAGAGAGAAAACGCGAAAAACACTTGAAGAAACTAGAAAAGGCAAACGAAGAAAGGCTCATGATTCGATTAAATTTGAAAGAACCAGAACCGCCAAGGGTCAAAACAAAGACATTAATCAACTTCAACAGCGGCGAAGCATTCCTCAAACCAACTGAAGTTGAAAAGAGGGTAAGAGATGCTTACGAGGCGCGTCAGAAAGCACATGTCGAAAGAAACGAAAAAGCAAAACTTACTCCTGAACAAAAACAGCAAAAAGAATTTGATAAAAGAGCTGCAGATGCCATTGGAAACACAGTTGAACTCGTTTATTCAATCAAAAATATATATCATCCACTCCAGTTCTCAAAAGTTCTTTCAATGGCAAACAAGTGGAATATAACAGGAGGTATTTTCCATGTTAAATATCCTGAAATGTTTTTTGTTGTTGCTGAATGTGGAGAAAAAGGTGCAAAAAAGTTTGCTGCTCTGATGGAAAACAGAGTTGACTGGAAAATGGAGTATGAGGGAATTGACAAGGTGATTTCACAAAACAATGAGTGCAAGCTTGTCTTTCAAAGTGCTGTGTTGCCTCATTCACAGCATTTTAGAAATTTTAGAAAATATGTTTTTGACGTTACAACTCAGTGCTCAAGATTCTTCCAAAAGTATAAAGCTGGACATTTATTTGATTCAGCGACTCGAGTTGAGAGGGAATAAAATTGTTTTTATTGTGCAAATGTATTATTATTGCTGTCAGAAAAAAGAAACAAAGAATTCAATAAAATGACAATTTTACCGATTTCAAGAAAATTTTGTTGATTTTTTTTTTAATGACTTTATTTCTTATCTTTCTTTACAAATGGATGTTTACCGTGTGCCCCTTTGTGAGAGCCGATTTGGTTTGAATACTACG
>CAZQMZ010000019.1:0-3558 GCA_964594865.1 uncultured Lachnospiraceae bacterium | reverse complement strand
ATTTTATTTTATTTTTATTTTTTAAGATGTTTTATTTTTTAAATTTTTATTGAAACAAATAAATTTTTGTGTTTTTTTTTTTTTTTTTTTTTTAAAAAAAAAAGACCTGATTGCCTAATTCAATATATACACTATCAGGATCGATTCGATGCAATATAACTCTTCAAAACCTCATCATTTTGGAGACTTCTGAAATCAAAATCAAATTGACCTTTCGGTATATTGGTAGTAGTAGTAGTAAGTCTTTGTTTTTCTTCTATGAGAATAAAAACTTTTGCATTGAATTGAACAGAGATTAACAACATGATAATCAAATACCGAAAGGTAAAACAAATAAATTAAAATCTCAAAACATCAATTATAGTGTTGAACACAATCTTTAGTAGTTGTTCCTCTATCACTCTTTAGTTCATATAGTCTTTGAATGTAGAAAACGTGTTTGATGTTCTAAATGTTGAACTTTCAATTTTACTCTTTAGTTCATATAGTCTTTGAATGTAGAAAACGTGTTTGATGTTCTAAATGTTGGAGAGAATGTACAATTGTTGAACTTTCAATTTTAATTTCCCTTCTTTTTTCTTCATGTTTTTCACTTTACTCTTTTTCTTACAGAACAACGATTTCGCAATTATTAGATTTACAAACGCGAACAAAAACCAATTCATGCAAGACTCATTCGAAGAAATCAATATAAATTTTTTTCAATCCCAAAATCAAAATTTAATCAAAAATAAAAAATGGATAATTTTTGCTGATTCCAATACAATTATTGCGGCTAACTATATTAGATCACTCACAAGTTCTTTTCCGCAGACAAAATCAGTTATTGGAAGAGTTGGATGCGTTCCAAATGCATTCTTATCTCATAAAAGAAAAACAAAGACTTGCCAACCGTATCCGATCCTTAAATCAGGATTCATTGTTTCACACGACTTACTGAGTGAACTCTCTGATGTATCTGTCAATACAACCGAATATCAATTTGGTGAGTTGCTGAAAAGTGCAACTTTTTTTGATGATTTTCATTTTCACTTCTTTGATGCCTTCCATTCAACAAGAAGCGATGACTTTGCTGCATCTTTTTGGCAGCATGAAAGAGTCAACTTGTCAGAGGAATTCACTCACGCTGCAGGACTCAAAGCACAATTGATGCTCTCGCCAAAAGCAGAAGGAAAAATTTGTATTGGTTCATCAACAGAGTTTCTTGGGAAAAAGGTTAGAACAAATAAGCAGTTTTCTATTAATTTTGAATGCCAGAACGTCACTAAAATTGAATATCCTCCAAAGGTATATACACAGAACGTCACAATCGGCATCAACTGCTTCAAATAATTTTGTCATTGAATTCTTATTCAAGACAAAAACATGTTTGCTGCTTTATAGAATTTGTTTGTATATTAATAAAAACAGAATGTTATTTTTCTAGTATAAACACAAAATCAAGCAAAAGCCTGTTCAACAATATTCAATGATTTGAAATTTAAAATGAAAACCTGAATATTTTTGAAAAAAAGAGATTAGATATATAATATATACATTTATGTTAGTATCTTACGATGCAAGAGCCTAGCAGATGTCTCATTTTAGAATACCTTTGGAAAATTAAAATTAGAATTTCTTTTGTTTTAAGCGTAGAATGCTAATTAGACTTATTGGTTAATTCAAAGAACCACATAGCAGATCAACATAGTTCAAGATAGGGTTTAGTTATTCAAAATTGTTATGTTAATCGTTTTCACAAAGGTGAGGTGAACGCTGATTTTGCATTACGAGGACGGCGGACGTCCTCGGGCAGCGCGTCGGAGGCTGCTTCGCGTCGCTCAGCGGGCTGCAGCTCCTCGAGCGGAACAGGCATTTCACGACGACGAGTGCGCTGATGTCGATCGTCGACTACATCATCGGGCTCAGCGATAGGCACCCGAGCAACATCATGATACAGAGAAACACGGGAAAAGTGAACCACATCGACTTTGGCGACGCGTTCGAAGCAGCAGTGCTGAGACCGAATTTTCCTGAAAAAGTGCCTTTTCGGCTGACGCGCGTCATTGTCAACGCGTTCGACAACGGCAGCGTCGAGGGGATGTTCAGGAAGTCGTGTGAGGGCGTCATGTGGATGCTGAGGGACAACCAGAGCTCCCTAATCGCCCAGATTGAAATTTTCATCCACGAGCCGCTCGACGAGGGAGAGAAGAGCGCAATATGCTCAAAGGCGCAGGCAGCGTCTCTCAACATCTTCGACAGAGCGTCATCGAAGCTTAACAGGAGGGACTCTCTCTATGAAGATTTTCTCGTCGAAGAAGAAAAAGAACTCACAGTTGAAGAACACGTTTCTTCACTGATTCGGGTAGCAACCGACACCAAACAATACATGACACACTATGGAGGATGGTGTCCTTTTTGGTAAGGACTTGTTGTTATTTAGCTCTTTCAAACTTCGCATGTGACAAATAAAATAAAAATAAAAAATAAAATAAAAATAAAAAATCAGAGAAGACTGTCGCACATCAGTCCATTTTGTTTAGTGGGTATACTTTTCAATGAAATTCATTGTGAGCCTCATAATTTCACCACGAGCTTTTGTTCGTTGCAGGTTATGTTTTGCCTCGTAGGTATAAAGCTCGACCTTATCGTGGAGGCGCTCTTGAATTCTTCTTACGGTATTCAAGTTTCCTTCGACCCAGACTGCAGCATCTTGCAAACCTTGATGAACACAGAGTGGAATGCTTTCTGGATAAGTGTCGATTGCTTTTATAATACGAGCTGAATTATCGATAGAGCCGAAGAACGCTCGGATTGGCATAACGTTTCCTTTAACATGGCTGTTCATTTAGTCAGTAAATCCTTGGTTGACGCTTGGTTCAAAGCTTGATGGAAATGGAAAAGTGTATCTTGGGTTCCACCATTGGATGAACTTATAATAGTAGTAGGAGAAGAAGCCGACTTGCCTTTCTGGTGGATGGCCTAGGAATGGAGCAAAGCAAATGATGCCAGCGACTTTGTTATCAATCAACTCTTGTGTGTGGAAAAGTGCAGAGAAGAAATTGGCGCATCCACCTAATGAGTGACCCATGAGAAAGATTGGCTTTTCTGGATAGAGCTCGTGTGCTTTCTTCACAACTTCAATTGATTCAAGTGAAACGTCTTCTGGAGTGCAATCATTTGGAAGCCCTTCGCTTTCGCCATGGCCGATATGATCACATGCAAAGAATGCATATCCCCTTTGATTCATGAGTGTTGCCATGTCCCTCTCGGAGATTTTGAGTGAATTGTATCCATGGTTGTAAACAATTGAACCTTTAACTTCAGCTGGTGCCCAGTACATGGCCTTCAAGGTTAATTGAGGGAAAGTCGAAATGTGAACATCAAATCTTTCTCCATCGTAGTCAAAGCAATTTTGGCAATCTTCGATTTCCATTAATGTAAAATGAATTTCATAAATATTTTCGAAATTTTTCACAAAAAATTCAATGGGCTGACAGTTTGATTTCACTTAACTTCGTTTAAGGTTGGAACACACCAAAATAATGTGAAAAGTGACAATAACGTACAAATGAAGCT
>CAZQMZ010000018.1:0-3725 GCA_964594865.1 uncultured Lachnospiraceae bacterium | reverse complement strand
ATCTCCTGAAAGATAGGGTTCGAAGCCTTTGGGCACCAAGTGCAAAAAGGCGAAGCGCCCTCAAATCTCCTGGAAGTTAGGGTTCGAAGCCTTTGGGCACCGAGTGCATGATTGCACTCCCCTGTTGAGAACATATAATGGTTTTCAAAAGTGTTATGGGTAGGTTGCAGAGCGGCCAAATGCAACGGACTGTAAATCCGTCGACTATGTCTTCGATGGTTCGAATCCATCCCTGCCCACCAATTTAATATGCTGGCGTGGCTCAATGGTAGAGCAGCTGACTTGTAATCAGCAGGTTGAAGGTTCGATTCCTTTCGCCAGCTCCACAAAAAAACTAGGTTCCCCCTAGTTTTTTTATTTTAAATCAAATACAAATTGATCAATCCTTCTCTTCTTCTAATTTAATGGTTTTGTTGATATTTTGTCTTGTCAATTCCTCATTATAACTTTCTTCCAATCTTTTTCTTTCTTTAAATCTGATTTTTTCATCATGTCGTATTTGGTCATTTCTGCTCGCAATTTTAACCAATTTACAATACGGTGCCATTAGAGAATTATATACAATAAGACAAACTATTGTTGCAAGTCCACTGACACTTAACAAAGTTGAGAACACATTTACCAAGTTGGAATTGTTTATATTTGTTAAAAGCAATGATAAAAAAATAATCACACAAGCAAGTGGAACAAGTGGAATGGCAATAATTTTTTTCGTTTGTTCTTTTTTAATTCTCAACGCTTCGCGCGTTTCGACCTCATCTCTGAGCGTGATTCTTTCAGTTTCAAAATTTTTCATAATTACCTCTTCCAAGATTATATCAAATTTTTGCTAATAAACAAAACAAAAAAGGCCTAAAATTTTCAGCCTTTCAATTTTTTTCGTAAATTTTCCAAGATTTTATTTTCCAGCCGTGAAACTTGCACTTGCGACACTCCCAAACGCTCCGCAATTTCGCTTTGGGTTTTGTCATAGAAATATCTCATCAAAATGATCTTTTTGTCTCGATCTTCAAGCTTGTCGATGATATCTTTCAAAGCAAACTTATCAACAAATTCATCATTTTGCTGACTGTCAAAGCGGTCGATGATTGTCAAGCCTTCTTCTTCATCCTCATCAAATGGTGTATAGAGCGAAACCGGCATCTTGGCAGAGTCCATTGCCATCACCACATCCTGTTCGCTGATTTTGAAATGTTCGGCAATGTCAGAAATGGTTGCTTTACGCCCATTTTGCATCAAAAAAGCATCGACATATTTGTTGATTTTCAAATTTAAACCTTTAATTGCTCTTGAAACTTTCATTGCCCCATCGTCACGCATAAACCTTTTAATCTCTCCCACAACCATCGGCACAACATATGTGGAAAATTTGACGTTGTAAGTTGTGTCAAAGTTGTTGATTGCTTTCAAAAATCCCATACACCCAAGTTGATATAGGTCGTCATATTCAATTCCTTTGTCCCTAAACCAACGGATAACAGATTTGATGAGTGGCGAATTTTCATTAACCAACCTTTCTTTGGCATTTTCGTCGCCAGCTTGCGCAAGTTTGATAAGTTCAAGAGTTTCATCTTGCCCCAGCACCCTAGCCCACCTTTTGTTCGCTTACGGCAGAGATTTTCTTTGTCATTCTCACACTTGTTCCAAATGAATTGCTGACAACTTGGACATCGTCCATAAAACTTTCCATAACCGTGAAACCCATGCCAGAGCGCTCGGCGGACGGCTTGGAAGTATAGAAAGGTTCACGAGCCTTTTCAACATCCTTAATCCCCACACCTTTGTCAGTCACCGTCACGGTCACAACATCGCCTTCAAGTTCACAGCGCAGAATAACATCGCCTTTCACCGCAGTTGGATAGGCATGCACCACACAATTGGTGACAGCTTCTGACACTGCCGTTTTGATGTCTGTGATATCGTCGACCGAAGGATTGATTTGCACACAAAAAGACGCCACACACACCCGAGCAAAGCCTTCGTTGACAGATAATGCTTTGAATGTCACTTCCATAAAATTTGAATACTTCATAAAAATCTCCTTAAAAATGATTTTTTTAATAAAATTTTGGCAAAATTTCACGATATTTTTGGCATAATGTCATAGAGTCCTGTCATTTTGAAAATCTTTTCGGCATGAGAAGAAGGATTGGCGATATAGATTGGCACATCCTTGTCTTTCATCTTTTTATACCTTCCAATCAAAACTCCAATGCCTGTGGAGTCCATGAAAGAGAGTTCAGACAGGTCAATGATGATTTTCGAAAAGTTTGGTTTATCAAACATTTCATCCAAAGTGATTCTTGTGTAGGTGGCAGAATGTTCGTCCAACTCTCCGCAAAGAAGAACATAAAGCACACCATTATGAACACGACTTTTAACTTGCATACTTTGCTCCTTCTAACAATCTCATGATAGCACACGAAAAATGTTTGAATTTTGGAGATTTTGGCATTTTTTCACTTAATTTGTAGGCAAATTTTTTTTGCTTTTAGTTTTTTAGAAATTGTTTTGTTTTTCGAATAAAATATGTTATTATATAGAAATATAGACAACAAAAGGACAGTATGGAAAAGAAAATCAATATAATAATCGACTCCGACCCAGGCGTTGATGATGCAATCGCGTTGATGTATGCATGCACATGCGAAGAATTGAACATTGAACTCATCTCCACCACTGGTGGCAATGGAACAATTGAAAACATAACAGAAAACGCTCTTCACTTGTGCGAACTTTTTGATGCCAAAATCCCAGTTGTTAAAGGTTCTCCAAAACCTTTGAAAAGAGAAGCGAACTATGCTGTCAATGCTCAAGGCAAGCGCGGACTTGGGAATTATTGCTATAACTCCAAAAAGCTTAAAACACGCGCCGTTGACGGCGAAGCGTGCGACGTGATCTATGAAACATTGAAAAAAAATTCTGGAAAAACAACCATTGTTTCAATTGGACCAATGACCAATCTTGCCAAAATGATTGAAAAGCACCCTGATTGCAAGAAATACATCAAAGAAATTGTCTTTGAAAGTGGCACAAAAGAAAAAATATATGGCAAGCCATACAAATCTTTCAATGTTGGATATGACCCAGAGTCCGCAGAAGTGGTTTTTGCAAGTGGAATAAAACTTGTCATGGTGCCAATGGAGCTTGGACATTTTGCATATCTTGACAAAGATGACATAAAACAATTCAAAAAGACAAACAAAACAGGCCGAATTTTTGTAAAGATGTTTAAAGGATATAATGACTATCATGTTGGAAAACTTGGCGCCGCCGTTCATGATGTCTGCACAATATACTATCTCACTCACCCAGAGTGTATGAAAACAGAACAAGCGTATATTGAAATTAAATATTATAACGAAAGCACAAGCAAAGACCAAAACTTCAACAAACAAGTATCTTTCAAAAAAATAAAAGAAAACTTTGGATATATCGACATAGATTTTTTTCGCAAACCAAATGCCACCGTGTGTATGGATTTGAACATCAACATATTCAAACACGACCTTTTTGAAGCACTGAAAAAATATAAATAAACAAAGGAGATTCATCATGCCAATCAAAGTGAAGAAAATATCAAAATGGAGCAACACTTGTTTATCGCAAAGTGAAACGAAAGCACACGGCAGTGACTGCTGGTTTTGTGTTTGGAAGAAATCGTGACAATTATCCAGAACCTGTCGCCCACTTTTGCGAGCATATGTTTTTCAAAGAAACCACTT
>CAZQMZ010000017.1:0-9559 GCA_964594865.1 uncultured Lachnospiraceae bacterium | reverse complement strand
TTTTTGGTGACCCCGCCGGGACTCGAACCCAGAACAACCCCTTAGGAGGGGGCCGTAATATCCTGTTTTACTACGAGGTCAGATTTTTCCTTGCTATAATAGCACAAAATCTTTAGCAAGTCAAATTTATTATTAAATTTATAAAGCTTGATTGTTTTTGTTTTTCATATTTATTTGACTATTTTTGTTTTTCACTTTTATGAATATATAGTTTTAACTCCATAACTATTTTCTTATGAAACAAAGTATGTGGAGTTTGTTGAATAAAAATGTATAAATATGCAAAATTTGTTTGATTTATTCATTGTCGTGTGATATAATAAAGATGTAAACAAAAGGAGACATGATTATGAATTTTTTATATTTTTTTGACTTATTAGATTTTGACAAAAATGGTGCTGTGTGTGCAACCGAGCGTGTTGATTTGCCACATGCTCGTTCAAACTTTTTGTATTTAATCAGCAAATATAATCAAATGTTTCTTAAAGACGAAAATTTGTCTATACCTTCCTTTTTTAAGGACGACCTTCAAGAGATTTTACAAAATGTTGAGCAGGGTGGGGACTATGAAAAGGCAAAGAAGCAGGTGTTGAAAAGTTGTTTACCAAAAGTTCAGGCATATTCAAACACAAATGAGCGCGCTTTTGTTTCGGCGTTGGCAGAAAAGCTTTCTTTGAAGGATATGGATTTTGCAGAAAAGATGAAAAATGCAACAAACAATTTGCAACTTGCGTATATCATCACTCATATTTCTGGAAGCAAGTTTGAAAGCATTTGGAAGGCTATGGCAAGTGAAGGTTGGCAAGAAGATAAGCAAACAAAGAGTAAACTTTATAAAGATGTCATTTTGTATAACAGTCTTGTCAGCACAGCTGAAAAAGTAAAAGATAGTAACGAATTGTTTAATTTTGAAGCAGAACTTGGCTGATCGATTATGATAAAATTTTGATTTGCAAAGTTCTTTGTTGAGTTAGTTGGGGTTTTTGTGAAAAGGCTTTTAAGAATCGGCAGTGGGTTGTTTATATGTTCAATTTTTCCTGTTCTTACATGGGTTGCTCTTTCATTCATTTTGGGCGACAGCGAAATTTCGAACGTGTTTTCCATAACATACGCCATTCAATATTGCAACGGCATTTTGGTTTATCTTTTCGCCACAGGCGCAAACATTCGCAAAGAAAAAGAGAGAACTCAAAATGCCGTTTGGAGCGGAATTTTTTGGGGGAATCATTTTTTCAGTGATCGTCTTTGCCATTCCGGTGGTTTTTGTGGATGAATATATCAACTTCTTTGGGCTGGACGCGGAGTTTTATCGCGTTTATGTCGTATATAGCATACTTTACATTTTTCTTCAAACATTATTATATTTCATCAACGAAAAATTGTATTTTGAATATCGCGAAAAACTTGCAAACAAACTTCTGATTTGTTTTAATTTTCTCAACTTTGTGCTGGTTGTTATCTTGGCTTGGCTCATTCCAACAACGGCAATTGCTTTTGGCATAACTTTGGCAGTGCTGTTTATCTTTGTGCTTTGTTTATACATTTGGCAGTTTGAGAAGTCCAAAATCGACTTTTCTTTTTTCAAAAATTTGAGATATGAGTCTGCCGACATTGCGTGTTGTGTTTTCAATTTGATTATATATCTCTTCGGTTTTCAATTGGCGTTTTCCTTTGGGCAAGAATATTTGGTTGCCATCAACATTGTCACAATTGGCACCGATCCGTTTTGGGATTCTATTTATGCAGTCGAAAAAGTGGCGAAAGTTGACATTTCCAAGGGGTGTTATGGATATCGAAAAGAACTAAAAAACGCCCACTTATACACTTTGATTTTGGTTTTACTGAGCACTGTGGTGACGATTGGAGGATATTTCTTTGTGAACACCTCTTTCCATATTGTTATGATTTTTCTTTTGATGCAAATTGTTGCGATGTTCCTTGGACCAATCCAACTTATCATGGCAGTGTTTGTCCAACTTGAATATTCGCCAAAACTCAACACAACAATCATTCTGTCGGGCAGGGGAGTGAGAACTCTTCTTGGTATTTTCCTTTACACGCCATATTGCACCGCAATTGGACATATTGTGAGTGCTTTCTTGATTTTCGGGACCATGCTTCTTATTAGGTATAAGAAATTCAAAGTGCAAGATAACAGACTTGTGCTTTCAAGCAAGACAAGCGAGATCATCATCAGAAAAGTTCTCAAAACTGATTTGAAATAAAAGAAAGTCTTTTGGAAAATTGATTGATTTTTCAATGGTTATTGGAGATTTAAATAAATTCTCAAAAAAATATTGTCCAAATGCTTGACATTTGTCTTGAAATTATTTAAAATATAGTCGTCTTTGCTTGAAGGCGATTTTTTATGTTAGCCCCATAGATGCGCTTTCAACAAAACATAACCATTCACTTAACTGGCGAAGTGGATGCTGAGCGGGAGCTCACTATTTATTTTAAGGGAGAAAACAATGAAAACATACATGGCAAACCCAGTGTCTGTTGAAAGAAAATGGTATGTTGTTGATGCAACAAACATGCCTCTTGGTCGTCTTGCAAGCCAAGTTGCAGACATTTTGACGGGTAAAAATAAAACAATATACACCCCACATGTTGATACGGGGGATTTTGTTGTTGTCATCAATTCTGACAAAGTTGTTTTGACAGGAAAGAAACTTCAACAAAAGAAAATGCGTTGGCACACAGGTTATATCGGCGGACTTAAAGAAGTTGGATATAACACACTTATGGCAAAAAACAGTGATAAGGCGGTTGTGAAGGCAGTCAAAGGCATGCTTCCAAAAACGAGTTTGGGAAGAAAACAAATCACAAGATTGCATGTTTATAAAGATGCAGAGCACAAACAACAAGCTCAAAATCCACAACCAATCACTTTAAAAGGAGTGCGTGAATAATGGCTGATAAGAAACAATATAAAAGTGGCGATATAACCGCAACAGGAAGAAGAAAAAAATCAATTGCAAGAGTGCGCATTCGTGACGGCAAAGGTGAAATCACCGTCAACGGCAGAAATGTTGATGAATATTTGCAAAGGAACGAACTTGTCATTGTTGCAAAACAACCTCTTGTTTTGACAAACACAGAAGGAAAATTTGATGTTAATGTCAAGGTTGAAGGTGGCGGAATTTCTGGACAAGCAGGAGCAATATGCCACGGCATTGCAAGAGCACTTGACAAAGTGAATGAAACATATCACAAAGAACTCAAAGAAGCAGGCTTTCTCACTCGTGACCCAAGAATGAAAGAACGTAAAAAATATGGTCTCAAAAAAGCGAGAAAAGCATCTCAATTTTCAAAGAGATAATCAAAAGGAAATGGTGGCATTGTCACCATTTTTTTGTTAAAAAACAGAGATGTCAACATAAAAGAGATTTTGTATTCTATTCTCATATATAAATATATAGTTTTGTAAAATATTGTAAAAGTTTTTAAATCATATAAAAAAATTTTTAGATTATCAATATTATGATGAAAAACATTGAAACATAATCTAAAAAGTTTTTATACTTATTTTTTTGTGAATGAGCAGAATGTGAGAACTGGAAAAGTAATAAAAAAGGAACAAAAATTTTGAAATATGAATAAAATGGTCAGGCAATATTGCCTGACTATTTCTTTGCAACAAAGATGAGATAGACTCGCAAATAGAAAAACTTCTCATCTTCAAAAAAGGTTTTGATTTTTTTGAGTAGATATTTGTTTCTTTTACATAATTTATTGAAAGATTTTAAATCTTTGATTTTTTTCGTTGACAGAATTTCCTTTTGTGGGTTCTCGCGATATGAAAAATCATCAATGTAAAGATCTCGTCGTTCTTGAATGCTCTTTCCAATAGTTGAAACTTTCGCACTGTGGTCACTTATATTTTTAAATCCTGCATTCATAAGCATATTTGGAATTTCTTTGCCGATGAATCGGTTGCTATATCGAAGTTGTTTTCTTATCTTTGGAAAAAGAGCAAGTTCTTCTTGCAAAATTTCATTGTGGGGATAACAAACTTTTAAAGAGTCGTCCGTGTCTATGATTATAATGACTGTTTCTTCGTTTGAATATTTTGAAACTAATTTGAGAAATTTTTGAGGGTTGGTTAAGTGCAACAAAACATATGAGAAGAAGGCAACATCAATATATTCTTTTGATTCAGATTTCAAATAGTCTTGAAGTTGTTTTTCAAAGTTTTTTGCTTCAAGATCAGCAAAGAAAAATTTGTATTTATCATTTTTTAAATTTTTGTTTGCTTCATCCACGGCATTTTGAACGAAATCAAATCCAACAATTCGCTTGCATTTTGGTTCATATTTTTCAAAAAAGGTTTGGGTTGTTTTCCCGTTAAAACAACCAAAGTCAACCACAAGCAGATTGTCTTTTAGGTTTTCAAATGCAAGTTCAACAATTTTTTCACTGGCTTTTGAACTATATTTTGCTTGCAAAACCAATCTATTTTGCTCTTTTTGTGTTTTATTAAATAAAGAATAATCTTTTTTCATCACTAGAATTATATCATTTTAAAAACAGAATTCAAATCAATTTCAACAATTTAACTGTTTTTTTTATTTTCACACTAAGTCTCTCATAACATTTTTTTAAAGAATTTCGTATAATGTCTTTCTTTTTTAAGATTGAGCTTGCTCTCTTAGCCCTTACCAACATAATCAAACTCAAAAATATTATCGAGAGCAAATTTTATTAAAAACTAAAAAAAATATTTTTTTTTAAAAAAAGTATTGACAATCAAACAAAAATAAGTATAATATTAATACGAAAAGGGAGTAGTTTCACCAATATGGTGTCACAAGGCGTCAATACGGTTAATCCCGCTTTGTGAGAGCAAAAAATGCTTTAACAAGACTTTTTGAAGAAATTCAGAAAGTCTTTTTTCTTTCTGAATTAAATAAAAAATAAAAGGAGAAAGAAAAAATGGGGATTAAAAACAAAATTTTATTAGGAATTGCTTTTATTGGTGGAGCAATTGCGGTGGGGGGTCTTGCAACAGCAATTGGCACGGCAATTTCTGGAAACAATGCAAAGAGAGAAGCATATGCGTTGGTTAAATCAACAGAAATATACCGCTATATGTATCAGAAAGATACCGCAGATTTACAAGAAGCGTTGAATCAGGCTAAATATGAATATATTGTTGCCACACAAAAAGTTGTAGATGGCGAAATGTCATTAGAAGAGTTTAAATATAGCGAACTTGAATATGAAGCAAGTGTGGCAGAATATAACAAACAGATTGAATATTACGATTCGGACGAATATTCACAAAATATTATTGAAAACTATGCATCAGAAAGCGAACCTTGCGTTATAAAATATGAATATTCAAAAAAAATGGAAGATGCAACAAAATATAGTTTAGTTGGACTTTCATTTGGTTTTTGTGGTATGCTTTCTCTTGCTTTTGTCGATGAAAGGGAATTATAATTAAAAAATTTAAAAAGTGAAGTAAATCACAAAAAAACATTTTAGATATCGCATATAGTTTGTTTGTGACCATATAAATTTTAGAAAATCTCTCACAATTCATAAACAAAGGATGCTGTTTTGATGTTGAAGTGTGGCAATGTAATAGTTTAAAATACGAAAATTATTTTACTTATTATATTGAGAAGATTGATTTTTGTGTTATAATTTGTGTTATAATAAAATAAAGGTGATTAAAAATGGAACAAGATGTAAAAGAAATGGAGGAATATATGAGAACTTGCACAGTATTTAAAGGAGAGAATACACTTTATCCAAGAGATCTTTTTGATTATAAAGGAGAAAATAATTTTTCTTGTTTTATAGATTTAAAGAGGGCAAGAGAAAATAATGATTGGTATAAATATTTAAAAAGAATGTTTTATGTTAAAAACGACCTTCAATTTGAAAGTATTGTTTTTTCTGTCAACCCAGAAGACTTGGGCAACGAAAAAACAGTCAAATTGATTCATGAAATTATTGATAATAAAATAAAAGAGCATTGCAAGAACTTAAAACTTATTTCTGTTGGCAGAATGGGAGAATCTGGTGTAAATAATCATGAAGATATGTTGTTTTATTATAATGATGAAACAAAAAAGGCTATGAAAGATATATCTATATTGTTTCCAGACCAAAAAATATTCTTACTTGATTTGCAAAGCGGAAGTTTTGATGATGTGGTGCAGGCTTCTACAATTGATGGTATAAGAAATAGTAATTTAATGGTTGAAGACACTAAAATTGATTTAGCACGACAAAAAATACGAGATATTGCCGAGATGATAAAGTCAAAGACAACAAGCCAATATAGACAACACCTTTTGACTTTGCATTATATAACACAATATGTATACACATTAGACGATGAAAACAAATCTTATCTTTCAAGTAGGAGTTTATCTGAAATTTTAAACACAGATGCCGAATATATTTGTTGTGCAGGTTTTGCAAGGATTTATGTTGAGATTATGAGAGAATTGGGTAATGAAGTTCAAATACAGATTGCTGACAGACATCTTCGTGCAAAAGTTTTGATTCAAGATGATGAATGTGGCATTCATGGAGTCTATTTGGTTGATCCTACTTGGCTGAGTAGAAAACCAACCGATGAATTTCCAAATTTTAGATTTAATAAACTTGCAAACATGAGTGTAAAAACAATTTATGAAAGATATTCAACCAGCAGAGTTTCTGATTTTGCCGGTATGGGCGCTCTGAGGAGTTATGTTAGACAAATGGCGGAATTTGAAACATTAAAAGAAGATTTAAGTAATAATAATTTAAATAGTCAAGATATTTATGCATACTTAATCGGAGAATACACAGAAAAAAGAGATGATTTATATTATGATGTTGCAAAAGATCTCAAACAATATTATAAAGAACATGAGTCAATTAAAGATTTAGATTTATCATCTTATTTAGACAAGTTTAAACCTAAAAAGTTGGATGAAAAATTGATAGAATATTTAAAAAGACCTGCTAATGAAAGAAAACATAATATGGCCACTTTCTTAAAGAAAGTTAAGAAAGAATTTGAAGAACAACCTTTTGATGACGCAGAAGAAATGTTAGAATTCTTAAGAGAAAAGGCTTGTGAAAATGGTATAATTAAAGAAATTGCAGATATTGCTTTTAAAGAAACAGAATATTTGTATAGTTATGTGGGTACGCTTCCAAATTATGATTATGCTTTTTATCAAAAAAAAGTTAAGAAAGTTCTTTTTAAAATGATTTCAAAAGAGGCTATTAATATTGCAGAACGAGGATTGATTATTGAAGGTTCCAAAATAACTGAATTGCGTAACAAAAATTCAAAAGACATAGAAGTTTTAACAGGTAGAAAAAATTTTGACAGAATTCCTATTGAAGATTTAGAAGGAATGAAGAAAAATTTTACAAGTTTGCCTGATAAAACATTTAATTCGATATTTCAAGAAACTACTGAAATTGATTATAAAAAACTTTCATCGGAAGTTGAAAATATTAAGAAACTAATTAAACCAGAAGACTACAAACTTTTTAATCAAAAAATTTCTCATAATTCACACAAATCACAGCATGAAGATAGAGCAATGGGGTAAGGTTAACGACTTATGAGATCAGTAGTCCAAAAATAAAAATGGTTTCATAAATTTAATGTAGATTTTGTAAAAAATAGAACACTTTAAGGTGGCTAAAAGTCCTAATTATAAAGGGTTTTATGGGTCTGGAGGTGATGGCGGAGATTCTCTCAGCCTTACAATCAAACTCAAACACATCTTCTGCTCTATGTCAACAAATACTTTATAAATACTAGCGAAAAGGCTAGTATTTTTTATAATGGGTGCGAAAAATTTTAAGATTTGTGCACCTACATACACCCACGCTTATATTTTTAATAAAATTAAGCGGTTTAAAACTGTCTAAAACTATATAAATTTGTTTAATTCTTGATAGATAAAATAGTTATTTTAAATATAAAAAGCACAAAAAATGTAAAATTGGATAAAAGACTTCAAACCATTGAAATGAGAAGAGAACTTAATTTTTAAATCTTCACTAAAATTAGAGCAAAAATGATAATATATTTATTGTCAAATATTTGACATTGCTTTATTTTTTTTGTTAAAATATTTGAAGTAATTGAACATATTTTATGTTATTGACAGCATAGTTTTTCACCAAGTGCCATGATATTTTTGAGGGAGGATGATACCTATGACACAAAGTAAAAGGACTATTTTTTCGATTTTTATGATTTTGGCATTTGCGATTTGTTCTGTTTTTGCGGCTGGGCTTGTTTTGCCGAACAAAGTTGCGAATGCAGAAACAAGTGAGTCAGACACGCATAGTGATGATCACGACGGTTGGACGAAACTTGAACAATCAAGCTTTACAAATGGCGGAACTTATGAATCTGGAAGTCTTACAGGGGGGGGGAGTAAGTAGCCCTGCGAAATTCTTTCTTGGTGAAGATATAACGCTTTCTTCTGCCAATATAACCATATCCAGTGGTTATGTGACACTTTGTCTCAACGGTTATATGCTCACGGGCGTGAGCGGCAGTTCGGTTATCACCATAGGCGACGGCACAAGTGAAAACGCCGGAACTCTTATCTTGTGCGACTGCAAAGAGGGCAATACAGATTATGCCCACGAATATTATGTAGACAATCATCTCTACAAGTTTGACAACAACACCATTGACTGGAACACCGCTTACGAAAATGCAGGGGCAGATAATCAAGGTGTAATCTATGGCGGCGTAATCACCGGCGGAAACACGGACTGGGGCGGCGGCGTGTGTGTAAGAAGCAACAGTACGATGTATATGTATAGCGGCACAATCGCTGGTAACCACGCAGGCACCGGTAGCGGCACCGGTGGCGGTGGTATGGAAGTAGATGGCATATTCTATATGGAAGGCGGAACAATCGCCGGCAACTATGCAAATCAGCAAGGCGGCGGTGTGAGAGTAGGCTACAATGGCACATTCTATATGAACGACGGCACAATCACGGACAACTACGCAACTGCTGTCGGCGGTGGTGTGTCGACCAACGGTGGCGCAGTCACCATGAGCGGTGGAATAATCACAGACAACACCACAGGCAACACCTCAAACTCTGGCAGAGGCGTGTATCTAAGTAACACCAAAGCCACATTCACCATGACGGGCGGCTTCATTGGCGGAAGTATTTATAGGTATTATGGTTCAACATCCATATCAGGCGGTTATTTTTCGACTAGACCTGGAACCAGTTACATAGCGACGGGCTACACGGCAAAATCAACGGGCGACACCACTTGGCAATATATAGTGGTGGAACAAAGCCACGGGCATACCGTTGGTGATGATTCTGTGACATTCACTAATCATCTTGACGAAGTGACTTATGCAAGTCAAAGTTCAATCACGCTTTCGGGTGGTAACTATTATTACCTTGCCACAGATTTAACTTGTAATATAACCATAACCGGCACAGTATACCTTTGCCTGAACGGAAAAGTTCTCACCGGTACGGGCAGCACTTCGGTTATTACAGTAAGCGACGACGCAACCCTTACCTTGTGCGACTGCCAGGAG
>CAZQMZ010000016.1:0-13356 GCA_964594865.1 uncultured Lachnospiraceae bacterium | reverse complement strand
CGTTTAGGGCGTGGACTACCAGGGTATCTAATCCTGTTTGCTCCCCACGCTTTCGAGCCTCAGTGTCAGTTGCAGTCCAGCAGACCGCCTTCGCCTCCGGTGTTCTTCCTAATATCTACGCATTTCACCGCTACACTAGGAATTCCATCTACCCCTCCTGCACTCTAGTCGACCAGTATTAAATGCAATTCCGGAGTTGAGCCCCGGGCTTTCACATTTAACTTAACCGACCACCTACGCTCCCTTTACGCCCAGTTATTCCGGACAACGCTCGCCACCTACGTATTACCGCGGCTGCTGGCACGTAGTTAGCCGTGGCTTTCTCCTGTGGTACCGTCACTTTCTTCTTCCCACAGATCAGAAGTTTACAATCCGAAAACCTTCTTCCTTCACGCGGCGTTGCTGGGTCAGAGTTTCCTCCATTGCCCAATATTCCTAACTGCTGCCTCCCGTAGGAGTCTGGTCCGTTCTCAATACCAGTGTGGCCGGTCATCCTCTCAGATCGGCTATTCATCGTTGCCTTGGTGGGCCGTTACCTTCACCAACTAGCTAATGAAACGCAAGCTCATCTATCACCGGATTGCTCCTTTCACCCCTTCCCGATGCCGAGTTGTGGTCATATGCGGTATTAGCAGTCGTTTCCAACTGTTATCCCCCTGTGATAGCCAGATTGCTCACGCGTTACTCACCCGTCCGCCACTAACAAGTCGTCAGCACAAAATCATCTGTCTTGATTTTATATGGTTTGATTTCAAATGACTTTGTGCCAACAACTTATTCGTTCGACTTGCATGTTTGAAGCACGCCGCCAGCGTTCGTCCTGAGCCAGGATCAAACTCTAATGTTAAACTTTTCTGCTTTCGCAGTTTGGGTTTATTATTAGATTTGCACTTTACACTAGTGCGTTTTCCTGAACTCGATAACTCACATTGACTTAACTTTCGCATAAAAGTTTCAAAGTTGTTAATTGAATCATACTATTAAATTGTCAAAGTTCTTGCTGTCGCATTTCGAAATGCTTTCTCAGCGTCAGCAATAGTATTCTACACCATTCGAGTGGCGTTTGTCAACACTTTTTCAAAAATTTTTTTTATTTTTTTAATTTTTTTTTAAAATTTTTCCAACACTATGCCGGCTATTCACAAAAATGGGTAAAAAAGGATGGAAAAACTTCTTTCTTGGACGTTTAGACCAAAGATTTTTGCTTATACCATCAATAGGTCTTTGTGCCTTGGTAACTCCTTTTCTGTATTAAACTTTACGAAATAAAAAATACAGCCCATATTTGGACTGTATTTCTTTTCTGGTGGGAGTTATAAGGCAATGGCAAGAGAGCGTTCGTGCCTTGGAACTCCTTTTCTGTACTGAAATTTACGAAATAAAAATACAGCCTCTTTTTAGACTGTATCTCTTTACTGGTGGGAGTTATAAGGCAATGGCAAGAGAGCGTTCGTGCCTTGGTAACTCCTTTTCTGTATTGAACTTTACGAAATAAAAAATACAGCCTCTTCTTAGACTGTATTTCTTTTCTGGTGGGAGTTATAGGGCTCGAACCTATGACCCTCTGCTTGTAAGGCAGGTACTCTACCAACTGAGCTAAACTCCCAAATGCTCTTTAAGTTTATCACACTTAAAGAGCATTTGTCAAACAATTTTCATATTTTTTTCAATTATTCTTGAAAATATTTTTTTGATTAATCTTTGATTTATGATTATACGGTCTTGAAGTAAACATAGATTTCAAGATTCATTGTTCCATTGGAAGTAATAAGCTCTTCAATCTCAGAAGCCCCTAACTCATCATCAGTATAAATCAATTCAATCAAATCATTAAAGGTCAAATCATCCAAACTTTCCAATCCTCGAATAAGTGTCTCTCCGTCAATTTTAAGGTCAATTTCAGAAATTGACACTTCAACATAACCATTGCCAGATTGAGCATAGTATTGAACACTTTCACTGTTTCGAGTAAGTGCAATAACTTCTGTCACAACTGCGGTTGAATCAACGTTTAATATTGAATCTTCTGTAATTTCTCTGTAACTTCCTGTGTAGGTTGTTTCGATATATACAGGTTCATAATTCAAAAGAACTTCAACAGCGAAATTATACGAAACTGTGATGGTTTCAAAATTCTTTGTCACATCAACTGTGAAGGTCAAGGTGGTGCTTTCTGGTGCAGATGCTTTGATTGCAGCAACAAGTTCGTCTGCTGTTGCATAAGTTGTGCCATTGTAAGAAATTCCGTTGAATTCCCAGAAAGAATATTTTGCAGTCAAAGAAAACCATTCTTCAATATCGCTCGTATCTTCAACTGTGAATGTTGCTGTTGTTGATTGTGGCTCAGTTCCAAGATCATCAGTGCCTGTCAATGTTGCAGTGTATGTGATTGCTTCTCTTTCCAATGTCAAAGTGATGCTTTCTTGACCAAGTGTGATGTTGCCACTTTGTTCATTTCCACTAAGTGTCCAATAATATCTATATCCGCCTTCCAATGTGGTGAGCTCGCTTGGATCTTTCAAGGTGTAGACTTCATTAAGATAACTGCTGTCAGTTCCGATTGGTGTGCTTCCGTCCAAATCTACATATGTGATTGCAACCGGAGTTGAGTCTGCCCAAGGATTTGTGAGTGTGATGCCTCCGTCAACATATTCACTTCCAAAAGTTGCAGTTGTATATCTTGTGTTGCCGTCGCCAACTTTCCAGCCAGCATAGACATATTCATTTCCGCTGTATGAAACAACAGGCAATGTTTCACCATAGATATATTCAGGTTCTGCACCTGGAACTTCAGTTGTTGGGTCGCTGTCGTTTTCTGGGTCAGCCAAATAGCTCCAACCATTGATTGTGTATCTCACAACCTTATACACAGCAACATAGTTTCCGCTTTTGGACATGTCGATTGCAAGGCTTGTGCCCGAAATAAGTTCCGCCGTTTCCTTGTTGACATTATATTCTTCCAAAGTTCCGGCATACCAACCAACAAAGTTGTATGCATCTGTGAAATATGTTGCATTCACAGTCACAGTCGATGTTTGACCTGCCGAAATCTCCAAAGTCGCTGTTTCGTTTGAGCTTGTCACAACTGCACGGTCGTCGCCATTCGAAACGCCAGCATATGCGGCAGAGCTTGGCGAAACTTCGTCGACATAGACTTCAATTGTCGCAGTGTTTCCAACTGAGTGAAAAGCAGCAAGCGCCACTCCGGCAATCATAAGCGGAATGATGGCAACAAGAGCGCAAATCACAAAGATTTTTGACATAGATCTTGACATAAATACCTCCTAAAGTTGACCATATTATAACACAACAAAAACGAGATTTCAATAGTAAATTCAAATTTTTTTATATTTTTTTTAATTTTTTTGCTCTGTCAAGATATATGTTATGCAATTTTATGCCAAAAATAATACAAAATCAGCCGTCCATAATCATTTTGTCCGCGATGAGTGCAATAAGTTCGCCGTTTGTCGGCTTTTCGTTGCGGTTATAGATCTTTAAGCCAAAAATGTTGTTGATGTTTTCAATTTTTCCGCGGTTCCAAGCAACTTCAATGGCGTGACGCATTCCCCTTTCCACCTTGCTGGAACTCGTTTCAAAGCGCTCGGCAATGGTTGGATAGAGTTTTTTCGTGATTGACCCAATGATTTCCGGCTCTTCAACGGCAAGTTTGACCGCTTCGCGCAGAAATTGATATCCTTTTATATGTGCTGGAATGCCAATGCTTATGAAGATGTTGGAAATCTTCTCGTCCAACTCTTTGTTTTCAGAACGACCGTTGTTGAGAACTTCAAAAATTCTGTTTTCAAGATTTTCCGGCGAAATTGGCTTGACCATAAAATAACTTGCACCCGACTGAATGGCTTTTGTCACAAAACCGCTGTGCGAAAGATTGGAAATGAAAAACACCTTTGGCATTTCGTCCTTCAATTCGCGAATTTTGTCCAACACAGCAAATCCGTCAAGGCTGGAAAGCATAACTTCCATAACCAAAACATCTGGTTTTTGAGCAAAGACATCATCCACAACCTTTTGTCCATCAAAACTTGCGCCCAAAAACTTGAACTTTTCACTGTTCTTGAAATATTCCACCACATTGTTATCTTCTGTTGCATCTGCAATGTAAATTGTTGTCTTTTCCATTTCAAATTCTCCTTTTTTTTAATTGCTTTGCAAAACATGAACATGATATCACACCAACAACAGGAAGGAAGAAAAGAAAATAATCACAATTTGTCGTGGACACGCGCAAGTTGTCGAAAAAAGCAAAAAGACAAAATTTGGAAATGAAAAATTTGGAAATTACGATTTAAAAAAAGTATTTTCCAAAAAAAAGACAAAATTGCGCAAATAACAAAGAAAAGACTTGCCACAATCACAAAATCACACAGGCTTGTGTCGGAAACCTTAAATAAAAACCCACGGGTTGGACCCATGGATTTTTATTAGGGTATAACACTTTTGCGTTCAAAACGCGAAAAAGAGTTTTTCTATAGTTTTAAAGCATTTAAGGTTCGCCGTCATAGAAATGTTTATTCCCAATCTCTATGTTCTTCTCGCGCTCGCTCTTCTGCTTCTAGTCTCCTTGCTCTTTCTCTTCTTCTTGCTGCGCGTCCTGCTTCAAGCCCTTCGCTCAATTCTCTAATTTGCGATTGCATTTCTTCTTGAGTTTCCTGAATGGCTGCTGTGTTTTCAGCAGTTATCTTGTCATATTGTGGTGGCTTCCAAACCGCATCTTTGAAGGCTTTGAAGCCTTTGTCTTGTGTCAAGCCCGTTGCAAACACATTTCCGCCTTGTTTTACAATACCAAGTCCTTTCCTTGCCACTTTTGCAATCCCCCTGTTTGCAGAAATTTGTCTCCTGTTGTCTCGGTATTGTTGTGCAGCATCACGAGCATCTCTTGCAGTGTCATATGTTCTTCTTCTTTCTTCGACATTTCTTTGTGCTTGCTCAATTGCCTCTTCGTCTCCACTTTGTTGTGCTCTATACAATTCGTTTTGAGCTCTCCTATAATCTGAGTCTGCCCTATTAAGTTCTCTTTGTCTCCTATCAAGATTATTTTGTCCTGTAAACTTCCCAGCCAATTTTTTTACACCAAACTTGGTCGCAATTGCAGCAGGGGTGAGTTTTGCGGCAAATTTCGCCGCCCCCATAGTCATAGAGGTTGCTTTTCCAATGGTTGAGCCAACTTCTTCTTTGATTCCTTCACCGGTCTTATTTGCATCTTCAGCGCCAATAAGAGCACTTATGGTGGATATCAGCGATTTGATCGTTATCAATCCCACTATGATTATCAGCGTCTGTACAAAATAATCAGCAATGGTTATGTTGAAGAAATCGATTTCGTTGATGTATGGCAAAATCAAGAACATTATGTTCATCCCCAGCACTGCTCCATATACCATCAGCACCTGTTTCATGAATGTCTTTATCCAATTCTTCTTTGCTTCTCCTCCATCCAATGGTTGCAGTCCAAACAATGGTGGAGCAATCAAGAACAGTGCCACGCACAGGAATATTCTCGTTATCAGCCCCAAGATGATGTTTATGAATATCGATAAACACACCAATATCGCTCCAAACCCCACGATGAAGTTGAACGACCATAAGTCATAATAATACCACACCAAGCCCACATTAAATTTGGAAAATGCACTGGCTTTTAGAGTTAAAAAGTTGGTGAAATATTTCATACTTACCCAAACACCCCTGGAGTCATATGAGTCTAATACGTAAGTCAAATCCATTGCGTCATTCAAATGCAAATTGTTGGCAAAAGCGGTGTCAATCATATCTGCGGCCAAATCAGTGTCATCTGCACCCAAGGCGAAAAGTTCATCGTCTCCAAATCCAGATAGTTCTGATGTTGACGCGCCCATGCGGACACGATTGGCATTATATGCCGCGACTTTGAAAAGCGACCCTGAAAAAGTCTGTGTTGTTGATCCAATCAAAACTAACTCTTTTGCATCGGCAATCCAAAATTCCAAAACTTCATCTTCGTTTGTGCCATATGCAATCCTTGCGCTGAAACCAAAAATGTCATAATATATATATGTTGTGTCAGTACTCTTGCCCGTGGCAGACCTGACCGTGTCGACACTCTGAAGTAAGCTTGTCTGCGAGCCATACATCGAAATGATGTCGCTGCTTGTTGTGGAAGTGATGGAATCAAGTGCCGTCAAAAGTGCCTGCGAAACATAGAGCCCAAGCACCACGATGATTGGCACAGCAACCATGTTTATGATTGCTTTTCCAGCGGAATAGACATATTGCATTGGACCTTTTGCTGCCTTGTCATCATAGTTATAGTGACTTTTGATGATGGCAATGAAAGTGCAGGCAAAGCAAACGATGACTCCAAAAATGATGAAAGCATAGAAAACTGTTGTGAGTGCTGGATATGTTTGAGCATTGTTGTCAAGTTTAATTCCCAAAATTCCTGCAATGAAGTTTGTCACCAAGTCGCCTGTGACCGACTCGCCATCTACGTAATATACATCAAGTCCGGCAATTTTACGGAAGAAAAGTTGCAAAACATCCATGACGCACGCAAGTGAGGCATATAAAAGATACACAACCTTTGGAATTAAGTCAAAAAGGGATTTAAAGAAGTCTCCAACCCAATCAAAAATTCCCAACAGCATTGCAGATGACATGCATTTGCCTCCTTTGCTTATTTTTCTCATTTTAACAAATTTAATTTACATTTTGCAACATTTTTCGACCAAATTGCAAATTTTTTGCTAAACTCTTCGCTTAATCGCTGTCTTTAAGGCAATAATTGCCGGTTTTGGCGCTTTTTTGAGCAAATTTTTCAAATCAATGACTTGTTTTTTCTCGCCAAATTGTTCTATACTATATCCATGAACGAACGAATTCGAGAGAAACTTAAATCTTTGACCACCAAACCGGGCGTCTATGTGATGAAAGACAAGGACGGAAAAATCATCTATATCGGCAAGGCGAAAAACTTGAAAAACCGCGTCAGTCAATATTTCCGCTCCTCGCCAAAACCAAGCAAAGTGCAAGCAATGGTGGATAATGTCGATGATTTTGACTATTTCATCACCGTCTCCGAGCTGGACGCACTTGGGCTGGAAAGTAACCTTATCCACAAGCACCAGCCGTTCTATAACATCTTGCTCAAAGACGGAAAGGCGTTTCCATACATCAAGCTTGACATGAAAGAAGAATTCCCTCGCCTCGAAATTGTGAGAAAGGTCAAAAATGAGCCGAATGTCAAATATTTTGGGCCATATATCGCCGGAATTGACCCGCGCGAAATCTTGAAAACAATCAATTCCGCTTTCAAAATTCGAACTTGCGTGCAAAAAATCGACAGCAATCATCACGCCAAGCGCGAGTGTCTCAACTATTCCCTCGGACTTTGTCTTGCACCTTGCACCGGTCGTGTTTCAAAAGAAGAATATGGTGAAGAAATCAAAAAAGTCGTCCGATTTCTCTCCGGAAACGACGACGAAATTGAAGATATTTTGAAAGAAAAAATGCAAGTCGCCTCCGATCTGCAAAACTTTGAGCGCGCCATTGAACTTCGCGACGCACTGAAAATGGTGGAAAAACTTAAACAACGCGTCGTCGCAAACTTGCCGAAAGATGTCAACAAAGATGTCTTTGCCTATCACACCGACGGACTCTCTGGCATTGTGACCGTGATGATTGTGCGCGGCGGAAAGATTTTGGGAATTGTCAACTATGTTCAAAGCGACGCCGAACTGCAAGAAGACGAAACTCTTTTCAACTTCTTGACGCAATATTATGTCAACATGATTGTCCCGAACGAAATGATTGTCAGTCACCCTATCAACGAGGAGCTGTTGAAAGAATATCTTGGCAAGAATGTCAAAATCATTTCCAATCCACACGGCATAAATTTGACGCTTCTTAAAATGGCAAAAGAAAATGCGGAAGAATATTTAAACAAACATCTTGAAAAAGAAAAATTGCTATATAGTCAAAGTTTGGGTGCAATGGAAAAACTGCAAGAAAAACTCCACCTTTCTGCGCTTCCAAGACGTATGGAGTGTTATGACATTTCTCACATCAGTGGCACAAATAAAGTGGCGTCAATGGTGGTGTTCATCGACGGAAAACCGGCGCGAAAACATTATAGGAAATTTAAAATCAAAACCGTCCAAGGCAACAACGACTTTGAAAGTTTGAAAGAAGCGCTGACTCGCCGGTTAAAAAGATATGTCGAGCAAAATGGCGAGAGCTTTCGCGAAAAACCCGACTTGCTTGTCATTGACGGCGGAAAAGGTCAACTTTCGTCGTGTTATGAAATTCTGCAGAGTTTTCATCTGGAAAATGAGATTGAAATGGTGTCACTTGCAAAACGTATTGAAGAAGTTTTCACTGTGGACAGCCACATCCCAATCATATTGAAATATGGCAGTGCCGAACTTAAACTTCTGCAAAGGCTTCGAGATGAAGCGCACCGCTTTGCCATAACCTTCCATAGACAACTTCGCACAAAGTCGCAAACACAGAGCGAGCTTGAAAATATCAAGGGTCTTGGAAAAGTCAAAATCGACGCTCTACTTCGTGCTTTTGGCTCAACCGAAAGCATCCGCAATGCTTCCATTGAAGAGCTTTGTTTGGTTAAGGGAATTTATGAATCTCTTGCTCACACAATAAAAAATGAACTCAATAAGGCAGAACAAATATAGCGATAAATTAAGTAAAAAATATTAAAAATTAACAAAAAACGTGAAAAAATGGATAAAAATGCTGAAAAAATTGAAATTTTTCTTCAAAAATTGCAAAAATCGGACTTTCGCGCAAAATTTAAATTGAAAGACGTGGACAAAAAATATGTGCAGGAAAAGGGAATGGACAAAATAAGAGAGCATGCCCATGACTTCATCTCTGTTCGCCTTTCTCCTGCCTTCCCCAAAAATGACGGCAAGCAAACTCCAATGCGCGGACATCCTGTTTTCATTGCCCAACACGCCACTGCCACCTGTTGCCGTGGGTGTTTGAACAGGTGGTATCACATAGAAGAAAACCGCCCGCTCACCGCCGAAGAAATCAACTTTGTCATCTCGCTTATCATGACATGGATCGAAAAGCAAATGAAAAAGTGACTATAAATCTTTCAAAATATTTTTCTCAACAAAACGCATCGCTGTTTTAAGCAAAGTTATGTTCATTTTGCCCCATTTTTTATAGTAAAAAATTTTGTTTGTCTTTTTCTCGTAAATTATAGGAATGATAACTTTATATGGCTTTAAAAGCACGCCTAAATATTGTTCGTCCAATTCTTTTTCCAATTTAGATTTTATTTTTGAAAAATCATCCATTTCAATCAAATAAATTTCAACTTCTCTTTGTTTGCCCAAACTAATTTCAAAAGTATTTTTGTTGATTTCAAGCAATTTTATGAAAATATCTTCCAAACATTGTTCATCTGCGAATTGAACTTTGTATTCTATTTTATTAAATAAAATGTGTTTTGTAGCTTTGACATATTCATCGTTCTCTTTTTCAAAATTTTCTTCAACCCTTGCTTTTAGTTTTTCAAAACCAATGTTTAAACTTTTTTCAGTAAAAGTTTTCTTTTTTAACTTTTTTAAATCATATTTCTTGGCATATGGGAAAATTTTTATTAGCGCATATACAGTGATTAACAGCATAACCAAAAACCCAATAACTGATGGAATAAGAATGTATGGCTTTTCACCATTAAAATCAAATTTTATTCCCAACCCAATGCTGACACCAGCAGCACAAAAAGAGAAAATTGCGAGAAAAATAAAAAAAATCAACCTTTTTCTTGACATTAGTTCCTTTCTTTTCATAGACTCCTCCAGCAAAGTATATCAAAAAAGTGTATTGGACTTACAACAATCACAATATGTGTTTTAAATAAAATTTTAAAAAATTGGAACTAAACAGTTTATGTTTATTCCTATTTTACGAATTTTTAGAACTTTGTAAAATATAGAGTTATTTTTTTTCACAGCAACTTCAATGTGAATGCAAATCTGTCCGGTTATCTATATTTATTCTTTACTCAATTACTTTACAAACTTTTCAATATTCTTTCTTTATAATCTTTTGCGTAGTGTGATATACTTTTCTCAAATTCGGATTTTGTTATTTTTCCACTTTTATACAGTTCAAGTTCAACACATCCAAACAACCCATTTTTATCTTCAAATTTTTTTATAATGTTGGAACATTCCAAGAGAGAATCAAAGGTGCCGGTGTCTAAATAGTTACATTTTTTAGGTATTAAGCAAACTTTAACCTTTCCTTCTTCAATATAATTTTTTATTACACTTGTAAATTCATATTCACCACGTGACGATTTTTCAATTTTCGCAATTTGATCCATAACGCCATTGTCGCAGACATAAAGCCCTGTGGATGCAAAATTGGTTTTTGGATGTTCAGGTTTTTCTTCAATATTAAGAACTTTCTTATCTTTATCAAATTCAATAACACCAAATCTCTGTGGGTCCTTGACTTTTTTAGTAAACAGAGTCATGCCGACATTTTCTTCAATAGCCGTTTTGAGCTCTGTTTTCATATTGTCCATGACAAAAATATTGTCGCCAAAAAGAAGAACAAAATCATCTTTGCCAACAAAATCTTTTGCATACTTAACAGCATGTGCTGTGCCAAGAGCTTCTTTCTGCACAAAAAAAGAGATCCTTTTTTTATAGATTTCTTCAGAGAATAACTTGCAAAAAGTGGAATAGTCATTCTCATTACATACGATTGCTATCTGTTCAACACCAGCTCCAAACAAGAGAGAAATTCCATAGTAAATCATAGGCTTATTATAAATTGGCACCAATACTTTTCCATAACAATCAGTTATTGGTCTTAATCTTGTTGCTTTTCCTGCGGTTAAAATCACACCTTTCATATTTTCTCCTCTTGTCATATGTATGATTGTAACAATTTTTATATGAATGGTCAAATAATAATTAAAATTCTTTAATATTTTTTGATAAAAAATTTAAACTCATTGCCATAAAGTTTAAATTTTAACACTTTTAGATATTTTTAATTTTTTTCGCTTAAAAATATTTACTTTTTTTTGTTTTTTTGTTATAATATCAGAGCATTGCTTAAAAATGTGCTAACAAACTCATTACTTTTAAAGATTCAACAAGCTTAACAAATCTTAAATATCCGATTTGCGTTTGTGGTGAAATGGATATCACGACGGTCTACGGATTACTTGGTCTGGATTTTGAAACACCTTTATTTATAAGGTTTTTAAAGGGTTTCAAGATAAGCAAAATAGTTTTACTAAAAACTTTCTAAAAAAACCTTATGAAAAACTTAAAAAACCATAGTCTTATGCGTTTGTGGTGAAATGGATATCACGACGGTCTACGGAACCGTTATTCTGGGTTCGAGTCCCGGCAGACGCACCAAAATAGGTAAGGAGTTGAATTATGGTTAGATATTATTGCAGTGGGTTTGATGTAGAAAATGCTTTTGGACACGGACTTGGAGAAATGTTTAAAAATGAGTTAAAAAGCACAAAAAGTATCGTGTATATCCCTGGCGGGTTGAATCCAGTTAAAGCAAAAACTAAATATGTGCCTGCATTTGTTGAACACTTTAAAAAAGTTGGAATTGCTTTTAACGAGATAAACATCATAACGCCAGATTTAACACCCAAAGAAGCAAATAAAATGATAAAAAGTGCGGATTTTGTTATGTTAATGGGTGGAGACCCTTTTGAGCAAAAACAGTTATGCGAAAAAGTTGAAATAATGGATGAGCTAAAAAGATTTAATGGAGTTATGCTTGGAATTAGTGCAGGTGCTATGCTTATGTCCAAAAATATCATCATCACGCCTTGCAGTGAAGAATATCCAGATTTCCACATTGAAGAAGGTTTAAATCTTGATGAGATATCAATCTATCCACATAACAACACATCAGAAGTGGTTTACCCAGATGTTTTGACAGTTGGCGATGAAACATATCGAAAAGATGATTTGCTGGAAGTCGCCCACAAATATGATTCATTTTATTTGCTTCAAGATAATAATAAGGATGTATCAATTATAAAATCAACAAACGGCAAGATTGAATTTTATACAGAAAATAATGGCAAGATTTGGGAAGTTAATAGCGATATTAGTTTAATTGTGAACGGCAAGCAACAAGAAAAAATCAAATAACTTCTTAAAAATAAAAGTTTGTTGAAATTTTATATTATTTGTGGAGAGTAAAAGATGAAAAATAGTATTGAAGACATAAAAAACTATTATAATCTTGCTGACTGCGTGAAACGCTATGGAGAAGATATAGACAAGTCAGGATTATGGAAGTCAGAAGAATTTATTTTTCAAAAATATTTAAAAAATACTGATAAAATACTTGATTTGGGTTGTGGCGCAGGAAGAACAACAATAAATCTCTATAAAAATGGCTATAAAAATATAATTGGGTTGGATTTAGCACCTAATTTAATAAATTATGCGAAAAGTTATTGCAAGAAAAACAAATTAGATATATCGTTTGTTTTGGGTAACGCTACAAATTTGCCATACAAGCAAAACAGTTTTGATGTTGTGATTTTTTCTTATAATGGTTTAATGTGTATACCTGGACAGAAAAATAGAGAAATTGTATTACAAGAAGTATACAGAGTTTTAAAACCAAATGGGCTTTTTATTTTCACAGCACAAGACAGGGACAATGAAAAATTTAAACAATCTTGGAAAGAAGAAAAACTAAAATGGGAAAGTGGACAACAAGATGAAAATCTTGAAGTCTTTGGTGATAAATTTTTGCCAGATAAAAATGGTCATATAAGTTTTTTGCATTTCAGTAGTATAAACGAAATAATAAATATGTGTAAAAAATTTAATTTTGAAATTGTTGAATTTGTAAACAACTTAAAGATAGGTTCGACAGATGAGAAAAATCACGAAACCATTTTTTATGTTGTCAAAAAATGATTCAAAATCATTTACCCTATCAAACATAAAATAAGAAAACTATGTTTTATTACTTTAAACCAATTCCCAACTTCAACTGCACCAATTTCTTTCAATTTTTTCAAAATTTTTTCTTTATCAATCTCCAAAAATCTCACTTCGTATTCGGTTTTCATCCCCCCCTCCCGTAACATTGTAACAAAACTTGCCATAAAAAGCAAATTATGTTATAATGAACATGATAAAGATATGGAAAATTTAAAAAACGAGATTAAAAATTGTTCTCTATGTGGAAAACTTCAAAAACTTGAAGTTTTCGTTCAGGCTGGCACAACACCTTTCATCATCATCGGTGAGAGTCCGGCAAAAGATGGATGGATTGTTTCTCGCAAAGCGTTCTATAACAAAGACGGCAAATTGC
>CAZQMZ010000015.1:0-19027 GCA_964594865.1 uncultured Lachnospiraceae bacterium | reverse complement strand
TTCATGCAAAGAAAATTCTCTCTTTTGAAGTGACAAAATTTATTCGAGGCGAAGAAGATGCAATCACCGCGCAAAATATGAGCGAAAACCTCTTTTCGCAAGGTGGAGATGACGCTCCGATTGTGGAAATTGATAAAACAGATTGTCCGATTGGAATTTGTGACCTTTTGTTTAAGTGTGGGCTTGCACCTTCAAAAAGCGAAGCAAGGCGTCTTGTTCAAGGCGGCGCAGTGACCTTTAAGGGTGAAAAGGTGGAGCGATTTGATTTGTCAGTTTCGGCGGATGAAATTGGTGACGGCGCACTCTTGAAGAAAGGTAAGAAGAATTTTATCAAAGTCAAGGTGAAATAGTTGCAAGTGGTGAATTTTTCAAAACAAGTGGAATATGTGGAAAAGAAGTCCAGATTTTTGGGTTATCTTTTGCCGTGCAAAGATATTGATTCGGTGAACGAAGCTCTTGATTTTTTGAAAAAAGAGCATAAAAAAGCCACACACATTTGTTATGCGTATTCCTTGAAATCGCCTTTTTTGGAAAAGGCAATGGATGACGGCGAGCCAAATGGCACAGCAGGGCGACCAATTTTGTCCGTTATGCAAAAGCGTGGAGTTTGTGACGTTTGCGTGTTTGTGGTGAGATATTTTGGTGGCATCAAGCTTGGGGCAGGCGGACTTGTTCGGGCATACACAAAAGTGACAAGTGAGGTGTTGAAATGACAATCACAAAAATCAAAAGAATTGGAAATACAAGTCGGTTTCATGTCCTTGTTGATGACGAATGGGCTGGCATTTTTCTTGATGAAATTTTGGCGAGATATCAACTCAAGAACGGAACAAGTTTGGATGAAGAGAAATATTTCGAAATCAAAAAAGAAAATGATGAAAAAGTGGCGTTTGACATGGCGGTTGGATATATTGAAAGATATGTTGTCAGTGAAAAAGGACTTCACGATTATTTAAGGAAAAAGAGTTTCAATTTTGAAGTAATTTCAAAAACCGTCGAAAAACTTCAAGAATATGGCATGATTGACGACGAAAAATTTGCGAAAAACTATTTTGAAAGCGTGTCGGCTGGCAAAGGCAAGCGTGCGGTGGCACAAAAGTTGAAATCAAAGGGTGTTTCAAACGAGATTATTGACAGTCTTCTTGAGGGAATTGATGAAGAAAGCGAATTTGAAAATGCAAAAGTTTTGGCTGAAAAATTCGTAAAAAATCGTCAAAAAGATGCAAAAATCAAGCTAAAATGCCTTGCACATTTGATATATAAAGGTTATGATTATTCTGTGGCACAAAGAGCGACAAAAGAAGTTTTTGAAAACATAGGAGAAAGCGATGATTGGGTTTGATTTGCAAGAAGTTGAACGACTTCAAAGTGTTGAAGAAGCACTCTTAAAAAAAATCGCATTGCCGAGCGAAGTGAAATACATAAGCAAATTCAAGTGCGATTTGACCATGCATGTGGCGTCGCTTTGGGCGGTGAAAGAAGCAACTTTCAAGGCGCTTGATGTTGGCGAAGGGGAGATTTCGTATAAAGAAATTGAACTTTGTCACAAAAAAAACGGACGCCCATTTTTGCAACTTCATGGCAAAGCAAAGGCGCGTTTTGACGAACTTGGTGGAAAGGAAATTGATGTTTCCATTTCACATCAAAAAACAGTTGTGGGTGCAATTGTGCAGATTGAAAAATAGAGAACAACCAAAGAATAAAATTTTATATCTTAATCAAACTATCATAAATGATATGGCTTGACTTTAAGTATGAAAACTTGATAAACAGGGGAAAATTATGGAAGAATATCGCCAAATTCTTGAAAGAGTTGAAAGAATTGAAAGGGAATATGGAAGTTTTGAAAATTTCGTCGTTCGCTCAACATTTTTTGACGATGTTCATAGAATGAAAATGAAGGAAACTTCATTTGGTCCAGAAATGCGGGCGGTTTATCAAGATTTGGTTGACCTTGAACTTGCCGATTTGATGGACAATCAAAAAGTGATTGGTAGGTTTGATGGAGAATGTTTTTAAACGCGGAGAGATATATTTTGCCGACCTCAGTCCTGTTGTTGGGAGCGAGCAAGGTGGCACACGACCGGTTTTGATCATCCAAAACGATGTCGGAAACAAATATTCTCCAACAGTGATTGTTTCAGCAATCACCAGCCAACTTTCCAAAGCGAAACTTCCAACGCATGTCGAGCTTTCCAGCAACGAATATCACTTGCCAAAAGATTCGGTGGTGCTTTTGGAACAAATTCGCACACTTGACAAAAGGCGATTGAAAGAAAAAATCACCACTTTAGACGAACACAAAATGAAAGAAATCAACCGTGCCATTTTGATTTCGCTTGGTTATGCGTAGAATTGTAAATTTCACTTATCATCAAATATCAAAAATAAAAGAACAATAAAAAAGTAAAAAAGGAAAATAGACAAATAAAAACGATAAAAAATAAAAAAACCGCAAATTTGGCGGTTTTTTAAATTTTATTTTCAATAAATCAAGTTTCAGATATTAAGAACCATAATTCAAATTTCTAACATTTCCATTATAAATTGCAAACTCAACATATGCACCTGTTGAGGAATCTTTTAATTGATAAATAGGTGCAGGTTTGGATGAGCCATCAACATTTAATACACCATAAGAATTGTTTTCAAATGAAATTGAGATGTCATTATATATTTCATCAAAAGTCCCGATGTAGCTTGCTTTTCCTTGAGACTGCAAAAATGAAATTGATGCATCAATCAATTCTTTGACATTATTATTTGCTGTGTCATCGGCATAGATTGTGGTTTGAATTTCTGTTAAATATTCAATTAAATCTTCATATTCAATGAAAGTGAACAAATAATATGTCCGATTGTCGCCGACTGTGGCACTGATATATGTTGCTTTGTTCCAACCATAGTTTACACAGTCGCTAATAAAGCTGACAACTGTGGCACTTGATGTGTCAATCAAATCACTGCGAAAATTGAAGGTGTAAAGAGAAGAATATATGTTGTCATAGGTTTCTTCCACAGTCGAGTTGTCAATTAAACTTGATGCGTATGGTGAGCCATAATAGGCGGTGTAAGACAAATCGTTGACATCTGTGGTGATGTTTCCACTGACAATAATGACGGTGCTCAAATCGAGAGAAAATGCGTTTTCTGAGGTCAATGATCCGTCGTTGTAGGAAGTTATAATTTCATTTATATCATCTTCTGAAGATAAAGAACCAACGGCATAAAAGCCTTCGAAGCTGTTGTTGACAAAATCATATTCAACAGCAAATATTCCATACACATAAGGCGACACCATTTTGTAATTCACTTTGATTGAATTGCAAGCATAGTTTTCAAAATCATAGTCGGTATAAAGTGTCACCATTTCTGTGACTTCTCCCATTCCAGAAACTTCATAAATAAGATCAAAATAGAGATAAACGCCGTCATCAGTTGTTTCTGATAATATGGCAACTGTTCCTTCATAGCCACCAATTTGCCCATTTCCCGTATAAACTTTGTCGAATTCAAAGCCATTGGCATATCCATTTGCTGTGTTGGTGTTTTCTGCAAGATAACTTGCGGCATAGACAACTCTTGCGACGTAATAATTCAATGTCAAATATGATGAAGCGTCGCTCTCTTCAAAATCAATAGCCATTGCCGAAACACTGTCGATCCCTGTTCCTTCGTCTGAACTTTCGGTTGCCATTTCAGCAAAGGTGTTTGAAACTTCTTCCAACTTGTCAGAAATTGTGCCAAGCACTTTGGCGGCATATGAAACTTCCGTTGTTTCGTCATCTTTTGTGAAGAGATATATACCAAAAATTATTCCGGCAATAAGACAAATAGAAAGCAAAACAAGCAAAAATCTCGACGCTATACTTTTCATAATATCCTCCTTTTTTCTCAATCTCATTGTAGCACGGGGGGGAGAAACTTGTCAAGTTTTTTTCAAAAAAAATCAGGTTTTTGGTGAAAAGACTGATTTGGAGTCTTTTTTGTTCTATTTTTCAAAAAAATGCTTTACATTTCAAAAAATATGTGATATAATGCGGGAAGATTTAAGGAGAATGAAAACTATGATGAATCAACCACCAATTGATGAACTTACAAAAAAAGCAGGCGGAAATCAATACATTTTGTCGATTGTCACCGCAAAACGTGCAAAGGAAATTGAAACCACAAGACGTGCAGAGCTTGCAACCGCTGACAAAAAAGCAATCAGCATCGCTCTTGACGAAATCTTTAATGGAGAAGTTGAACCAAGCAACGTTGATGCGTGATTTTTGCTTATTACCTTCAAATCAGTTTGCGTAAAAATTTTGTATATGATAAAATATCACTGAGAAGTGATATTTTTTAATTTGGGAGAGAGTGTTGTTCGCAAAAGTTATCATCGACCAAGATGCCAAGGCATTGGACAAAGAGTTTGAATATAGCATTCCTGACGGGATGCAGGTTTTGTGTGGGCAACGCGTCATCGTTCCGTTTGGAACGCGATTTTTGCAAGGCTTTGTTGTGGATGTGAGTGAAACGTGTTCTTTTGATGAAACCAAAGTCAAACCAATCTCTCGCACCGTAGAAGATTTTTCGGTGATTAAACCGGAAATGTTGGCGCTTATGCAACATATGGCGGACAAACTTCATCTCAAACTTGCCAGCATTTTGCGTCTTTTTTTGCCAAGTGAAATGCGAACTGACAGCGTTCACGAACTTTTGGTGAGATTTTGTCTCCTTGCAGAAAATTTCGAAATGCCGTCAGCGCGAGCAAAAAAGCAAATTGAAATTATTGAATTTTTGAAAATAAATGGCAAGCAGAAATTTGCGGATGTGTCCAAAGAGTTTGGTTATGCACCACTTTCGGCACTTGTCAAAAATGGCACCGTCTTGGTGGAAACTGAACAGGTGAACAGAATTCCAGCATTCGACAACATTCACCTTCAAAAGCGAACTCTCACTGCTTTGCAACAGCGCGCGGTGGACGAGATTTGTGAAAACAGAACATATCTTTTGCACGGTGTGACCGGAAGCGGAAAGACAGAAGTTTATATGAACTTGATTGAGCGCCAACTTTCTGCCGGCAAAACCGCGCTTATGCTTGTGCCGGAAATTTCACTGACCCCGCAAGTGCTTGCCAACTTCAAGGCGCGTTTTGGCGAAAATGTGGCTCTCATTCACAGCGGACTTTCGGCGGGCGAGCGCTTTGATGAGTGGAAGAGAATTTTTTTTGGACAGGCACGCGTGGTTGTGGGGGCGCGTTCGGCGATTTTCAGCCCAATTGAAAATTTGGGGATTGTCATCATCGACGAAGAGCACGAGCAAAGTTATATCTCCGAAAGTAATCCACGCTATGACACTCACGAGATTGCTCTTTTCCGCCAACAATATAACAACTGCACTCTTGTTTTGGGAAGTGCAACACCTTCCATTGAAAGTTATGCAAAAGCCATTGACGGTGAGTATAAATTGGTGGAGATGCCTGTTCGTGTCAATGGCATGGAAATGCCAAAGATTATGGTCATCGATATGCTTTTGGAAATGCGACAGGGCAACAATCAAATTTTCTCCATTCCACTCATATATGAGCTTCGCGATGTGATTGAGAAGAAAAAACAGGCAATGATTTTCATCAACAGACGCGGATTTTCTTCCTTCCAAAGATGTCGACAGTGCGGGTATGTTGCCAAATGCACCGATTGCGATGTTTCGCTGGTCTATCATCGATTTGAAAACCGCTTGAAGTGCCACTATTGCGGAAAGAGATTTCGCGCGCTTGACATTTGTCCAAGTTGCGGAAGCACCGACATCAAACAAGGTGCAATTGGCACGGAACGAGTGGTGGAAGAACTCAAAAAGCTTTTTCCAGATGTGCGCATCTTGCGAATGGATAATGACACAACCTCGCAAAAGAATGGTCACAGAAAAATTTTAAATGAATTTCGTGACGCCAAACCGGGAATTTTGGTGGGGACGCAAATGATTGCCAAAGGACATGATTTTGAGGACGTCCTTCTTGTTGGAATTGTGGATGCCGACCAAAGTTTGTATCAGTCGGACTATCGCTCTATTGAGCGAACATTTCAACTTATCACGCAGGTTGCAGGGCGTGCGGGCAGAAGTAAAACTCAGGGTAAAGTTATCCTGCAAACATACAGCCCGCGTCACTATGTCTATCGCTACGCTAGCAATTATGACTATAAAGGCTTTTTCAAGAAGGAAGCAAATTTGCGTAAAGTGACAAAATTTCCGCCGTATGCGCGCATTTTGAGAATACTTTTTTCTCATCAAGATGAAAAAGTTGTGGCGCAGGAATGCAAAGTGTGTTATAATAAGGTGAAAGACATCAAGGAAAAATATTCAAAAGATTTTGTCTATCTTGACGCCATGAAAGCACCACTCAATAAAATCAAAAACAAATTTCGATATCAAATCATGATGCGCTTCACGCTTGATTGTGCAGACGAGATTGAAAAAGAGATTTTTGACTGTGTTGACCCGAAGGCAAAATCATCCGTTTTCTTTGAAGTCAATCCAAACAATTTGAGTTAGGAGTGAAAAATGAACGCCGAATTTGTTGAAATCAAAACCACTTTTCAAAACATGAAACAGGCAAGGCAAATGGCAGAATTTTTGCTTGATGAAAACCTTATTGCTTGCGGCCAAATTTTTAAAATTGAAAGCCATTATAATTGGAAAGATAAGCGTTTTGCAGAAGAAGAATATATGCTTGTCATGAAATCACGAAGCAGTTTAATCAAGAAATTGGAAAAGACAATAAAAGAAAAGCATCCTTATGAGGTTCCAGAGCTTGTGGTCACAAAAATCAAAACTTCAGAAGAATATGCAAAATGGGTAAAGAAAAACACTCAAGGTGGTAAGAGTTAAAAGAAAAAGCAAAATATTGCACAGAAAAAAGGAGATTTACATGACAAAAGACTTACAGTTTTTGGTTGAAATTGTCAAACAAGCGGGTGATTTAATTACCGACGATTTTGTTGTTCAAGCAAAAGACAAAAACAACGATTTGATCACAAATTTTGACTTTGAGATTGAAAAGTTTTTGATTGAAAAATTGAAGGAAAAATATCCAAAATTTTCTATAATAAGTGAGGAATTCAATACTGATGTCAAAGAAACGGCAAATTATTTCACCATCGACCCGATTGACGGCACAATCAATTTTGCACACAACCTTCCGCTTTGGGGCATTCAAGTTGCAATGATAAAAAATCATGAAACTTGCGCATCAGTTCTGTTTTTGCCACGTTTTGATGAAATTTATTATGCAGACAAAACAGGGGCTTATCAAAACGGAAGAAGACTTGATTTGACAAAGGTTAAACAATTTTCACAACCACTTATTGACCAGATTTATTTGAAAAATGAAGAGACATTCAACAAAGAATTTGCAAAGGATGTTCCGTCCAAATATATTGCCAGAATTTTCAGGAAATTCTATTGCAGTGCTTGTTCATATTCTTGGCTTGCAAGTGGCAGGCTTGGAGCTTTTGTTTTTGCGAAAAGTTTACCTTGGGATTATATGCCGGGGATGTATCTTGTCAAGCAGGCGAAAGGTGCAAACGGTGTTTTGAAACATGGAGATGAAGAATATCTTGTTGCAGCGGCAAACAAGGAAATTTTGGATGAAGTTTTGGATGTCATAAAAAAGACGCAATAAAAGTGTGAAAAAAGCGAAAAAAAGCGAAAAAACTGATTTTTTTAATAAAAAAGTTAAATTTAAACAAAAGGAGAAGAAAATGGCAATAAGAAAAATTGTGACGATTGGAAACGAAACACTCAGGAAAAAATCGAAACCGGTTGTTGCTTTTGACGAGTCGCTTGGCGAACTTTTGGATGATATGAAGGCAACTATGATTGAAAAACGTGGTGTGGGAATTTCTGCTGTGCAAGTGGGTGTGCTTCGTCGGGCAATTGTCATTGAGCTTGATGAAGAAGAATATTTGGAAATTATCAATCCGGAAATCATCAAGACGCGTGGAAAAGTGACAAACAGTGAAGGGTGTTTGAGTGTGCCGGGATTTTATACCGATGTGACACGTCCAAAGTATGTCAAAATCAAGGCATATGACCGACACGGAGAAGAATTTGAATTTGAAGCGAACGACTATCTTGCGCGTTGCGTTTGCCATGAGATTGACCACTTGAACGGCATCCTTTTTGTTGACTTGACTGAAGAAGGAAAAAAATATAAAAAAGAACACGGGGTGGACTGATGAAAATTTTGTTTTTTGGAACGCCAAAATTTGCTGAAATCATCCTTCAAAAACTTTTGGAAAGTCGACATGAAGTTGTTGGAGTTGTTTGCCAAAGCGATAAACCTGCAGGGAGAGGTAATCGGTTGCAGTCGCCACACATTGTGGAGTTTGCCAAATCTCAAGGAATTGAAGTTTTTCAATTTGAAAAGTTGTCGGAGCATATTGAAGATTTCAAAAAGATTGAATGCGACCTTGGGGTGACGGCATCATATGGAAAATTTCTTCCAAAATCGCTTTTGGACATTCTTCCAATCGTCAATGTTCATCCTTCGCTTTTGCCAAAATATCGCGGAGCCACACCAATTCAATCGTCGCTTTTGAATGGCGATGAAGTGACCGGAGTTTCTATTTTGAAAACCGTTTTGGAAATGGACAGCGGTGACCTTTATGCGCAAAAAGAATTGAAAATTTTGCCAGAAGATGATTATTTTTCATTGCACGACAAACTTGCAAACCTTGGAGCAGAAATTTTGTTGGAAACTTTGGATAAGATCGAAAATGGAAGTGTAACTTTGACGGCGCAGGATGACTTGAAGGCGACATACGTCAAACTTATCAAAAAAGAAGAGGCTCTTCTTGATTTTTCGATGAATGTTGAAAGTCTTGTCAACAAAGTTAGGGCGTTTTGTGAAAACCCTGTGGCATATTTTTTCGTGGACGGAGTGAGAATCAAGGTGTATAAAGCAAAAGTTGCTGACATGTGCACACAAGCACGTGTTGGAGAGATTCTTTCTTGCAAAAAAAGATTTTTGATTCAAGCGGGTGACGGAGTTTTTGAGATTTTACGTTGTCAATCAGCGGGCGGAAAGGTGCTTGACTCTGCTTCATTTTTGAATGGTTTTCATTTCAAATCAATGGCTGTGGACGAGATTTCAACGGTGGTGGAATGATGATTTTGGATTTAAGTTTGTCGGAGATTGAAGAATATGTCTGTGCTCTGGGCGAGAAGAAATATCGTGCCAAACAACTTTATGAAGGCGCAATGTCGCTGAAAAAATTGGAAGAAATTTCAAATTTGCCGAAAATTTTTAAAGAAAAAGTGCAAAAAGATTATTTTTCTTACGAAATTGTTGCTGATTTAACTTCCAAAGACGGCACAAAGAAAGTTGCCATAAAACTTACTGACGGGAGTATTGTGGAAAGTGTGTTGTTGAAATATAAATATGGCAACACGGTTTGTGTTTCCACACAAGTTGGGTGCAGAATGGGTTGCAAATTTTGTGCGTCAACAATCAATGGCTTAAAAAGAAATTTGACAGCAGGTGAAATTTTGCTTCAAGTTTTGCATTTCAATCACATTTTGGGCGGAACACTTAAAGAGCGCAAAGTGACCAATGTTGTGCTTATGGGCTGTGGAGAGCCTTTGGATAACTATGAAAATGTCACCAAATTTTTGCACCTTATCTCTGCGGAAGAAGGTCTCAACATCAGTCAAAGGAATATTTCTCTTTCCACTTGCGGAATTGTTCCAAAAATATATCAACTTGCTGACGACGGTTTTTCGGTGACGCTGACAATTTCTCTCCATGCGCCGAATGACGAACTTCGAAAGACCATTATGCCAATTTCAAATGCATACAAAATTGAAGAAGTTTTGAAAGCGTGTGATTATTATTTTTCCAAGACGGGCAGACGAATATGTTTTGAATATTCTTTGATTGAAGGAGTGAATGACAGCGAGAGTTGCATCAGAGAACTTTCTCAAATTTTGCATGGCAGAGCGTGTCATGTCAATTTGATTCCACTCAATTCGGTCAAGGAGAAAAGACTCAGTGGGGTGACTCGCAAAAAGGCATATCAAATTGCTGACCAACTTGAAAAACTTGGAATTTCTGCAACCGTTCGTCGAACTATGGGCGAGGATATTGAAGGAGCGTGCGGGCAGTTGAGAAATCGAATTGAAAATGAATAAAGTGTGAAAATTGCAAAAAAAAGCGATTTTTGAGCGGTTTTTCTTTGAAATATAGACAATTTTTTGCTAAACTTATCAAAAGGAGAAGTTTTGTTGTTATGAAAAAATATGTGGATATTGCTGTTTCAACTGACCCTATTGGAGACTATCAAAACATAATTGAATATGCCAAACAAATGCAAGGAGTGGCAGAATTTTTGCATTGTGATGTTATGAACAAAAATTTCGTAAAGAAAAACACGTATGACTTCAATCTTGTCAAAAACATCAACCGCAACAGTTTGATTATGCTGGATGTTCATCTCATGGTCAACGAGCCAAGCGGGGATATTGAGAAATATATTGAGGCAGGTGCAAACATAATCACGGTGCACTATGAAGCATTTGAGGACAAAGAAGATTTGGTCAACGCCATAAAGTTTATCAAAGAAAATGACACTTTGGTGGGCATTTCATTGAAACCAAAAACCAAGTTCAAAGAAATTCGTTCATTTGTCTTCAACAGTGACATTGTGCTTGTCATGGGTGTGGAGCCGGGAGCAAGTGGACAAGAAATTTTGCCTGAAATAATTGACAAAGTCAGAGAAATTGATAATTTCAGACGAGAGAACAATCTTCGCTTCAAAATCGAGTTTGACGGTGGAGTCAACCTGGACAACGCAAAAACTCTCATTGACGCCGGTGTGGACATTTTGGTGAGCGGAAGTTTTGTATACAATGCCAAAAACCGAAAGGAAGCGGTCAAAAAACTGCGCGGACAGGACTGAAACTGAGTGCGTGAAAAATTGTCATAAAAGCATTTGACATTTTTTGCAAAAATTATTGCATTTTTTTGTGAATTGTGCTATCATTTTTACGCGTTGGTGCAAAATCGCAAAATTTGCAATACGGCCATGGTCCCGTGGTCAAGAGGTCAAGACGCCGCCCTCTCACGGCGGAATCAGGGGTTCGATTCCCCTCGGGACTACCAAGAAAAATCAAAATAAAAAAAGATTAGATTTGGCTCTAATCTTTTTATCATCATTTTCTTTTTTATATCCACAATTTGAACATTTATTTTCATCCTCATAAATTGGAAAACCACATTTGTTACAAAATATATATGAGGCATTTGATTGTTCTTTTGTCAAATCTTTAAATTTTTCTTTCTCATTTTTTGAAATATCAGGAAGTCCAGCACTATAAATCAAACCAATTATTCCTAGAAGAAAACCTATCCAAAAACCGCCATCATAACCATTTTTACTATATAACTCCATAGTCAAACATGCGCATATTATCCAGTAAAATATAAATGCAACTATACCAATAATTAAACCTATCGTCATAATACACCTCTTTCAAAATTATATCAAATTTAAAACAGATTTGCAATAAAAACGATAAATTTCAAGAGAATTCTTCTTTTTTTTGTTGACTTTGATAAAAATTGTTTAATTTTTGAAAAAAAAGTGATATAATGGGTGTATTATGATTAAATTCACTTGGTTTGGCACGGCGAGCGTGCTTATTGAAATTGATGGTGAGAAGTTGTTGTTCGACCCATTTTTTCGAATGAATGAAAAATTGGAACAGCCAGATTTGGATGTTTTTTGCAATGTTGATTATATTTTCAACACGCATCCACACTTTGACCATTTGTGTGATGTGCCACAAATTTTGGAGAATTCCAACGCAAAACTCTATGGCACTGCAACGGCATATTTAAGACTTGAAACGCAGGGTGTTGATGTGGAAAACAAGGTGGAGATTTTGTGTCCACATGAGAGTTTGAAAACATCACATGCTGAAATTTTTGCTCATCGTTCGAAGCATATCAAAAACAATCTTGCAATTGTGTTGATCACAGTGTTGAGGGGTCTTTCAAGATTTGATATTGCCAAAGCTGTCAAAATTTTGAAAAAGCACAAAAATTTCCTTATGAGCGGTGACATTGTTGCCTTTGAAGTGAAAACTCAGGGTAAAACCATTTTGCTTTTCGGTTCGGCGGGGATTGACCAAAGCGTCAACTTGCCAAAAGATGTGGATGTGCTTGTTTGGCCATATCAAGGTCGGACAAATATGGCAAAATATTCCTTGCCAATCATTGAAAAAATCAATCCAAAGGTGATTGTTTTGGATCATTTTGACGACTCATTTCCTCCAATCACAGGCAAAGTGAACACAAACAAATTTGTTGAGTTCATGAAGAAAAAACACCCAGAAATCAAGGTGATTGTGCCGAAATATGCAAAATCTTTTAAATTGTAAATTTAAAAAAAATTTAAAAATTTTTAACAAAAAAACTTGAAATTAGATATTGAATCGTGTTACTATAGTAATAGGTTGAAAAGAGTATGAGTTTAAGAAAAAAGATAAAAAAATTTAATATCTATCGCAGAGTGAAATTGTTTATGATCAAAAGCATGTTCAAGCGCATCAAAGACAAAGAAGAGAATTTGTCTTCCACAGAATATTTTTGCCTTGAATGTATTTATCTCATGGACAAGCCAACAATCACGCAATTTGCCGATTTTTTGGATATTTCTTCTCCGAACGCCACATACAAAGTCAAATCTCTCATCAAGAAGGGGTTTATAACCAAAGAAAGATCAGTCAAAGATGGGCGAGAATATTTGCTTGTTCCAACTCAAAAATTTTATGATGATTTTGTTGGAAAAGAAGAAGAGATGAAAATCAAAGTCATCAACAAAAATCTCAACAAGGAAGAAAGCAAGAAAATTGAAAAAATTATGGATATCTTATCAGAACAAATCTAGGACACTTTGTGTCCTTTTTTTAATCAAATTTCCATAATCAAGTTTTGAAGACGAAGAGCATATTCTGTTGCTTTTTCCATTGACGGATGTTCAACCATAATTCGCACTTTGTCTTCTGTTCCGCTGGCACGAATAAGCACTCTTCCAGACGGTGCAATTTCGTTTGCAATTTCATTTGACAAGATTTTCAAATTTTCATTGTTTATGATTTTGATTTTGTCTTTCACTGCAACATTAAGGTTGCATTGTGGAATAAGTTTTGCGTCAAACAGTTCTTCCAAAGTCTTGTTGGTTTTCTTCACAATTTCGCAGATTTTGAGTGCTGTCAAAATGCCGTCACCGGTTTGGGCATGTGTTCTCATGATGATGTGTCCAGACTGTTCGCCTCCAAGTGTCAAGTTCATTTTTTCCATGGCTTCAATCACATATTTATCTCCAATATCTGTGCGGATAAGGTTGATTTTGTTTCGATTTAGTCCAACCATAATGCCACTGTTTGTGTGACTTGTGCCAACCACAGAATTGGCAAAAAGTTCACCTTTTTCTTTCATGTGTTTTGCCAAGATATACAAAAGTTTGTCACCGTCAAAGACATTTCCATTTTGACTGACGGCAATCACTCGGTCGGCGTCACCGTCAAACGCAAATCCAATGTCAGCTCCAACTTTTTTGAGTTTTTTTATCAAATTTTCAATATGCAGACATCCACAATTTTTGTTGATTTTTGTGCCGTCTTTTGAACAAGATATTTTGCAAACTTTTGCACCCAAAGCCTTAAAAACACTTGGTGCAAGTTTGAAACTTGCGCCGTTGCTGGCGTCCAAACACACAAAAAGTCCTTTCAAATCGACATTTATGCTGTTCTTCAAGTGTTCGAAATATTGTTTTTGAAGAGTTTTGTCTTCTGCAAAATGTCCGCAAACCGTCGATATGTGATTATTCTTCAAAAAATCTTCCAAAAAATCTTCTTCGTTGTCAGAAATCTTTCTGCCGTTATGTCCAAACACTTTGATGCCATTAAATTCTGGCGGATTGTGGGAGGCGGTGATCATTATGCCATAGTCATATTTGTTCTTTTCTGTCAAATATGAAATTGTTGCAGTGGGCACAATGCCAGCACTTGTCACACTTCCGCCACCTTGAATGATGCCGGATGAGAGTGAAAGCATAAGGGCGTCTGCGGAGCATCGTGTGTCATATCCGATCACAACCCTTGGTGAAGACTTGATTTGTGTCAATGCATTTCCAACACTGAACGCCAAATCACATGTCAGCGTTTTGCCGTATTCTCCGCGAATTCCATCCGTTCCGAAAAAATCTGCCATTTTTCCTCCTGTTTTTTGATATATGCACGAAAAGCGCTAAAGTCCACAAAAATCACCCTTTTTTGACGGAATAATCACGTTTTCTCCTTTCAATTTGGCCTATGAATATATAAAATGGAAGATATATCTCCCATAGTTTATTTTTGTGTTTGATAAAATATATTATGAAATATATTTTTCAGGAGAGTCAATGTTGTTAGATAGGGCGATAACTGAAAGGATTTATGAATTGTGTAAAGAAAGAAACATAACTCCAAACAAATTGGCAAACATGGCTGGCATGCCGGCAGGATCTCTGAAGAGCATTTTTTACGGCAAAAGCAAAAATGTTGGCACAAGAACCCTCTTGGAAATCTGTCAAGCGTTGAACATCAGTCTTTATGACTTTTTCAACGATGAAAGGTTTAAGGATATGGATTTGGAAGGAAGATATTAGCAAAATTTTAAATAGGAGAAATCAAGATGATTGATAAGGATGGAATTGAAAGACCAGACGACGAACATGGACATGTCTTAAAACAAAAACATCAAAAGCGCAAAGTGAAATTTGATGAAAAATATCCGTTTCGTCCACGCAATGTCTTTTTCCGCATTTGGTCAGTGATTGTTCGTGGAATAGCAATTTGCGTTTTCAATCCGTATATGGCATTAAAAAAAGGAATGTATGCTTTCGGAACGGAAAATCGAAAGAAAATGCGTCGCAAACCTTTCATAATAACTTGCAACCATGTGTCCATATTTGATGATTTGGCCATAGGTACAAACGTTTTTTGTTGGAGAAAAGTTTATTTCACAACTCTTGAAGCGAACATCAGGCGACCAATGATAGGCTTTTTGATACGCTCGTTTGGTGGAATCCCAATCCCGATTCAAAGCATTTCTGGAACGAAAAAATATAATGAAGATTTGTCCTGTCTTTTGAAAAAGAAAAAACCAATCATATTCAATCCGGAAGAGGCACTGTGGCCTCATTACAGAGAAGTGAGAGAGTTTAAGCGTGGAGCTTTTTTGGTTGCTGTCAGGAATGATGTGCCGGTGCTTCCAATTGTCGCGCTTTTCAAAAGAAAACAGAAGAAAAATGGAAAATTTAAATACAAAATGTTCTTTGCAATCTGCAAGCCGGTTGAAGCCGACAAGTCTTTGAGTGAGCGTGCTGCTTCCGAAAAACTTATGAGGCAAGTGAATGAAACCACAAGGCGTGTGGCGAAAGAGTGGTATGAAATTCAAGATTGTGGCTTTGGAGATGAAAAAATTTCGCGAAAACTTGTTCCAAACAAAAGCCTTTTCTTTGAAGATGACAAGTGGATTGTGAAGGTTGATGCTCACGAGAAAAAAAGAGCAAAAGAAGTCATGGAAACAGAGACGAATGAAGAAATGGACTTTCAAGAAGAGTTGTTGATTGAAAATGCATAAAAAAAGCCGATATGTATCGGCTTTTTTTTATAAAATCACATAGAAAAGGATGGAAATAAATTGCAAAACTGAACCGAGCAAAACAAATATATGCCAGACACTGTGGATATATCGCACTTTGTGACCGAACGCAAAAAATATTGCACCGACGGTGTAAGAAATTCCGCCAGCCAACAGCCACCACAAGCCTGCCATTTCCAAATATTGAACAAGAGGAACAATGGCTATGATCACACACCAGCCAAGTGCGAGATAAAGAAACATGGAAAAGCCTTTCCATTTATACATATTCACAGCATTTAGCACAATTCCCAAAATTGAAAGAGTCCACACCAAAGCAAATAAGGTGTATCCCCATGCCGGGACGCTTGAAAAGGTGATGAGACAAAAAGGTGTATATGTGCCGGCAATCAAAAGAAAAATCGAACAATGGTCAAAAATGCGAAAAACTTTTTTGGCGCGGTTTCGCCTTAAAAAATGATAGATTGAACTCATGGTGTAGGTGATGACCATGCAGATGCCATATATATAGATGCTCAAAATTCCAATTGGGGTGCAGTTTAGATGTGCAAAAATGACACCAACCACAAGAAAAACAATACCCAAGCCTCCGCCAACAATGTGGGTGACCGCGCTGAAAATCTCTTCACCTTTGCTGAAATTTGGCAAACTTTTGTCATATTCTTTTTTTGACATAAAAACTCCAAAAGCAAAAATATTTAAATCTTTTGAACTGCGTCGAATATATAATAATTTTAAACATAAACACAAAGAATGTAAAGCAAAAACAATCAACTTTTCTTTACTTTTTGGTTTGTTTTTTGATATAATGAAAGTATGAAAATTAAGAGTGCAAAATATCTCACTTCCGCAGTGAATGAAAATCAAATTCTCAAAGATGGTGTCTTTGAGGTGGCTTTTGTCGGCAGGAGCAATGTCGGCAAATCTTCTCTCATAAATGCACTTGTTGGGCAAAAAGGTCTGGCAAAGACATCTTCAACACCTGGGTTGACAAAGATGATCAACTATTTTGATGTCAACAAGCAGTTTCGCATTGTGGACTTGCCGGGATATGGTTATGCAAAGACAGGGCAAAAACATATTGCAAATTGGGCGGGGCTTATGGAAAAATATCTTCTCTCTTCGCCAAGCCTCGTCACTGTTTTTGTGTTGGTGGATTGTCGTCATGTGCCAAGCGAACTTGACCATATGATGCTCGATTTTTTAAACTTCAATCAAATTCCATATGTCATCATTGCCACAAAGGTGGACAAACTTGCAAAATCCAAAATTCCGCAAGCCTGCACAAAGATTGCCAAAGAGTTGGGTGTACGCAGAGAAATTGTTTTGCCGTTCTCGTCAGAAAATGGTTTTGGCAAAGAAAAACTTTTGGAATATATCGAAAATTTGCTTTCAATTTCGAATTGAAGACTTGATGTTTATTCTTTTTTCAAAAATTTTCATAAATCATTTGCATTAGAGTTTAATTTTTTGCTAAAATATGAATGTTATTACAAAATGATAAATAAAGGAGTTTGAAGTTTATGAAAAAATACGTTTATCTGTTCAGAGAAGCCGACGGAAAAAATAAGGCTCTTTTTGGAGGAAAAGGCGCAAACCTTGCTGAAATGACAAGAATTGGAATGCCTGTTCCACAAGGTTTTACAGTCACAACCGAAGCTTGCACAAAATATTATGAAGATGGTCGCACAATCAATGATTCGATTATCGCTCAAATTGAAGCAAGTCTTGCAAAGATTGAAAAAATCACAGGAAAGAAGTTTGGAGATGCAGAAAATCCACTTCTTGTTTCTGTTCGTTCTGGCGCAAGAGTTTCCATGCCGGGCATGATGGACACAATCTTGAACCTTGGACTCAATGACCAAGTGGTTGAAGGTTTGGCTAGGCTGACAAACAACGAAAGATTTGCATATGACTCATATCGTCGTTTCATCCAAATGTTCAGCGATGTTGTTATGCAACAAGACAAATCTAAATACGAAAGAATTTTGGACGAAATTAAAGAGAAGAAAGGTGTCAAATTTGACAAAGATTTGACTGCCGAAGATTTGAAAGAGATTGTCAAACTCTTCAAAAAGCTTTATAAAGAAGGACAAAAAGAGGACTTCCCACAAGAGCCAAAAACTCAACTTATTGAAGCTGTCAAAGCTGTGTTCCGCTCTTGGGATAACGACAGAGCAAATGTATATCGCAGAATGCACGACATTCCATACAATTGGGGAACAGCTGTCAATGTTCAATCCATGGTGTTTGGAAATATGGGTGACGACAGTGGCACAGGTGTGGCATTCACAAGAAACCCATCCACTGGCGAGAATGTGCTCTATGGTGAATATTTGATGAACGCTCAAGGCGAAGATGTTGTTGCTGGAATTCGCACTCCACAACCAATCGCTCAACTTGAAGAACAAAATCCAGAAGTTTACGCACAATTTGTTTCCATTGCAAAGAAGCTTGAAAAACATTATAAAGACATGCAAGACATGGAATTCACAATTGAGCGCGGAAAACTTTATATGCTTCAAACTCGAAACGGAAAGAGAACTGCCAAGGCTGCTTTGAAAATTGCAGTTGATCTTGTGGCAGAAGGGATGATTGACAAGAAAACCGCTCTTTCAATGATTGATCCAAAACAACTTGATGCACTTTTGCATCCAACTTTTGACGAAAAAGCACTCAAAAAAGCAAAATTGATTGGTGAAGCATTGCCAGCTTCTCCAGGTGCTGCAAGCGGAGAAATTTGTTTTACAGCAGAAAAAGCAAAAGAGGAGGGCGGAAAGAATAAAAAGGTTGTGCTTGTTCGCCTTGAAACATCTCCAGAAGATATCGAAGGCATGGCAGCAAGCCAAGGAATTTTGACTGCTCGCGGTGGAATGACTTCTCATGCTGCTGTTGTTGCACGTGGCATGGGCACTTGCTGTGTTGCAGGTTGCAGTGACATCAAATTTGCTGATGATGGAAAATCTTTCACACTTGGTGGAAAGAAGTATAAAGAAGGCGATGTCATCTCTTTTGACGGTTCAACAGGAAAGATCTATGATGGTGCAATTGAAACAGTTGATGCAAAAATTTCTGGTGAATTTGCCACAATCATGGATTGGGCGGATGAATATCGTGATTTGATGGTAAGAACAAATGCCGATAATCCACGTGACGCTGGTGTTGCGTTTGATTTTGGTGCCGAAGGTGTTGGCCTTTGCAGAACAGAACATATGTTCTTTGAAGCAAACAGAATTCCTGCTGTTCGTCAAATGATCGTTTCGACAACAGTTGAAGAGAGAAAGAAAGCACTCAAAAAACTTCTTCCAATGCAACTTAAAGATTTCAAAGGAA
>CAZQMZ010000014.1:0-20734 GCA_964594865.1 uncultured Lachnospiraceae bacterium | reverse complement strand
GACAATCCAAATCGTTTATTTTGACCAAAAGTTTCAAATTTGTGCAAATATTTCTGGTTTTTCGACTTAAACAAACTTGAAATTGAATGAATTTCAAGAATTTTTATGGCATAGATAATATAATAAATAAAATAATATCCAATTTGAATGACAATTGTTTGTTATTTGAATGTCGTTTGTGTTATCATATGTCTAGTCTCAAATTTAAGGTAGGAATTTATGATCCCGATATGTTTCAGCGGAAATAAGAAAATTTTTGAAGGCCTTTTGATGTCTGTTATGTCTTTGGCAAAATTCACAAATGAACAATTGTGCATATATGTTTTGACAATGGATTTGACAGAAGAAAATCCAAATTTCAGTCCGTTCAGCGACGAACAAATTGCTCTTCTTGACGAAATCGTCAAAAAGAAAAACTCAAAGAACAATGTCATAAAACTTGATGTCACAGATCTTTATAAACAGCATATGATCGATGGCAAAAATCATTTCAATGGATACACTCCCTACACTCTTTTGCGCCTTTTGCTTGATTTTGTTCCAAATATGCCTGACAAGATGATATATCTCGACATTGACACGATGTGCTGTTCAGACATCAACCAACTTTTTGAAGTGGATGTTGATAGTTTCGATGTCGGCATGGTGAAGGACTATATGGGCAAATTTTGGATTCGTTCATCATATTGCAACGCCGGAGTGCTGTTGATGAACATTCAAAACATGAAAAAACACGGCATTTTTGAGAAAGTTCGGGTCATGGTCAATAAAACAAAAATGTTGATGCCTGACCAAACAGCATTGAACAAATATGCCAAGAAAAAATATTTGCCATGTCGTTTCAATGAGCAGAGAAAAATCAAAAAAGACACCGTGATAAAACATTTTTGCAAAGGAATTGTCTTCTTTTTACCATTTGGTTTTCACATATACAACATTAAGCAATGGGAACGCGAAAAAGTTCACAAAAGTTTGAAAATCTTTATGTTTGACGACATTTATGACGAAGTGGACAAGCTCAAAAATTCACATCCAAATTTCTTTTGAAGTCTTTAAAACAAAAAACTTAATTTTTTCAACTAACACAAAATAAAAAAACAGTGGCAAAAATATGCCACTATTATTTTTTAAAAGGCTGTGAAGCCCACATTTTTAATTTCAATCATTTTCCTTTCGAGCATAATTCAATTCAGCGTTTTTGTCAACTTCTTTGTGTTTCTTTTCCACAAAAACAGCAATCGTTGCTCCCACAATCGCCCCAACAAAATCACAAATAAGGTCCAACATGGTGTCATTGAGAGCATCGTGTCCGTAAAGTCCAAAATATCTTTGTGCGTTGCTGTCAAACAACTCGTCAACGACATATTCACAGATTTCCCACATCCCGCCAAGCATCATGGAAACAGAAAAAATAAGGACGAAAAGCCAAAAGAGTGTCAATTTGTTGCTTTCTCGGCAATTTTCATAGACAGAATAGGCAAAAAGTGCCAGCATCCCGCCACCGATAAGATGAACGATCTTGTCAAGCGGAGTAATCACATCATATAACTGCCAAATGGTGCCAAGGCAAATGCCCATAAATATGTATATCTCATAGCAAATCAAAAACGCCGTGTCGAATTTCATTTTGAAGATCAAGGCAAATAAAAACGGAATCCAAGTCGAGATGAAATAGAAAATGATGTAAAGTCCAATCATATCTCTCATTTCCACCGTTTCTGTGGCAATCAAAACAAAATAAACAATCAAATTGACAACAGCAACCGCAGTTGAAACTGCAGTGATCCAAATCATACTTTTACTTAATTTCACGACCCCTCCAAAAAGACAAAGTATTCAACAAGATTATTATACGCCTAAAAGCGACAAAAGTAAACAAAAAACATCTCAAATTTTTTTGAGATGTTTTTTTTCTTATTTTTTCGATGAAAACAAACTTGTGACAAATGCGCAAACCCCCACAACAGCATTGACAATGAGCCCTGCCCAACCAGTGGAAACAACTTCGCTTGTGATATTGCTGACAAAATCACTGTCCAAATTAAAAGGATCCGCAACATATGTTGAAATTGTGATGATGTTCACGATTGCCAAAATTGCAACTATAAATCCACAAATCACAAGCAACAAGTTGACAATCTTCGAATCTTTGATTATGCCTATACAATTTAAAATTTTTACAATTGACAGCACCATCATAAGACAAGTGAAAATCACAAGAAGCAGAAGCACAATCGCACAGCCTGTTGGTGCACCTTCGCTGAAATCGATGAACTCCCAACCACTTTTTGACGAACCAATCAAATCAATCGTCATGAAAGGCAATGCAAGAAGCCCCAAAAGAGCTCCACCTAAGAGCAAAGTCGCCACTGGCCAAATCAATGCACCTGTGTTTTTTGTTTTCTTTTTTGCCATATAAACCTCCTATAATCTCAATAGGTATTGTAGCAAAATTGGCAAAAATAATCAAACAAATTGAATGTGAAAATCAAGATTTTTAAAGAAGGATACACAAAACTCCGCCTTTGCCTTCATTTATGATTCTTCCCAAAGTTTTTCTCATTTTGCGTTGTGCATCTGCCGGCATGGAAACAATTTTTGAGCTTATGTTCTCGTCAACCATGGAATAAAGGCTTTTGCCCAAAAGGTTGGTATCCCAAATGCCTGATGGATCGGTTTCAAAACGTTCGGTAAGATAGTCCACTAAATCTTGGCTTTGGCTTTCACTTCCAACAAGCGGAGTGACTTCAGTTTCCACATCCACCTTGATGATATGCAAACTTGGCGCGGATGCCTTGATTTTGACTCCATATTTTCCGCCCGACTTGACAACTTCCGGTTGTTCCAAAGTGAATTCTTCTTGTCGTGGGACAACAATGCCATAGCCGTTTTGTTCCACTTCATCAAGCGCGTTTTTGAGTTTGTCATATTCCACTTTTGCAATAGCGAGATTTTTGATGTATGAAACAAGTTCATAGTCGTCATTGATGACAAAACCGCATTCGTCGGAAAGAACGTGATAGAACAAATTTTCCTTTGGAATGACATTAAATTTGATCACTCCGTTGCCCATTTCAATGTTAGAAAATGTGATCGGGTCAAAGCTTTCACTTTCGGTGAAGACCACCGTATCTTTGGTGGCGTCGCCAACTTTTCGAATGGAATTGCCGAATTTTTTGATTTCACCGACAATTTCGCTGATTATCGGGCTGTTGAACGAAAGTGCCTGCATCCACTTTGGCATATTGACTTTCACACTCTTGACCGGAAATTCCAAAAGGACTTTCTCAAACACTTTGTCGATGTCACTGTCTTTCATTTCAGCAACATTCATTGCAACAACTTGTGCAGAATATTTCTCGCTCAAACTTTGCGCAAGTTTTTTGCTCTCTGTCGAATTTGGATTTTTGCAGTTCAGCACAATGACAAAAGGCTTTCCAGACGTTTTCATTTCGGCAACAACACGCTCTTCCGCTGGCACATAGTTTGCTCTTTCAATGTCGGTCACACTTCCATCCGTTGTCATCACCACACCAATTGTGGAATGATCTTCAATCACTTTTTTCGTGCCAATTTCCGCCGCTTTTTCAAAAGGCAATTCTTCATCTGTCCAAGGGGTTTTCACAAGTCGCGGTTTTTCGTTCTCCGTTGCCCCCATTGCGCCACTGACAAGATATCCCACACAATCAATCAAACGCACCCGCAAATTGATTTTGTCAGCCACAGCAATTCTGACCGCCTCATTTGGCACAAACTTTGGCTGAGTGGTCATAACAGTTTTGCCATCCGCACTTTGAGGCAACTCATCAATCGTGCGCTCGCGAATGTTTCTGTTGTCGATGTTGGGAATGACCAATTTCTGCATAAATTGCGAAATGAAAGTTGATTTACCAACACGAACGGGCCCGACAACGCCAATATATATGTCGCCGTCAGTGCGATTTTTGATATCCTCATAAATTTCGTATTTTTCCATAAAACCTCCTAAGGATAGAATAGTTTATGAAAAACCACGTGCAAATAGAACAACATTGCCAAACCAACAAATTGAAAATATATGAAAAAAGACCCTGCGTATTTACGAACATTCAGAATCTTTTGCCGTTTTACAATTATTCCTTTCCAAAGGAAAATAAAAGAAGTGTGTCATTTCTTTGTCAAATCAAAACTTATTTCCACCAATGGAGCCAAATCTTTCAATTCCATCTCTTCCAAAATCACCGAAATCCAATGCAGTTTGTTCATGTGATAGGCAACATAAATGCCGGTGTTCTGCAAAAGTGCTTGTCTCAAAATTGGATCGCATTTCAAATTCAAAACGTCGACAAGTCTTTCATCCTGTCCAACAATTTTGTTTTTCTTCACCTGCATGACAAGTGCAAACCATTTTTTGTTGTCCTTATGGCGAAAGACCATTGAATCAAAATCGTCCTTGAAAGGTTTGTCGAAAGTTATGCCAAATTCTTCTTTGATGAAATCAATCAGTTGTTGTCTGTTCATCGTCCTTGCCCAAATCCTCTTTTGAATCAATCTCGCCTTGCTTTTGTTTCTCGTTCTTGTCCTCTTGCACATTGTCAATTTCAATCACTTCATCATCTTTTTCTTTATCAATTTTGTCTTTCTTCTTGAATGCGTTTGCCACCTTTTCTTTGAAGTTGACTTTGTTTTCGGTGCCGTGAACAAGTCTGTTGATGTTTCCCCTATGCAAGATGAGAATGATCACAAAGTTGAGCCAAATAATCACAATCAGTGGAATCCACCACATTGTTTGATTTATAACAAAGAAGGAAGTGGAATATACGCTCATAATCAAAATGAAAGTCATGGAGATGATGAATGGATATTCAATAAAGAAAAACAAACAGAAACACAAAAAGAAAATCACAAGTGCCAGCCACCAAAAGTTTGGATGAAAGACAAACATTCCAAATGTGCAAGCCACACCTTTTCCGCCCTTAAATTTATAAAACACCGGAAAACAATGTCCCAAAACTCCACCAAAAGCAGATAGAAAATATGCAAGATTTTCAAATCCAGAATAAAAATTTTGGAAGATGAAATAGCAAGCAAGTGCCGGAATTCCAACCTTCAATGCTTCACAAATAAGTGTCAACATCGCCCGCTTTAAGCCTTGTGTTCGAAGCATGTTCATTGTGCCCGGATTTTTGCTTCCAATAGTTGTTATGTCTTTCTTTTCCAAGGTTGCCGAAAAAATTCGAGCAAAATTTATGTTTCCAAACAAATAGCCCACAACAAGAGCAATCGCCACATATAAATAAACCATCATTTTTCCTCCTTTCCTTTAAAAATAAGTTCAATTGGCGTTCCTGAAAAGTCCGCTTTTTCTCTCAATTTGTTTTCCAAATATCGTTGATATGAGAAATTTATGATTGTTGGATCTTTGCAGAAAAAGACAAATTTTGGCGGATTGATCGACGCTTGTGTCACAAACATAATCTTTGCCTTTTTGCCACTTTTTGACGGCGGTTCAAAATTCAAAATTGCATCATGCAAAATTTCGTTCAAAACCCCTGTTGTGATCCTTCTTGACGCATTTTCAAACACTTCATCAACTGTTTTCATGACATTTGAAAGCCCTTCTCCGGTCAAAGCAGAAACAAAAAGTGCTTTGAAATATGACATAAATGCAAGCTTTTCGCGCAAAATTTTTGAAAAATCGTCTTTGCTCATCGTCTTTTCATCCCACTTGTTGACAACCACAACATTCGGTTTTTTCGCTTCATGAACATAACCCGCAATGCGCACATCCTGCTCTGAAACTTCTTTGGTTGCATCCAAAACAATCAGCACCACATCACTCATTTCAATGGCAGACATACTGCGAAGAACGGAGTATCCTTCCACAGATTGTTTTTCCACCGCTCTTTGACGCCTAAGCCCCGCCGTGTCAATAAGATTATACACCTTTTTGTTGCATTTAAACGGAATCATCACGCTGTCACGCGTTGTTCCTTCAATGTCGCTGACAACAACACGCTTTCTTCCCAAAAGCCGATTGACCAACGAACTTTTTCCCACGTTTGGACGTCCGACCAAACTTATTTTTATTCCAGAACCCTCTTCTTCTTGCAGTTTTTCAGAAAAATATGAAACAACCTTGTCCAAAACATCACCAATCCCCTTTGCCTGATGACAAGAGATTGGCATAGGCTCGCCAAGTCCAAGGCCATAGAACTCATATGTGGCAGAAGTGTCAAAATTGTCCAATTTGTTCACCACCAACACCACCGGCACTTTTTGTTTGCGTAGCATGCGCGCGACATCTTCGTCAGCCTGAGTTGCCCCTGTTTTGCCATCCACCAAAAAGATGATGACTGCGGCATTTTCGATTGCCAACAAAACCTGCTCAAAGATTTCCTTTTGAAAGACGTCTTCGCTGGAAAACTCCACTCCACCGGTGTCGACCACAACAAATTCTCGTCCAGACCAATTTGCGTCAGCATAAAGCCTGTCGCGAGTGACCCCCGCAACATCGTCGACAATACTCAATCTTTTTCCACAGATTTTATTAAAAAATGTCGATTTGCCGACATTTGCCCTTCCAACGATCGCGACAATTGGCTTTCCCATATAAGAATGATAGCACAAAATCTGCAAAAAAGCAAATTTAATTAAAACAAAAATAAAAAAACATTGAGCAGAAACTTGCCCAATGTTCATAACCTATGCGTTGCCATAGCAATTTTATTCAGCGCTTTCTCGCCCTTTTTCTTCCGTCTTTTCCTTTCTCTTGATAACGCAACCTTTGTCAAATGCGCCGCTGTCAACTTTACAAAGATATGGAACTTCAACTTCTTTCAAGTTTGGATTGTTTGTGAAAGCCCCTTTGCGAATTCTGCTTACAGTTTCCGAGAAAGTCACTCTTTCCAAATCGCAAGAATCAAAAGCATTGATGTCAACAAGTTTAAGTCCTTTTGGCAATTTGACTTCTTTCAAAGAAGTGCAACCTTGAAAAGCCATGTCGCCAATCTTTTCAAGTCCTTCAGAAAATCTGATTACTTCCAATTTTTTGCTGTAATAAAAAGCAGCGTATTCAAGTTCTTTAATTCCTGTGCCAATGATTAAAAATTTCACATCATCACATTTTTCACCAGCAAATTTTCCAACAACCGTCGTGCATTTTGAGTAACCTGTTTGCACTCCTTTGACATAAAGCATTCCATCTCCAAACAAGTCTTCGTTGCTGATTTCATCGATAACAATTTTCATAATACCTCCACAAACCATCAAATGCCCTCAAATAATATCACAAACTCCCGCTTTTGTCAATATGTGAAAATAAAAAAAGTGAAAATAATTTCCACTTTTTTAATGCCACATGTGCTTGATTATTCCAGACTCACAAGATAATAATAGACTGGTTGTCCGCCGTTCGCCACGGTCACTTCGCAGTCAGGATATTTCATCGCCAATGTTTCTTGCAAAGCGTTTGCTTCATCTTCTCTTATGTCTTCACCATAGAAGAGCGTGATGTTCATGACAGATTCATCAAACATGGCTTCAATCAACTTTTCGGTTGTTTCACTGACCAAATTACCCTTTGCCAAAATTGCCTTGTCGTCCAGTCCAATGATTTCACCTTTTATGAGATCAAATCCATCCACATGAGTGTCGCGAACTGCATATGTCACAGAGCCCGAACGCACACTCTTGCTTGCTTCCAACATGGCATTTTTGTTTTCTTCAACGGATGCATCAGGATTGAATGTAATTGCCGCCGAAATGCCCTCAGGAACACTCTTTGTTGGAATGATGATCAAATTTTTGTTTGTGACATCGTTGGCTTGTTCCGCCGCCAAAACAATGTTTTTGTTGTTTGGGAAAACAAAGACGTTTCGAGCAGGAACCTTGTCCGCAGCAGTGGCGATGTCTTCCGCACTTGGATTCATTGTCTGCCCACCAACAATAATTTCATCAACCGTCAACTCTTTGAAAATCTGTGCCAAACCATCTCCCGGAGCAACTGCAATCATGCCAAGCTCTTTTGTTTCTTCCATGGCTTGTGCTTTCTTTTTAAGTTCACGATTTTGCTCGCGCATATTCTCAATTTTGAGATTATAAAGTTCGCCAAGTTCAAGAGCATAGCCAAGTGCCTTGTTTGGTTCATTTGTGTGCACATGCACTTTCACAAGTGACAAATCGCCAATACAAATCACTGAATCGCCGATCTCCATGAGCTTTTCACGAAGTTTTTCGATGTCTGCCTCTGTGGTCTTTTTGTGCATATTGATGATCATATATTCTGTGCAATAACCAAATTCGATGTCTCCCAAATTGTTTATGTCAGCAATGACATCGTCGACAGTTTGTGGCTTTGTTTCATCAACAAAGACATATTCCAAATCTTCTTCTCCCATAAGGAAGCGATAGAATCCAGTGAATATGACCAAAATTCCGCGTCCACCAGAGTCAACAACACCTGCTTTTTTCAAAACAGGAAGCATTTCTGGAGTCTGTTTCAAAATTTCTTCTCCGGTGTCAATCACCTTTTTCAAAAATACTTCAAAGTCGTCATGGCGCTTGGCAAGGCTGACAGCATTTTCTGCCATAACGCGAATGACGGTCAAAATTGTCCCTTCTTTTGGCTTTGTGACCGCTTTATATGCAATGTTTGCACCTTCTTGCATAGCTTTTGCAAAGTCTTTTGTGGAAATTTCCTTGCAATTTTTGGTCACAGAGCAGAAGCCTTTGAAAATTTGCGATGTAATCACACCGCTGTTGCCTCTTGCTCCACGAAGAGCTCCTTTTGAGAATGCTTCGGAAAGAGAAAGAAGGTCATTGTTCATGCACTTGTTGACTTCACCAACAGCAGATTTCATGGTGAGAAACATGTTTGTCCCTGTGTCACCATCCGGAACAGGAAAAACATTCAATGAATCAATGTATTCTTTGTTTTGTTCGAGCAGGCTGGCACCTGCAAGGACCATTTTTTTGAAGGTCGCTCCACTTATTAACTTTTGCATATCTGTGCTCCCAAACGTAAAAATTAAACACAAACACCGACAACATGGACGTTGACAGTGTCAACAATCATGCCGGTGAAATTTTCGACGGAATATTTGACAGTTTTTTTAAGAGATTCAGCCACAGCACTTATTGAAACGCCATATTTCAAAATGCAATGAATGTCGATGAAAATTCGGTTGTCAATATGGCTTATTGTGACTCCTTTGGAATAGTGTTCTTTCTTGAAAAGTTCGCTTGCGCTTTCCCTGAAATTCTTCGCAACCAAATCGACAACTCCATAACAATCCAACGCAACAAAACCAGCAACAGTGCGGATTGCATTGTCGCTGATTGATATGTTTCCGTAATAATTGTTTGTATCGACTGTCAAAGAAGTCCTCCAAGTCATTTCAAAATTAAAACAAAAATGCGCGAAACACTTTCGCTATTAAATATATTACACCTTTCACAAAAATTTGACAAGCATTTTTAAGAAGTTTTCAAAAAAATTGTCACATTTTATGAAAAATCTCAAACTCTAAAGACACCGTTTTGGACAAAAAAATAAATAATTTATGCCAAAATGCTTGATTTTTTCTTTTTTTTGTGCTATCATATTGTGCGAATAAAATTTAAGGAGAAGACGATGAGCAGAGTTTGTGAAATTTGTGGAAAGGGCAAAATGGATGGCAAAACAGTCAGCCATGCAAACAACAAAGCCCCAAAGAAATATAACGTAAATTTGCAAGAGACAGAAATTAATGGCAAAAAAGTCAGAGCTTGCACAAAATGCATCAAAACAGCAAAGAAAGCTGGTTGATTGGTTCTTTTGTTGTCAAAAAACATCTCACCAATTGAGATGTTTTTTTGTTGAAAAGTGACTGTTTGCAGTGTGGCAACCTATTTGATATTGTCCGGCAAATCATTTTCAAAAAGCACACAATCACCTTTTTGCAAGATGTCTTTCAAAAGCTTTTTCTGGTCATCACGTGAGCTGGCAAAAAAGATTTTCTTTTCATCAAGCCCACCTTCAACTGCTCCTTCTTTGAGAGCGTTTTTGTTTGTTTCATTCATTATGATGAAGACATCCGCAACCCTACCAACCTCTCTTCCCGCCTCTTTGTTCACTTCAAATTGCACCTTGCCAAGTTCAACAATCCCCGGAGATATCACCACCTTCTTGCCACCTTCAAAAGTTGAAAGCACCAAAAGCGCCTCTTTGAAACCAACCAAATTGGAGTTATAGGAATCATCAATCACATTCACAAAACGACCTTTGATCAATTCCAATCGATGTGGCACAGGTTTTGTGTGCTCCACGCCTTTTTTGATGCTCACAAGATTTTCGCCCAAAAGATATGCCATTGCACTTGCCACCACAATATTGTCTATGTTTGCCTTTCCCAAAAGTTTGGTCGAGCAAGAAATTTCAAATCCATCAATCACCAATATGAAGTCGCTTCCAGAAGTTGACGTCTTGATATCACGCGCATATGCAAAGGAATTCTCTTCACAAACCAAATACTTTTGACGCGAAAATTTCTCAAACAATTTTTTAGTTGATTTACTTCTTCCATTAAACACCACCACTTGCTTGACGTTCTCACAAAGTTCGAATTTGGTATTTTCAATTTTTTCAATACTTCCAAAAGTTTCAAGATGACAATTTCCGATTGGCGTGATTATTCCAAAATCAACTCCAATCATCTTAGCAAGTTCTTCAATATCTCCTTCCGACCGCGCACCAAATTCCAAAACCAAAAAGTCATCTGTTACTTTCAAATTTTCCAAAATTGTTCGACAGACGCCCATTGGAGTGTTGTAACTTTTTGGCGAAGCGCAAACATCAAACTCTTCGCTCAAAATTTGATATAAAATGTTTTTGGTTGAAGTTTTTCCATAGCTTCCAGTGATTGCAATGATTTTGCAAGCAGAATTTCTAAGTTTTTGTTTTGCTTTTTGAATATACTTTTTTTTGACTAAATCTTCAACAGGATTGACAAGCAAAAATGACAAAATGACGAAGAACGGACTCAACAACAAAAGAAGAATAACGATTGTAAAATTTATCCAAAAGTGCAAAATAACACCGAAAAACAGCAAAAAAATGCAAAATTTAATCAAAAAATCGCAAAAAACCAATCTTTTTACACGATTTGTGAAAATTAATGGTGTTTTTCTTCCAAATGAAAAATTGAAATTTGTCACCGATTTTATGTATTTTTTTAAATTATATCCGCACAGTTGAAAGACCTTGAAAAAGATCAAATCCAAAAAGACAAAAATTATTGCAACAATCAATGCATATAAAACAAACATCAGACCTCCTTATTTTTCAAAAACTTTTGCAACTCAGTCAAGAATTCCAATCTCCTGTCAACAAAACAAAAATGTCCCGCATTTTTCAATATGATAAGTTTTGAATTTTTGATTTTTCTTTCAAACCTCTTTGCCATATAGATTGGTGTGACGTCATCGTTTTCTCCAAAAACAACAAGAGTTGGCGCCGAAATCAATGGCAAAAAATCGTCCAAATGAGTGCTCACCACACTCTTGAAAATCTTTTTCATATTTTCGTCCAAAGCCAAATAGTCGCGACTGCCATATTTTGAAATATCAAAACCAAGTTTTCGTTTGATTTTATATGTCATCACTTGAAAATAATATTTCAAACTACACCTAGGTTTAAGCCCTGCCCCATCCACAATGACAACTTTATTGACTTTTTCTTTGAAAATAACCGACAAGATGATGGCAATACGCCCGCCAAAAGAATGACCGATTATGTTCACCTTTTTCAGTTTCAAATGTTCGCATATTGAAATGACCATGTTTGCATATGTGAAAACAGTCCAATCGCAAATGCTTTTGCTGCTCTTGCCAAAAGGAGGAAAATCAATGAAAAGCGAACTTTGATTTTTCAAAAATTTATGACAAAAAAGCAAGGACTTGTGATCGACACCCCAACCATGCAAATAGAGATTGACAACATCACTTTTTTTATCAAAAAATTGATAAAAAATGGTGGCATCTTTGAAGTTTTTTTTCATATTCACATTTTATTCTATAAAAGAATTTTTGTGTAAAATGTCCGGCAAATCTCCCGCGCCCAAAAACAAAAGCGCCGTTTCGGTTTTGGAAAAATTAAGCAAAAAATCTCTTAAATCTTCAAAATTTTCAAAGTATTTTGCATTTTTGTTTGTTTTTTGCAAAATTTTTGTAAATTCTTCTGCACTTATGCCGTCTTTTGGACTTTCTCGCGCAGAATAAGTCTTGAAGAAAATTGGTTGCTCCAACTTTTCAAAAACGGCGATGAAATCTTGAAGCAAGTCTTTTGTGCGAGAATAGGTGTGCGGTTGAAAGATCGTCACCAAAGTCTTGTCTTTGAAAACCTTTTTTGCAGTTGAAATGGCCTTTGATATTTCTGTTGGATGATGCGCATAGTCACAAATGCAGGTGTCAAAATGTGAACATTGCATCCTTTCAAATCTCGTTTGAACACCTTTGAAAGACTCCAATCCTTGTTTGATTATGCAGTCACTTATCCCCAATTTTTTGCAAACCAAATATGCATAGATACAGTTTTGAGTGTTGATTTCTTCACAAATTTGAAGATGCACTCTCATAATTTTTTCATTTCCTCTCACGAGCGAAAAGATCAAATGTCCATTTTTGTCATGACATATTTTTGTTGCCCTGATTTCTCCAAAATCATCAACAACAAACTTTGATTGTTTCTTGAATTTTTCAAAAGAACGCAATTGATTGGAAAAAGTTTTGAAATAATCCATATGTTCTTTTTCAATATTTGTGATCACTGAAATATATGGATGCAAATTCAAAAAATTGTCATGATATTCACACGCTTCAGTCACAAAAAATTCTTGTCCGCCGAGATAAAAATTCTTTCCGTCCAAAACGCGATAGCCTCCCAAATGCAAAGTTGGATTCAGCCCCGCACACGACATAATCTCAAAAATAAGCGCTGTGGTGGTTGTCTTGCCGTGAGATCCTGCAACCGCAATCACCTTTTCAAAACGTTCTGCCACCCAACCCAAAAGTTCTCCGCGAGTCATCAACTTTTTTTTGAGAGATTTTGTCAAAATCATTTGCGGGTTGTCAGGTTTGATTGCTGACGAATAAACCACAACATCCGCCTTTTTTAACTCTTCTTCATTCAAATGAAAATCAACAGAGATGTTTTGTTCTTTCAAAATTTTTGTGTTGTTTCTTTCGTCATATCCTCGCACACAAAATCCTTGAGCTTTCAACATAACAGCCAGTGCAGACATTGAAACTCCGCCAATTCCCAACATATAAATGTCATCCATCGCAAAACCTTTTATGTGAAGATATATGATTTTAAAAAAAATAATGTTATTATCGTCAAATCTTTTGCAAAAAGAAAAAAAATATGATATAATAATCTTGACCATTGAAGGTTTAGACTAAATAAAAGGAAGGTAAAAAGACTTGAAAATTACGGACATTAGAGTGAGAATTGTAACCAACGGCAACGACAAACTTAAAGCAGTTGCTTCGATCACAATTGATGACGAGTTGGTTGTGCATGACATCAAAGTCATCAGTGGCAAAGATGGATATTTCCTTTCAATGCCAAGCAGAAAAACCCCAGAGGGAGAATTCAAAGACATCGTTCACCCAATCAAAACTGAGGTTCGCGAAATGCTTAAAGAAAAAATTCTTGCTGAATATGAAAAAGCACTTGCAAACACTGACGCTGAATAATTTTCAAATAAAAGTGGCCAAATTTGGTCGCTTTTTTATTATTTTCAAAAAAAACTGTTGCTTTTTGAAGATAAATGAAGTATCATATTGATATGAGCCCAAAAGAAAAATATCGCAAATTTAAGTCAGATCCACTGGCAAAAACCAAGGTTATCACTTTTTTCACCATGGTTTATAATTTTGTTTGGTCAATAGCAAAGATTTTGGTTGGATTTTTTCAAACCTCATATCTTTATGTGCTCAGCGGAACATACACACTTTTGCTTGGGTTCAGCAAAAAAATCTTTATCTCAAATCATAGCAAAACCGCACAAGAGATAAACAAAGAAACAAAAAGCATCATCATGGGTGTGTTGATTTTGATTTCTGGAATTGCTTTTGGGTCTTATATGGCTTTGACATACGTTTCTTCTCAAAACAGCCAATTTGGTTTGATTTGGGCAATTGCACTTGCATTCTGTTCCTTTGTGGAACTTGAAGTTGCCATATACAATCTTCTTCATGTGAAAAAGAAAAATGACATCCTTTTGGCAAGCCTTCGCTGTTGCAATTTCGTTTCAGCTTTGTATGCCATTGTTCTTACACAAGTTGCCATTCTCTCCGTAACTAATCCGGAAAATGTTGTCAATTGGAACTCGATCACTGCCCTTGTTGCAAGTGTTGTTGCCATCATTGTTGGAACGACGGTCATAGTCAAATCCTACAACAAAAACAGACAAAAGAAATATGAAGAAAAAATTCCAATTGAAAGAGTGCAAGACCATTTTGACGACTTTGAAAACTAAAAAACAAAAAGTGAACATATGCTCACTTTTTATTTTTTTGAAAAAGAGAATTTTCACATCAATTTGCTTCCATCGGTTGTTTCAAGCACCTTCAAGATGTTTTCTTCTTCTCCTGTTTCGGCATTGAGATAGATGTAATAAGTCGCTCCATCGCGCATAGCTTCAAATTCATAGCAAAGCACTTCACGATTATAATCCAGCGGAGCAAGCACAAGTCTTTGTGAAATTATGGTGAAAGAACTGTCAACAAATTCGCTTGCAAGATCAATTCCAATTCCACTTGCCACAAGATCACGCTCGGTGTGATTTGTGTAATAAGAAATTGCATCATATCCAATCACATTTCCACTTTCCATATCAACCTTGACTTTCACAAGGTCTGGATAGAGCACCACTCCATCTTCCACCGGAGCAATGTTGAGATATACTTGACTGTTGAGAGTGTCACTCCAAACAACTTCTGGGTTTTCAATTCCATTGGCTTTGGCAAAATCAAGCGCAATTTTTTCAGCCTGTTCCATATCAATGGTTTCGTTTACACTTTCCACACCACCACTGACAGTCAAAATGTGTCCCCCAATTTTTGTCACTTGAACATAGAGATTTTGCTTATCACTGTTTGTCAAAGAGAAGTTGTAGGTTGTGAAATTCCCCTCGGTCATTCCAACATATGACAAATTTGCGATATTTTTGAAAACTTCGTCAACTTTTTGATAAGCCTCTTCTTTTTCAATTTCATTGCCAGTTAACCCCTTAATTTCTGCATTGACAACACTGTCAGAAAATGGTCCGTCATATATCATGCTTGGATATTCTGTGCCTTCCGCCTTAATCTGTGAAAAGTCTATGGTGAATTGATCATAATTTCCACTCATCAATCTTGACGCTTCCAAAATTGAATAGCCGTTCAACATCTTTTGAGTCATTTTGTTGAGATATACCTTCATCTCTGACAGAGTTTCGTGCATTTCACTCAATGTTTCCAAATCGCTTTCTGACAACGTTCCGCCCTGAACAAGTTTTTCTTCAAGAGTTTGCGTATAGCCGGACATTTGATTGATAAATTTCACACTTTCAAGAACATTTTCACCAGTCAAAGGAAGGTTTGCGATGTTTGATTGCATATCATTTGCTTCTTGTGCGAGAGAAGTCAAAAGTTTGGCTTGATATGTTTCATCATCAGAAGCAAGCAGTTTGCTTATATCCGTGTCCGCACTGTTGACGCTGTCCACAAGTTCATAATAGTTCTTTTTATAGACATTTTCAATTTGGGTTGCATAGCCATTTGCAACATTCATGCTGACACCACATGCAACTGCAAGTCCAATTGTCGAAAGTCCCAGAACACCGGTGGCAATTGAAAGTCCAATCACAGCGCCCTTGTATGTTCGCTTTTTTGCACCATTTTCAGATTTTTTTGCTTGATGTTTACTTTGATTTTTTTCGCTATTATTTTTTGTTTTCGCATCATCTTTGGTGATGGATGAATAATTGATATCTCCTTTCATAATCCCTCCTTATATTGCAAACACATGGTTGCCAATTGTCACGGTTGTTGTTCGAGTGTAAATCCAAGAACTTGTTGCAGTTGATGCGTTGTAATAATAAAGTGCTCCATATGTTGGATCCCATCCATTCAATGCATCTTGTGCAGCGCTGTATGCTGTTTCATCCGGTTCCAAATTTATTTGACCATCAGTCACGCATGAGAAAGCATATGGTTGATATATAACCCCTGCAATCGTGTTTGGAAAACTTGAACTCTTCACCCTGTTAAGCACAACGGCTGCCACGGCCACTTGCCCTGTGTAAATTTCACCACGTGCTTCGGCATAGACACATCTTGCAAGAAGTTCCAAATCACTGCTTGAAACTGAAACGTCGTCACTTGAAGTTGTCAATGTCATTCCAAGAGCGGCAGCAGTGTTTGTTCCAACGATTCCATCCACTGTCAACCCATTTTTCTCCTGAAAAAGTTTGACAGCAGCAACTGTAAGAGATCCATATATGCCGTCAACCTCGCCGGTGTAATATCCCCAATTTTTCAGTTTGGTTTGAACTGTCTTGATTTGACTTGTGGTCAAAGATGTACTTACGGTTGTCGATGAAGATGAACTTGACGAACTTGAAAGCGTCATTCCAAGTGCCGCCGCCGTTTGCGATCCAACAATTCCATCCACAGTCAATCCGTTTTTCTCTTGAAAGAGTTTGACAGCAGCAAGAGTTTTTGACCCAAAAATGCCATCCACCGAGCCGGTGTAATATCCCCAATTTTTCAATTTTGTCTGCAATGTTTTGATTTCACTTGTGGTGAGAGATGCTTCCACAACTGCAACATCAGAGCCTATGTAAATTGTTGAAACAAGAGTCAAAGAGCCGATTGACATAAAAGCAAAGATGAATGCAAACGCAATGGCAATTAATCTTTTTTTCATATTTCCTCCATTCATTTTTTTGTTACATTACTTATAATGTCCAAAATTTTGGAAATATACTCAACATTTTCGACATTTTTTGAGTCGATATAGCAAACCGCAGGAAAGACCACACACCACCAATTATCACCATTGCCTTCACCCAAAACAATCTTCAAACTGTCATATATTCCTTCTTCAAGAACAAGGCTTTCATATGCTCGAGTTGGCATATTTTCACTCGTGATTGAGACGCTGGCAGAATATGTTGCACCTTCACTTTCAAGAGCCGTATTTGCCACTTCATTGATTTCAAGAAGATTTTGCAAAACAATTTCTTTTGCTTCACTTTCATCCTGAGCATCAGCAAGCAGAGGTAGAAGATAACCCACCACTGCATCTTTGACAACATATTTGAGATTTTGGTCATATGTGCTGTTCGAATTCGCCACAATGTGAATTCTTAAAAAATCTTCACTACTGTTTTTTCCGCCACACAAGCAAATTGCCAAGACAATAATCCCAACTCCAAAGAAAGACAAAATATATTTCATAAAATCTCTCCTGAAAGCATTTTTGACTGAAAAATAAGAAAAAATCGCAATATTTTTGCGATTTTTGTGATTTTTTTTGATTTTTTTATTATTTTTCGTCTATCTAATTTTATAATACACAACAATGTTTTCATCATTTTCAAGCGGAAAAACAGCATCAGGATTTTGCATCAAAATTGTTTCTTCTTTAACTTTAACCGCCTTGGCAATATCCCAAGCGCTTTGTCCAGCACTTGCAAAGACAAGCTCAATTGCACAATCTCTTTCTTCGTATGTTTCAGCAGTTTCAACATTTGAAATAACCGCTCCAATATTGTCGGAAAAATAGTTGACATTTGCTTTGATTTTTGCGTCAAACAAAAATTCTCTGCCTTTTTTGACAACAACATCAACATCGGTGAGTGTGGCAACTGCTCTCACCGTTGTGCTTTCGTCATAGTCTGCTTTGTCAGAAACAACAAACGGCACTTCAACCACAACACTATGAAGGGTGTTTGTTTCGTCGTTGAGATAGACAACATTGGTTTTTGTGACACCTTCCACAAACACTTCACCACTTTTTATATATGAATTTGTGACATTGAGATTGGATCCGCCAATAAACATCACCTTATCCACTCGAGGTTTGTCATCATCAAGAGTGAGAGTGCCGTCAATCTTTTCTTCAAACATATCCGACGGATTTTCTTTTGTCATTTCAAAAGATGAAGTTGCAACATTGAGATTGCAAGATATGCTGTATATATCCTTGACCACACTTTGTGTCTTTTCGATATAAGAAACAACTCTCACATGAATAGGAATGGACATATGCACAGTTATTCCTTTTTCGGCGGTGTCGATTTCGCACTTGATTGAGTTTTGACGAATGGAAAGAGTCGCTTCACTGACCGCTTCACGTTCCACTCCTTCCAACTCCACTTCTTCTTTGAAATTTTCGGTTATATAAGAAGTTTCAAAACGATCATTTTCGGTGAGATAGAGAAGTCTTGTCACAACTTCGCCTGTCACTGAAACAAAATTTACGCCACTTTCCACATTTTTAAGAATCACTTGACTGTCTGTGCAAACAACTTTTCGCACCGGCTCTTTGATGGAAATTTCGCTTTCAACTTCAAATGTTTCGTTCGCCTCGCCAACAAGAGTGTTGACAAGCAACTCGTCTTCCTTTTGACATATGTCTTCGTCATCACTTGAAATGTTGGACACTTCGCAAGACTTAATCAGCTCTCCGCTTTGCACAATCATACATCCAATTTTGATGTTGGAAGAAGTCACACTTTCGATTTGATAGTCCTCCACATTGACAGAAATTCCAACGCGGTCGCCGACAGCGATATCAGCATCTTCAAATTTTGAAGTGAAAGGACAAGCCGAATTCAAGGTCCCCACTTCTCCGTCAATTGTGAGATAAAGTAGACAGAAGTCGATGTAGCCGGTGTAGTTGACAACACCGTTCAAAACTTCCGCACTATCTGCCATTGCAGAGTGACAGACCGACAAAATCTTTTCGATTTCGGTGCTGTTTTCGATGTTGCATTCCACAGCAAAAGATGATTTTTCCAGTTTTTTCTTTTTGACCACATTAAATTTTCTTGTTTCGAAAGCCATTTTTCCCTCCAAATTTTTAACTCTAGTCTATTTTATTTGTCGCTTGCCAACATTAGAACAAATTTTTGAATATTTTCAAGTCAAGTTGTCAAAAATCCGCATAAAGGAGTTGATATGAGAAAAGCGACTTATGGACTTGATGACATCAAGTTGAAGATATCCAACATGAAAGGACAAAATGTGCAAATGCAGATAAATCGCGGGCGAAAAAGAATTGAAAGCGTGACAGCAATCATCAAAGACGTCTATCCAAGCGTGTTCACAATCAAAACAGCGGATGAAAAACTGCAAACTTTTTCCTATTTTGATGTCCTTTGTGGCAATGTGGTTTTGGATGAAAATTGAAGTAAATTGGAAATAAATATAAAAAAGATATAAAAAATTTGAAATTTCATATTGACATTTTTCTCCAATATGTTAAACTAAATATAATTTGGAGAAAGATATGGAATTTAAAAATTTTATAACAGACAAAGATTATGCTTCAATAACCACTGAAGAATTGTTATCATTGAATGTTCTTGAACAAAAAAATGATTTTATTCGAGAACATGGTGGACTTTCTGTTTGGTTGATCAACAGATTATTTTTAAGTAAAGATGATAATGGAAACAATGTCGTTGGAAACAAATTGGCAGTCATCATTCCACAGCACAAACACGGCCCTAATTTTGATGAATTATGTTATGAACCAGACGGAACGCCAACGGTGTGCTATATCTGCATGCTTCTCAATGGATGGGGCAAACTGCCGGTTTTTGGTCCTTCTCTTTGTGTTTATGATGATCTTGAAGAAATGATTGCACATGTGAAAGCTTGCTGTGGTGCATCAAATGAGGAAGAACTCGAAGAAAAAAGCAAAGCATATCTATTGAGCAAAGAAAATAAAATCAAAACCGACGAAGGTCGAGGCAAAAAATAAAAAATTTTGAAAATTTATAAATCGGCAACTGTCTATGCGATGCTTTATTCAAACAAAAAAACATCTCGCTGTGAGATGTTTTTTTTGTTTATATTTGAGGATTTTCTATGTTTTGAGAATTAGACTGTTTGCACGCCTCAATATGCTCTTTGATTTTTTTATAATTTTCATACGGATTGCAAATATGTGCAAAAGCAAACATCCCTGCCGTGTTGTTGATTGGACTTGACATACTTCCAAAACGCAAAGTCCCGGTGTTTTTGACAATCTTGTCAAAAAGCGAAACATATACATCAGTTGCGCCAATCATTTTGATGTCTAAAGAGCGAAAATCAACACCAATCACACCGGTGCGGATGATAAGACGCTTGTTGGTGTAGGCATAATAAGTCTTTTTATACCACATAACAGTGCAGAAAAGTTGTAAAGCAAAAAGCAAAACAAACACAATGACGGCAACAAACAATCCAATCAATTCACCGGCATCACCAGTTTCACGCGCGGCCATATAAGATATAACCCCGATGAAGGCCAGAAATATTGCCCACAAAACAAGTATAATCACTGTGCGAATGACCACCTTTGCCTTGCTTGGACGAAGAACCTCAACAATTGTTTCGTCATTATCCAAAATATTGTCAAACATTTTCTCTCCGATTTAAATTATTTATGAGCTCTTTTCTTGCGTGGATATTTGATTGCAGCTTGTGCAGCAGCAAGACGAGCGATTGG
>CAZQMZ010000013.1:0-22888 GCA_964594865.1 uncultured Lachnospiraceae bacterium | reverse complement strand
TTATTGCTCGGCTGGAGCTTCCGGCTCGCTTTCGCCCGCCGGGCACATAACCCTGCAAAATAAAAAAACCAGACTCTTCGTCTGGCCTTACTTTGGTTGCGAGGACAGGATTTGAACCTGTGACCTCCGGGTTATACTCCGTTTCACTCCGTGGCGTTCGCAATAACTTTTCGTTATTGCTCGGCTGGAGCTTCCGGCTCGCTTTCGCCCGCCGGGCACACAACCCTGCAAAATAAAAAAACCAGACTCTTCGTCTGGCCTTATTTTGGTTGCGAGGACAGGATTTGAACCTGTGACCTCCGGGTTATGAGCCCGGCGAGCTTCCGAGCTGCTCTACCTCGCGTTGCTCTTATATTGTATACTTTTTGTCTCAATTTTGTCAATAGTTTTTTCAAAAAAAATAAAAATTTGCAAAAATCATAAACAATCAAAAGAATTTAGCCTCTTCCACTTGAAAAATATATGAAAAATTTGTCTTTTTCAGTACTTAAAATTAAAAAAAATTGTCAAAACACTTCCATTTCTTATATATATATGTTATAATAGTATATATATTATATATAAAGGGAATATTCTTGTCATGGAAAACTTTGAAAATGAAAACATTGAAATTGCCGAAACAGCAAATTCGTTTGATGTTGAAGAACAAAACGATGAGTTGGAAAAGCAAGAAAAAGAAAAACTTTCAAAAAGCATCAAATATGACGCCAATGAAATTCAAGTCTTGGAAGGACTTGAACCTGTCCGAAAACGTCCGGGAATGTATATTGGCTCAACCGACTCACATGGTCTACATCACCTTGTTCAAGAAGTCGTGGACAACTCCATCGACGAGGCTCTTGCTGGCTATTGCACCCAAATTGATGTTCTGCTGAATGCCGATGGCTCATGCTCCGTTTCTGACAATGGTCGAGGAATTCCAACAGGCATCATTCCAAAAGAAGGGAAAAGCGCCGTTGAAGTTGTTTTGACAAAATTGCATGCCGGTGGAAAGTTTGGCGGAGAAGGATATAAAATTTCAGGTGGACTGCACGGAGTTGGTGTTTCTTGCGTCAATGCTCTTTCCACGAAACTGACTGTGGATGTATATCAAGGTGGAAAGCACCATTTCATCGAATTTTCACGTGGACGAGCTTTGGCACCACTTAAAGTTCTTGGCTCAACTGACAAAACCGGCACAACCGTGACATTTTATCCTGACTCAGAAATTTTTGAAACAGTTGATTTTTCCTATGACAATCTCAAAAACCGCTTTCGTGAAATTGCATTTTTAAACAAAGGACTTGTCATCACACTGGAAGATCGTCGTGAAGGTCAAGAGCGAAGTGATCGATTTGAATTTAAGGGTGGAATTATTGAGTTTGTCAACTTTCTCAATCAAGGCAAACAAACTCTCCTTTCATATCCTGTCTACTTCAACAAATTCAACCACAACGAAAAAGGTGATGTCATCAACGAAGTTGAAGTTTGCTTTCAATATAATGACAGCTACAACGAAATCATCAACACCTATGCCAACAACATCAACACCGAAGAAGGCGGAACGCATTTGGAAGGTTTCAAAAATGCCCTTTCAAAAGTCATCAATGACTATGCAATCAAAAACAAACTGATTAAAGAAAATGAGAAACTTTCCGGAGAAGATTGTCGTGAAGGAATCACTGCTGTCATTTCTGTCAAACTTCGTGAGCCACAATTTGAAGGGCAAACCAAAACCAAACTTGGCAACAGCGAGATGCGCACCATAGTCTATAAAGCCATGCAAGGTGCATTTGGAGACTATTTGGAAGAACATCCAAGCGAAGCAAGAGAATTGATCATGAAGTCAATCACCGCCCAACGCGCCCGTGACGCCGCCAGAAATGCCCGAGAGTTGACGAGACGAAAGGGAGTTCTCGAAAGCACCACACTGCCCGGAAAACTTGCCGACTGTTCCGAAAAAGACAGCAGTTTGTGCGAAATATACATCGTGGAAGGAGATTCGGCTGGTGGCTCTGCAAAACAAGGCCGTGACCGCCGTTTTCAAGCCATTTTACCACTACGTGGAAAGATTTTGAACGTGGAGAAGGCAAGACTTAACCGCATCCTTGAAAATGCCGAAATTCGCGCAATGATAACGGCCTTTGGTTGTGGCACAGGCAACGATTTTGATGAAAGTAAATTACGCTATAACAAAATCATATGCATGTCCGATGCCGATGTCGACGGCGCGCACATTCGAATCCTGCTTTTGACCTTCTTCTTCCGCTTCATGCGCCCACTGATTGAAAAAGGACATGTCTATGCGGCTCAACCACCGCTTTACAAAGTTTCACGAAACAAAGAAGACTTCTATTTCTATAATGATGACGAACTAAACAAGTGGTTTGACGAAAATGGCAGAAAAGGAACCACACTGCAAAGATATAAAGGTCTTGGTGAAATGAACCCAGAGCAACTTTGGGAAACAACCATGAACCCAGAGCACAGAATTCTTCTTCAAATCACCATGGAAGACGCCATTGAGGCAGACAAAGTGTTCACAGAACTTATGGGTGAAGATGTGGATTTGAGAAGAAAATTTATTGAAGAAAACGCCACACTAGTCACCGACCTTGATGTGTGATGTCATAAAAAATAAGGGAAGATTTATATGAAAAAGGAAAATCCTTATAAAAAATTTATGGCGATGACCACATTCTACAAATATCCATTGAAGAAGCAAGCGAAGTGATTAAAGCAATAAGCAAATTTAAGAGAAAAGGCATTGACATTTCCAAAGATGAAAATGAACTTGTCACCAAAATTCTGGATGGTATTGCTGACATGGAAATTTGTCTAGAAGAACTGAATTTTATGTTCAACGGCTTTAATAAAGTTGAAGAAATCAAACAAATCAAAATCAAAAAAGGTGCAGAAAGAGCGAAAGAATATTCAAAAAAAATGACATCCATTTGCAAAAACAAAGGAGAAAAAAATATGAATTTCAAAGAATATTTGAAAACAAAAGGTGACACCTATTCCCCCGAAGAGGAAAGACAAAGTTTTCAATATTATTTGCATTATGGAACTCCATTAGAAAAATATGTTTCCTGTTCTTTGAAACACATTTCTCAAGCAGACATGAAACGGCTTAAAGCACTTGATTATTTCATCACTGATGAAAATCCAATAAAAAAAGAAGTTGTTGACAGTGTTGAAAAAATGCCCGATTTTCTCACACTTTGGAAGAAATATCCGCCTGAAGAAGACATCTTTGAAGATTTAAGAAGGAAAGGCGCATTTTATGTTGCCAACAAAATAGAGCTTTTTGAATCTAACAAAAAAAATAAATTCAACAAAAACGAAGAGAAAAATTTGGAAAGACAAAGATAAAAGATGAGGGAAAAAGATGAGTAAAAAAGACGAAGAAGAGAGAAGAAAAAATCTGAAAGAAGTTTTGGAGAAAGAAAAAGTTCAACCGATTGAAGTTGTTGGTGAACTTAAAAAGTCTTTCATTGCCTATGCAATGGCAGTGAATGTCAGCCGTGCAATTCCGGATGTGCGAGATGGTTTGAAGCCTGTTCACAGAAGAATTTTATATTCAATGGGCGAGCTCAACAATTTCTATAACAACCCGCACAAAAAATCAGCAAGAATTGTCGGTGAAGTTATGGGTAAATATCACCCACATGGCGACAGTTCAATTTATGACGCTTTGGTTCGTCTTGCACAAGATTTCTCCATTCGCTATCCCCTTGTGGACGGTCACGGAAACTTTGGTTCTGTGGACGGTGATCCTGCCGCTGCAATGCGTTACACCGAAGCACGTCTTTCCAAGATTGCTGGGCTTATGCTTCAAGACATCGACAAAGAAACGGTGGATTTCTATCCAAACTTTGACGACACTCTCATGCAACCTTCCGTTTTGCCAGCAAAATTTCCAAATTTGCTTGTGAATGGTGCAGACGGAATTGCCGTTGGTATGGCAACAAACATCCCGCCACACAACTTGACAGAAGTCATCAATGGCGTGCAAGCCTTGATTGACAACCCAGACATCGACATTGACGAACTTATCAAAATCATTCCTGCCCCAGACTATCCAACTGGAGGCATAATCATGGGACGCACGGCAGTCAAGCACGCATATAAGACCGGTCGTGGTGGAATTTTGGTGCGTGGACGAGCCGAAATTGAAGAAACTTCATCAGGAAGAGAACGTATTGTCATCACTGAAATTCCTTATGGCGTCAACAAAGCGCGCTTCATAACACAAATTGCAGACCTTGTGAAAAACAAGAAGATTGAAGGCATAAGCGACCTTCGCGATGAAAGTGACCGCGATGGACTTCGTGTCATTGTGGACATAAAGAAAGACGCAAACTCTCAAGTTGTGCTCAATCTCTTATATAAACACACCATGCTTCAACAAAGCAGTGGAATTATCATGCTGGCTCTTGTGAACGGCGTTCCAAAGGTGTTGAATCTCAAAGAAATGCTCTTTTATTATCTCGAACACCAAAAAGAAGTGGTTGTTCGAAAGACGAAATATGACCTCAAAAAAGCACAAGAGCGAGAGCATATCGTCAAAGGCCTTGTCATTGCACTTGCAAACATTGACGAAGTTGTGCAAATCATAAAGAAATCAAAAGACAGACAAGAAGCAACCATAAATTTGACGTCCAATTTTGAACTTGATGAAATTCAAGCAAATGCAATTTTGGAAATGAAACTTTCACGACTGACGAGTTTGGAAGTTGACAAATTGAAAGAAGAGTTGGCTCAGCTTGAGAAAACAATCATTGACCTTAAAGACATTTTGGATAAACCAGAACGCGTACTGAAAATCATCCGCGATGATTTGGAAAATGTCAAAAACAGTTTTGGCGATGAACGTAAAACAGAAATCTCCATGGAAATGGGCGGAATAGACATTGAAGATTTGATTGCTGAAGAAGATGTCATCATCTCCATGACATATGAAGGATACATCAAACGTATGTCAGTGGATGAATATAAAGCGCAACACCGTGGTGGAGTTGGAATCACCGCTCATAAGACCAAAGATGAAGACTTCGTGATTCGAATGTATGTCGCCTCAACACACGATGACCTTCTTTTCTTCACCAATCTGGGAAAAGTTTATTCTGCAAAAGCATACGAAATTCCAGAAGCGCAACGTCAAGCAAAAGGTCGTGCAATGATCAATCTTTTGCAACTCTCTCTTGGCGAAAAGGTGACAGAAATCATTCCAATGAAAAAGGATTCAACGGGCAATCTTGTTTTGGCAACAAAAAATGGACTTATCAAAAAGACCCCGCTTAAAGAATATGAAAACATCCGAAAAGGCGGAAAAATTGCCATCAAACTTTTGGAAGGAGATGAACTCATCTCTGCAAAAATCACACAAGGCCGTGACGACATTTTGGTTGCCACACACAACGGAAAATGCATACGCTTCATAGAAACAGATGTGCGCACAGTTGGACGCGACAGCCAAGGCGTGAAAAGTATAAAACTCACCGGTGACGACTTTGTTGTCAGCATGGAAATTGTGCACGATGGCAGCAACATTTTGACCATTTCAGAAAAGGGATATGGCAAGCTGTCCCCTGTTGAAGAATTCCGACTTCAACAACGTGGTGGAATGGGCATCAAAGCCGGCGTGTTTAACGACAAAACGGGCAAGCTCAACACCTTGATGCAAATTGAAGAAACTTGCGACCTTTTGGTCATAACCAACAGTGGTGTGATCATCCGCACACCTATTGACGGAATAAGTCATTTCTCACGCGTCAGCCAAGGTGTGAAGATTATGAGACTCAAAAACGACGCACAAATCACTTGCGTGGCACTGACAGAAAAAGATGAAAGCGTTGAAAACATTGCAACCGACAGCAATATGGACCTTTTGTCTGAAAGTGACAACATCGCAATCGATGCAGAAACATCCCCAGAAGCAATCATTCCGGAAAATCCATCTGAAAATTGATGATCCGAAAGGTTAACAAAACTTTGGAGGAAAGCATGAACAAAAAAATTTTGGAGCAAGAGAAGGCATATTTAAACAAAGTCCTTGTCAAAATTGATGAAATAGCCGACAAAAGTAAGAAAGAATTTAAACAAAATCAAGAAAAAATTCAATCTTTTAAAGAGTTTTTTGCCGAAAATTTTTATGAACTCAAAGACGATGAAGCAGATGATGAAATCGCACAAATAAACCTGCAAATTGAAAATTTGGAGAACCAAAACGTTCTTTTGAAACATCTTGCTGACAGGCTTAAAAAGCAGAAAAAAAATCCGTATTTCGGACGCTTTGATTTTCAAAGTTCTGAAGATGAGTCACCACAAAAATATTATATCGGGCTTGGAAATGTTCAAGATGAAAGCAAAAACAATTTTGTCTATGATTGGCGTGCAGACATAAGTTCTCTGTATTATTATGACGTGATTGGAAAAACTTCATACACCTGTATGGACGGAAAAATTTCTGGCGATGTCACCTTGAAAAGACAATATAGGATTGAAAATGGAAAGTTGAAATATTATATTGACAGCAATCTCATCATAGACGACGAAATTTTGATGGAACAGCTTTCTCGCAATGCTTCCTCCAAAATGCATGAAATTGTTTCCACAATACAGAAAGAACAAAACATTCTCATTCGTTCGGATGATTTTTCCAACATAATTGTTCAAGGCGTGGCGGGATCAGGAAAGACTTCCATTGCCATGCACCGCGTTTCATATCTGTTATATAAATATCGCGACAAACTCAAAAGCGAAGACATCTTGATTTTATCTCCGTCTGAAATGTTTTCAAACTATCTCAGCGAAGTTCTTCCATCTCTTGGCGAAGAAAAGGCTTTCACAACCACCTTCTCTGACATGACAAGACATCTTTTGGGAATTGATTTTGAAACACGCGAGGAGTTGTTGGACCGTGTCATAAGCAAACAATCGCAAGAAGAATTGAACGAAATCGCCATTAAATCAAGTTTCGAATTTTTGGAAGATTTAAAAACATTCTTAAACAAAAGTCTGTGCAACCTTTTCATACCAAAACCTATGTCTTTTGGTGAAGTCGTCATTTCAAAAGAAGAATTGTATGATTTATATTTCAACAAACTCCAAAATTTGACCGTTGCCAAACGCATCGAAATTCTTGCGGAATATATGACAGACAAGTTCAATATTTCTCAAACAAATCGCCCAGAACTTTTTAAGCGTGCGAAAAAACTTTTATACAACAAATTTTTGACCACTGATCTATTGAAAATTTATAACCTCTTTCTTGAAAGCATTGAACTTAAACCAATCAAACATATTGGAGCCTATGACGTTGCGCCAATGCTTTTGATTAAAGAAAGCTTGTTTGGACTTAAAAACAACTATGACGCAAAATATGTCATTGTTGATGAAATGCAAGACTATTCCCCTTGTCATTTTCATTTGTTCGACCAAATATGGAAAGTTCCAAAACTTTATCTTGGTGACGTCAATCAAAGCATTGACCGCACAATTTACAAAAATTATCTCAATGACCTTGCAAAATTGACAAAGTCGAAGATTAAATTTTTGAACAAGTCATATCGCTCCACCATGCAAATTGCTCTCTTTTCTCAAAAGATTCTTGGCAAACGCGTGGCAAACAACGTCAATCGAAATGGAGAAGAAGTGGAATTTATACGAACAAAAAATGTGCCGGCAGAAATTGAAAAGATTTTGCAACTGCGAAGCGGAAATGGAGAAAGCATTGCCATCATTTGTAAAACCGCCGATGAAATAAGAAAACTTAAAAAAGAAAGTGCTTTGATTAAAAAATTTAAAACGCTGAACGGTGGAAAATTGAACTCCAAAAAAATCATAGCAACACCGTCGATGGCAAAAGGTGTGGAATTTGACTGTGTGATCATCCCTTACGCCAATGCCGAGAACTATAAAAACGAGCTTGACCGCAACCTTCTCTATGTTTCTTCAACGCGAGCTCTTCACAAACTATATTTCATAAGCAACACCAAACCGAGCAAATTTCTTGTTAAATCAAGCAGTAAAGCAAAAGAAAAACGAACCGCAAATTTATCAAAATAAATTAAACTGAAAATTTATACAAAAATTGAAAATGTAAAAATATGCAAAAAATCTATTAAATTAACTTTTACATTTTTTGATTTACAAAATTATAAAAATTTATGCAAAATGCCAACATTTAAAATTATCCCATTTTTTGAAAATTTGCCTTAAAATTATATTTTTTATAAGTTTGAAACAAAAAATTGTCAAGGTTTGTCCACAAAAATGTGGAAATGTGGATAACTCATGTGGTTTTATCACAATTTTAAGCCGATTTTACCTTTTGAATAATCATAAATTGAAATGTATATTTATAAATTTGTGGATAAGTGGAATAAAAGAGTGGAGAAGTCGAAGTATAAATATGCTTGACAAATACACGAATTTTGTATTAAAATTTCCTTTATATAAGAAAGATAGATAATCAAAAAAAAGAGAATTGGAGAATTGGTTTATGGCTGAAAACAAACTTATCACACCGAGAAAATTGCAAGGCTTTTGGGAACTTATGCCGAAAGAACAAATGCTTTTTTCCAGCCTTTTGAACAAACTTGAAGAAGTCTTCAAGAAAAATTGTTTTGTTCCGTTGGATACGCCCGTTTTGGAACATTCTGATACACTTCTTGCCAAAAGCGGTGGAGAAACCGACAAACAAATCTTTCGCTTCTGCAAAGGCGACACCGACATGTGCATGCGCTATGATCTCACTGTGCCCCTCGCAAGATTTGTTTCCATGCATAAAAATGAACTTAATTTTCCATTCAAACGTTTTCAAATTGGCAAAGTATATCGTGGCGAGCGCCCTCAAAAAGGTCGTTTCAGAGAGTTCTATCAATGCGATGCCGACATAATTGGGGATGGCGAACTTTCACTTGTTGCCGACGCACAATGTATCAATCTTTTTGAACAATGCTTTGACGCGCTCGGTCTTTCAATTGAGATACGTGTTTCAAACCGAAAAATCCTTATTGGATTCATTGAAGAGCTTGGCAAAATTGAACTTTCGAAAGACATTTTGACAATCCTTGACAAGCTTGAAAAAATTTCCATAGAAGGTGCAAAAAAACAATTACTTGAAATTGGATTAAGCGAAGAAGAAAGCGAAAAATTGATAAAATTGGCAAAAACGAATGGAAAAATTGAAAAAATAACCGAAAATTTGCAAAATTTTTGCCAAAATGATACTTTCAAAGCTGGATTGAAAGAACTTCAAGAAGTGGACAAGTTTTTGAAAAATTTAGGTTCAAAAGCAGTGACTTACAACCTTTCCATTTTCCGCGGTCATGATTATTACACCGGCACAGTGTTTGAAGGTTTTTTGAAAAATCATTCTGATGCTGTTGGTGGTGGCGGAAGATTTGAAAATCTTTGCAGTTATTTCTCCAACGATAAGATGCCCGGCATGGGCATGAGCGTTGGAATCACCCGTCTTTTTGATTTGCTTTTGCAGGACAATTATTTTGACTTGTCGCAAACAAACGAAATGGAAGTTGCAATCATCACATTTGACGAAACACTTTCTGCTGGGCTTGAACTCATGAAAACTTTGCGTGAAAAAGGTGTCAAAGTTGATTGTTTATACGAAAACAAATCTTTCAAGTCAAAAATGAAAGAAGCCAACAGGCGAAAAATCAAATTTGTTTTGATTGTCGGTGAAGATGAAGTCAAATCTCAAACCTACACATTGAAAAACATGGAAACAGGAGAACAACTCACCGAAACAATTGACGAAATTGTCAGCATTATCAAATCAAAAAGATGAAATTTTTAAAAAATAATCAAAAAAAATCTTCAAAATAATCAAAATTTTAAAAAAAACTAAAAAAACATAATAAAATTTAAGAAAATAAAAAAGGATGAAAAAATGAAAAAGAAAAAAATTTTGGTGACTGCCGCCCTTTTGTATGTCAACGGACTCCCTCACCTTGGACACGTTGTTGGATGTTGGCTTCCGGCTGATATCTTCACACGTTTCCACAAAACTTATGGCAACGATGCGATTTATGTCAGCGGAACTGACGACCACGGCTCTGCAAGTTACATCTCCGCAAAAGAAATTGGTTTGAAACCGGAAGAATATATTTCAAAAATGAACGGTAAAATGAAAGAAATTGCCGACAAACTCTCCATAAACTTTGATTTTTGGAGCGGAACAAACACAAAAACTCACGAAGAAGTGACTGTTGACTTTTTCAATGAAATCTACAAAAATGGCTACACCGAAGTGCACGAAAGCCATATGCTCTTTTGTGAGCACGATCACATCGCCCTTGCCGACCGTTTCGTCAAAGGTGTTTGTCCATATTGTGGCTATGACAAAGCCTATGGCGACCAATGCGACCAATGCGGAAAGACTTATGAGCTTGATGAATTGATCGACCCAAAATGTTCTTTTTGCGGAAATAAGGCTGTGAAAAAGGATACGCAACACATCTATATCAGTCTGGATAAACTTCAACCACAGTTGCAAAAATGGGTGGAAAGCAAAAAGGATCTTTGGCGCTCGCACGTATACAGCATGACAAATAAATGGTTTAAAGAAGGCCTGCGACCTCGTTGCATAACTCGCGACATTCCATGGGGAATCAAAGTTCCATTGAAAGGCTTTGAAGACAAGGTTTTCTATGTTTGGTTTGACGCGCCAATTGGATATATTTCCATCACAAAAGAATTTGGTGGCGACGCAATGGTGAGAGACCGCTGGCAAAACAACGAGTGCGAGATATACAACTTCATCGGTAAAGATAACATCGATTTTCATGCCGTTTTCTTCCCAAGCATGGAGCTTGCCTGCAAGAAATATAACCTTGCAACCAATGTTGTTGGATTCAACTTCCTAAACTTTGAAGGGCAAAAATTTTCTAAATCAAATCATGTGGGAATCTTTTGCGACAAACTTTTTGACAGCGATATTGACATCGATGCATTGCGCGCCTACCTTGTTTCTATTTTCCCTGAAAATAAAGACAGCGATTTCACATATGAAGGCTTCAAGCTCAACACCAATTCCGAACTTGTGGGTAAATATGGAAACTTCTTCAACCGCACACTAAATATGATCAACAAAAACTTTGCCGGTGCACTTGGAATTGATTTTGCCGACATCAAGAACAGTTTAACTGAAAACGATGTGGAAATGGTGAATGCCATTCAAACCATTCCAGAAAAGATCGCCGATTTGTTTGCGAAGACTGAGTTCCGCTTGGCATATAAAGAAATCATGAATTTTGCGTCGATTGGCAACACATATCTCGAAAAAACTGCCCCTTGGACGCTCATCAAAAATGGCGACATTGACGGCGCAAAGAAAGTGCTCTATCTCTGTCTCAACATGGCAAAAGCACTCGCAATTGTGGCAAGTCCAATCATACCAAATCGAACGGCAGAAATTTGGACAGAACAGCTCAATTTTGAGAAAACGCCAAATGCCCCAGAAATGTGGCAAGACGCTTCAAAAATCAACGTTGCTAAGTCACACAAAGTCAACTTACCAAAACCACTTTTTGCACGCATTGATGACGAAACAATCGATAGATATAAAGCAGAATTGGAATAGTTAAGAAATAACCAAAAAAATAGATAAAAAAAGAGCGAAAATGCTCTTTTTATTTACATTAAGTGTCCTGATGTATTGAAAGATGAACAAAAATTTGTGCAAGATATGGTGCGAAGACAACTGCAAAAACAGAGATTAAGATTGATAAAAAAAGATGTCAAAATATGACATCTTTTTTTATTTAAATCAAGACGTTGTCAAGCCCAAAGCCTTTAAATATTGTTTTCGACAATAGTCATTTGTGTAGATTGTCAACCCACCGACAAGCTCGCCCGATGTGGCGCTATCATTATATGACTCTCGAACATTAGCGCTCGCAGTGGTGTATGATGTTCCGTCAACCGAATCCAAATTCAAGTCGATAAACACAATGTTTGCAATCTCGATGTTTGTTGCGATTGATTGAATGTATGAATATGTCTTGACGAATTGCCCGTCAGAATCATATGCGTCAAGTGACGATGTCCCCAAAGAAATTGTCATGTCGTTGACATTGCTGATTCCCATAAGATTCGAACCACTCACCAGCAAATCATAACCCGAACTTGTCTTTTCAAAACCAAGCAATGCCTGTTCCAAGGTTGGATGAGCTTCAATATTTTCTATAGCTGCCTCAATGATTGAAATTCCTGTTGAATTCAAGCCCATTATATCCTGAATGAAATTATATAGTGTATCCAAATTACCAAGATCTGAAAGGCTGTATGAAATTGAATATGAATTATTGGACAATGTGGCTCTTGCGACTTTTGTCCAATAAAACCATTCCCAAACTAACCAACTACTTGTGTCTAATTCTTCACTCACACTATATCTTCTTATTGTCAGCAGTCCATCACCGTTCGCATTATATTCCAAGATTGTATATATTGTGTCTGGACTGTCACTGAAAATCCAACTTCCAATTCCGGTTGATGTGATTTCGAGTTGAATATAAAGATAAAGTTCTCCATTTACATCAATTGAACCATATAAATCAATTCCGACATTAATTCTTCCAACGCTTCCAATTAATTTAAGTAGCCAACCAAACAAAACCGAATCAAGTTCTGAAAGATTGATATCAATCGACGCAGTGCCCTTATAGTTGAAACTGTGTGTCGCAGTTTCCAAACTCGCCTTGTCGCTTTCGCTTGCTGATTCAACTTGGTTGAGTGTGTTTGTTGCCGTGTCCATGAAAGAAGAAAGTTCGCTGAAATCAATGTGGTCGTCTTTTGGATTGTTTGTGAAATAGTCAAAATTGTTGTCAAATTCTTCAATTTCAATGACGAAATTCATTGTGCTTTCGCCAATCACCACATCTTGTATGGAAATTTGACTGAGTTTTTGCACCACATTTGAAGATTCAATCTCTTGCTCAAAGACAAGTTTAAGTGTGGCATAGTTTTGTCCTGCACTCTCTTCATCATCTGCGTTGAAGTCCAAAGTGATTGTGAGTGTTGTTTGATATAGCCCCTGACTTTCATCTGTCAAAACTTTGTCAAGTTTGATGTTTTTGAGCATCTTTGTCATGCTCTCAACTGAACTCAAAATTTGGTCAGCCTTTGAAATGTCCACGCTTTCAGAAGTTGTGCTGATGCCAAGAAGTTTTTGCAAGAAAGAGAAGTCTGTGGTGTTTGGATTTTTGTCAAGACTCAACGCTTGCGTCAAACTGTCACCAAGGTCGATGTTCAAAAGTGCAACCAACATTGAAATTATCTCACTCAAATTGGAGTTTCCAATCTTCGCTCTGAAATAGTTGCTTCCAATGTTGTTGTTTGCCGTCACACCGCTTGAATCGTCAGCAAGGTTGTCATGTGTGTATGTCACAAACAGCCCATCGCCGTCGCTTTCATAGATGAGATTGATCAAGTGCTCGGCAGTGGCTGTGCCGTTTGTCTTTTGAACCACATCCAAATTTGTTGCTTGAACAGTGAGCGCCATTCCGTCGAAAAGGTCAATTCCAGAAGCATTTGCCTCACCTTCAACTTCTTCCACCTTAACCCTGACTTTTCCGCCAATCTCTGTTGTTGAATCTTGAGCAGAAATTGTTCCGTCAATGCTGAATTGATATGTTGTTTCCAAAGCATAATTCTTTGCTGTTTCAACAATTTCAAGAAGAGTGGTGTATGAATTGAACTCTTCCAAATTGGTTTGATCATAGTTGGACTTCACAGCACAGATGTTTTGGGAAGAACTTGAATCGCTAATGAAAATTCCGTCCAAACTTTTGACATCATTCCCAACGAAGATGTTTGTCAAATAAATCGCAAAGTTGAGATCTGATGTCACACTTTCTTCACAATCAAGCAAATATTCGCTGTAATCGGCATAGAGCACGGTGTTAGGATCATATATATTCGCTCCCAAAATAATTTTTGTTGGCAAAATTTGTTGATTGTTTTCGTCAATGTTTTGAATATAGAGTTGCATAACAATGTTATAGAACCAAGAATTCTCACCATATTGCAAAACATTTCCCTGTCCGCCATAGTCCGCAATGTCCGAAGAATAAGTTTGCACCGTCTCCCACACACCTGTTTCGTCGTTGTATACTGTTTGAGTTTTGACAATATTTTCACGAGAAACGGTTTTTCCAATATTGATTTGGATGCCGTTATATGTGCCATTTTCTGTCAAAAGTGTCACCCATTTTCCATAAATTTGGTCGATTGCTGGCAAAATCACCTTAAATGCACTGGTTGTTGTTTCAAGACTTCCAAGAATGTCGTCAACAATTTCGCCGTCCTCAGATTCCAAATATTCTCCAAAGTTTTCGTAAATGAAATCGATGATTTCTTCAATTGTGTTTTCACTTAAATCGGCATAAATTTGCAAACCGTTCAAGTCGATATATACAGTGTTGTCGATGAGATAGACGTAAGTGGAAAGTCCCAAAGATGTCGTATATAGTGAAATGGCTGGTGTGTAAGTCAAATCTCCGCTCTCATCTTCTGTTGGAATGAGAAGAGCTGTAAGTTCGCCATAGAAGTTGTTGTTGCTATATCGAATTGCAATGTCGCTTGAGAATGCAATGACTCCTTCATCCGTTTCCAAACTGCCCAAAAGTGCTTCGACATAATTTGTTTGGTAGTATGAGAAATCGTCTGGATTGAAATCGGAAATTCCGTTCGCGTTATAATCAATCGTCAAATTTCCAGTGATGACACTGTCAAAGAACTTGAAGTTCACTCCGGAAAGGACATCTACGTCAAAAATGATATCAGCCGTCAAGATGTTCATGATTGCAATGCCGGTCGATTTTCCAAGTTGCGAAAGTGTGAGCGAAAGGTTTTGCAACGAACCAGAAATTGAAAGACTCATGTTTTGAGCATAGTCGGAAAGCGAATATGTCAACAAGATTTCGGCAAGATTTTCAAATTCGCCAAGTTGAACAGTGACACCGAGTTGGTCATACAAAATGTCTTCAAGAATTGAGAAGAAATCGCTGTTGCCGGTTGATTCTGGCATGTCAAACTTGAACTTCATATAATTGCCATATTCGAGATAAATCATGTTGTCAACAATTCTTATCACTGCTTTTTCGCCAAAGACATTTTTCAAAGAAATTTCAATTAAATTGCCTTGATCGTCTTTTTCATATATAAATGTGCCGTCAAGCGCAAGTCCGTTATAATTCAAACTGAAATTAAAACCAAATGTTTCGCTTTCAAAAAATTCAATAAGATTCTTGACTTTTGTCAACACACTGTCAATTTCGTCAGTCACAGTTGGAGCACTTGCTTTTTCAAATTCTGCGTATTCTTGCAAGACAATTTTTACAGATAAGTTGGAATCTATGTCAAGAACAATTGAAATTTTATCTCTTTCTTCTGAAATGGTGTAAGCAAAATTTTTGATTCCGTCAAAACTTAATTCAACATTTTCATTTGCAGTGAATGACATCAAGAATTCCAAAACTTGCAAAATCTGTTCTGTAATCCCCAAATCAAGAAAAATTAGTTCGTTTTCAGTGAAAATTTCCACCAAATTGACAATTTTGTCAAAGTCAGTCAAGTCAACACAAGTGCAAACATCTCCAAGCTTGACATACAAAACATTTTCCAATATAAGAATTTCAATCTCTTCGTTCAAAACTGTGCCATACATATGCGCATAAAACTCTTCCGTCAAGCCAAGTTCAATGTCAAAATCAAATTTTACACTATTTCCGTTTTCATCTGTGTATGTGAAAGTCAAAACTCCACTTTGATTTGAAAGAAGATCATAAAAATCTTCATTTTCCATGCCAAAATCATAACCACTTTCAGCAACATCGAACTCAATTTCAAATTCAAAATCGCCATAGACAACACGAACCTTTTTGAGAACCATATCTTCATCGATGGAGACATTCTCACTGAAAAGCTCAATTGAAAATCCATTTTTCCAAGACAAGACATATGAATTTTCAGTCAAAACAGAACTGATTGGAAGATATTCTGTCAAAGAAAACTTTTCTGCAAAAACCTTCTTCAAAAAGGTCAGCATATCAAAGTTCTCAACAAAGTTTGAAATTTCTACATCCAAATCAAACTCACATTTTTCGCAAGTGCAATCTTCGTTTCCGCATCCGAGTTGATCCCCGATCAAACTTTCAAGAACTTCAATGAAGACATCATAAATTTCATCTCCATATTGCTCAAACACCAATTCAATTTGATTTTTCAAAACATTCAAATTGTCGATATCAAACGAGAGCCTTGCACCGTCAACATCAAGATATACAACTTGATCGACATAGACAATTTGCACTTTTGCCCCTGCAAGATCGGTGACAACAGCAATTTGCAAAGTGTCTTGGGTGTCAATATAGATCTTCCCTTCAAGGTTGTCATTGCCCGACTTCAAAGAGAATGTGCCAACAATATGTTCATTGTCAAACAAATTGGAAGTATATTCAGCATTTAAGGCAAGCCCGGTCAAATCAACTTCATCTCCTGTAATTTCATAGTTCACCGAAACATCGGTCTCTTCGCCGGTGGAAACAAGAACATTGTTCATTTTGTTGACATTCAAGTTGAGATAAAGTTCGTTATAGTTCACCTTGATGTGATTGCTGGTCGCGGAAATTATGTTGTAATTTTCGTCACATATTATATCAAGTTCGATGACATTTTTTATGTTGATGACAACTTCATATCCACCATCATCCAATTCCTTAGATTTTGACGTGTCAAGAATTGACATCAAACTTGAAACATCGAAATTGTTCAAATCAATTCCAAAACTTGAAGCGACGTCGTCAAGAAAACTTAGATCAAGGCCCAAAGTCGATGTTGCAAAATCCAAAATATCCGAAAAACTTATGTCACCGTTGGTGGAAATGGTTGAAGCATCGAACATATATGTTGTCGTTGCCCCAGAGTTTTCATCTTCTTGATTTTCAAGCGTCAAAAAGACATAGGACCCAACATAAGCCACTTGAAAAGAATAATCTTGTTCATTCAAAGAAAGCTCCAAATCAAGAGAAAGTCCGCTTCCGTCATAGACAACATTTCCTGATATAGAAAGTGTGACCTTGTCTTCTTCGGCAACATTTGGGCTTGTGGAATTTGAAAAAGTCAGTTCAAAGTCGGCATCAATATTTTCAAAATTTCCAAAACTGTTTACGAAAGAACCAAACACACTTGTTTCTTCCGCTCCCACACTTCCGGTTGGAAGTTGAAGAATTGTTGGTGAAACATTGCCAAAAATTTGGATATAAACAAAAAAGACAAGCAAAGTGCTGAAAATGTATATTGTGAAAGTCTTAAAAACTTTCGGAAAGAAGGTGTTTGGTTTCTTAATTTCAGCCATTGAGCACCTCCTTGTAAGCCTCAAGATAGGCATCCGCGTCATTGCCGAAATAGAACACATCCACAAAGTTGTCTGTGACAGCCGTCCAACCAATAAGTGGAGCATTCATTTTGTAAACTTCTTCATATGAAATGCTGACAAAATTGAAATTGCTGTCCACCACAACATTCATACTCATTGAAACCCACTGAGGAGCATCGTCCATTCCTGAAGAATATTTGATTTCATAGGAATAATTAAGTGCAGCAAAAGAAAGATAAGTGGTGTCAGTGAAAGTGATCGAAAAAGAGTATGTTCCATCACCGTTTGCAGTGACATCGGTGCAAGTTGCGCCTTCACAAGTTATAGATGAGATGATGTAAGGAAGCGCAGTGGTTGGCGAAGTGTTGAAGATTTCTTTATACTCTTCCATTGTGTATTCCACAAGATTGTCATTGCTGAAAGTGCCAACAATTTTGGAATTCGAATCTGTGCTAATTGTGCCTGTTGAATAAACCAACACCCTGTCTTCGTCGGAAGCGTTATATATGATTCGAGAACAAATTTGAGGTGTAAGCGAACTCGTTGAAGGACTAAGTTTGTCATATAAATAAATGTTCCCACCCTTCAAACGCACAGATCTCATTTGTTGCGTGATGCCGAGTGTGGCAGTGACCACACCGGTCATCTCCTTATAATATATCTCACTGTTGTTGAGATTATATTCCGCAATGACATAAAGTTCCACCGCCGAAAAATCATCCGGAGTGGCACCAGAATTCATTTTTTCCAAAAGACTGCTGATTGTCTCATCAGTTTCACGAAGAGCATCCTCGGTTATATCGAGAACGATCCCAGCATCAAGGTTGTCGACATATATTTTTCCAACAGAAACGCCTGTCACCAAAGCCATGACAAGAGCCAAAATTGTTGAAAGAGAATTTTTTAAGGCGATTGACACACGCGCCTCCATATAATAAAATTTTAAAATTTATCAAATGACTGTATCTATCGTTGTGACAAAATGTTACATAATCAAGTTCACCTATTCATGATATCACAATTAAAAATAAAAGTCAACGAAATAGTTAAATTTTTTTAAATATTCTATGTTTCACTTAAGTGGAATAAAACCGCGATATTTATGTATAAAATCCATGCAAAACACACTCATGTCTTCAATTTCAAGACAACAACCGTTTCAATGCTTGCTGTGCAAGAAAACATATCAAATGCTGTCACGCTTTCAATGTCATAACTTTTGCTCAAAATTTTCAAATCTCGAACCAATGTGGCAAAGTTGCAAGAAACATAAACAACCTGTGCAAGTGCATTTTTCAATATCTCTTCCAAAACCGTTTTCTTGCATCCCTCTCTCGCTGGATCAAGAACAATGACATCCACCGGCGATGTTCTCAAAATTTGACCCAAAACATTTTCAACCGGTGCGCAGATGTTTTTCATTTTTGAGTTAGCAATTTTTTCCGCGCTTTTGCAAGCAGAAGATTGCACTTCCACACCATAAACAAATTTTGCTTTCTTTGTCATCAATCGAGTCAAAACTCCTTGCCCTGAATATGCATTAACAACAATTTTTTCTGGCACCACATCAAGCACAAAATCATAGAGTTTTTTTGCAATCTCATCATTGACTTGATTGAAAGCCGAAACCTCAAAATCGGCCACAAAGTCGCCAAAATTTTGGGATAAACTCCCTTTGCCATTCACTTGCACAATTTCGGTCTTGTCACTTTCCAAAACATCTCCAAAAGCAAAAAATACCAAAAATTTGCCAAAAATTTGCATATTTTTGAGATTTTTTTGCATTTTTTTGACTTTTTTGTCAAATAAAAAACAAATTGCAATCTTTTCATCCACTTCTTTGACATAAACATTTTGAAGATTTTCAAACTTATTTTCTTCAATAAATTCCTTTATAATTGAGAAAGTCTTATTGATTTTTTTGCTGACAATTGGACAATTTTCAATCTCCACAAAATCGTGTGACTTCAATTTGAAATATCCAAGTCTGCCATTTTCCACTTCCAATTTCACTTTGTTGCGATAGAAAAAACGACTTGACGACATCACAAAATTGACCACACCATACCAACCGATTTTTCTCAACTCTTTTTCAAGAATTTGTTTTTTTAAGTAAATTTCGTCTTCATATTCACAATGTTGAAAAGCACACCCTCCACACAAGTCGAAATATTGACAAAAAGGGGTTTTTCTTTTCTCGCTTTTTTGTAAAATCTTCACAACACGCCCCAACAAAAAACTTCCACTTTTTTTGATTATCTCAATTTCAACACGTTCGCCCGGCAAAGTTTTGGGAACAAAAACAATTTGACCGTCAACCTTACCGACGCCCGCCCCTTCATATGAAACATCAAAAATCTCCACTTCACAAAACATTGATCAACTCACTTGAATAAATTATATCACAAAAAATCAATTTTGCATTATAAAAAACGATATTTTTGATTCTTTTTTATTATAAATAATTTGAAATCATTGACAAATTTTCAAAAATGTTATAAAATCAATTTGATTAAAAAATAAGTTATGCGGATGTGGCGGAATGGCAGACGCGCAAGTTTCAGGTACTTGTGGTGGCAACACTGTGGAGGTTCGACCCCTCTCATCCGCACCAAAAAAAATATGTTTTTGCTCATTTTTGTCACAAAAAATGTGACTCCCATTTACAAGAAATTTGCTTTAATTAAATGAAAAAAGCAAGTCTTAAAACTTGCTTTTTGAATATGTTTTTTGCACGCTTATTTTTTGAAATGTACTCTTTGTTGGTATGACTTATTTTGAATACTCATCAGTGGATGATTCAACTGGTGTCGTCCATTTATCAACATTTTCAGATGAAATAAAGCTGTATGAATTCACTCCTTCAATACTCTTATGTGAGTTAACAAGATTAAGCACGGACGCCAATGTTGCAGAGTTTACATCATAAGCAACATCTTTGGTGACTGCACTAGAACAATCTATGTTTTCAACAACATAGTTTTCTCCATTTTGACCAACTGCTGTCAAATCAACATCAACAACATAGTAAGTTCCATTGTTATAAACTGCTCGAGAATTGTTGTCAACATACAAAGACACAGAATCCACATTTTTGAGATTGGAACTTGAACTCTTTGCATAGTTTTCCAAATTTTCCAAGAGAGTATCAACTGCTGCGTCATATTCTGTTTCAGTTAAATTTTGGTATTCTTCTTTCAAAGAATCTCTCAAACATTCGTCGAAATAACTTGAAAGTTCCACAGATGTTTTTTCAACCGTCACATCGTAAGTTCCGTTATCTTCTGTGACAGAGAGTTCATAAAGTTTGTCTTCGCTTGTGGCATAAACAGTTGTTGTGTCTTCCATTTCTTCTTGATAGATGATTGTCACATCTTCACCAACAGCAGCCTCAACTGCATCTTCAAGTGCTGTTTCATCTGTTGTCGAACCACTTACAGACGGATCTTGGTCTGTTGGCCCTTCTTGGTCTGTTAGCTCTTGTTGTTGTCCGTCTTCATATCCATCGTTATATCCATCAACATATCCAGATTGATATGTGTCTTCGTTGTCTTTGTGAGAAATGCTCCATGTTGTAACACTAGCAGCACCTGCCACAAGAACCGCAGCAATCCCTAGACCAACTACAACCTTTTTAAGAATACCCACCTTCTTTTTAGAAGATGCAAGCGCACCTCGAGTTCCAGCATGAGCTTGTCTTTCTGCCGCAAGCGCAACTCTTGTTTCTTCAAGATCCTTTCTGGTTGCTTCCAAGTCTTGTTTTAAAACTTTATTTTCATTATTCATCTCGTTTATAACTTTTTGCATTGTGTCTCTGTTTGCAAGCGCATTTTTCACAAATTTTTCATCTTTAAGTTTCTTTACAAGAGCTTGTTTTTCTTTTTCAATTCTATCATGTTCTTTTTGTGCATTTGTTCTATTTTCAATCTCAGTGGCAATCACATTATACAACCCCTGAACAACAATTGCTCTTTCCTCTTCAGAAAGGTCTTCCACTTTATTTTGCAATAATTTTTCAATTGCTCTCTTCTCCTTGACACTATAGTCCAGCGTATTAATCAACTTATTATACTTATTTGAGTTGGTTGGAATTCCTGTGTTTTTGGAACCATTGATGTGCCAAAAACTGTTGCTTTTGTCAGGATTAAAAGTTTTTACCACATTTGCAGAAATAATGTCCTTACTTTTTTGATCTATATTACAAGCATAAGCATCGAAATAACTATACACGCCGCTAGTTTTCTCAACAAAAACAACACAATGCTCATTCTTATCGTGTCCACGATAATAATATGTGTCTTTAACTCTTTTGCTCAAATCTTCAATTAATGCTTGCTCTTCCTTTTTTGTCATCTTTGCCATAACCACCTCCGTTATTGTTGCACATATTATAGCTTAAATTTGATTTTATGTCAATACCCTTTTACAAAAAAAATCACTTTTTTTCAATTTTTTGTCAAATTTTGATATAAAAAGCACTTGATTTTCAAAACTATCTTTTTTATTACATATGAAAAAAGTTGAAAAACAAGTCAGCCTTGACTCACAACGTCCTTTTTTCATCATCCTTTTGCAAATAATAGTTGCTGCTTCGAGCGAAATATTCCGCCATTTTGTCAAGATCTGTGACATATTTGCTGTTCTTTTTTATATAATCTTGCAAAAAATTGTTCAAATCTCTGCGAGTTATTTCATTGAAAACAAACTTTTCTTCGTGCAAAATTTTGTCCACTTCGTTGAATGGTGTTTCTTTCATTTTAAAAATCATCAACTTTCGGTCATACTTTTTCTCAAAATAAATCTTGTCATCGAAAGAAAAGTGATACGGATAGATCGCAAAGCCCAATTTTGTCCCTTCAATTCTTTGTGGTTCAGTGATGATGAATGGCATAATCCCTCCTTAAAAAAATCAACATCCAACAAACTTAGTTGACTTTTTGTTTTTTTTGATGTAATATATTTGATGTCACAAAAAAGTCAAAAAACTTGTTCTTTTTAAAGAAAAATATGTTTTTTTGGCGAAAAACTTTGTTTGTCGACTTTTTTACACAAACACTTTTCACTTTTTGTGGCTATGGCGGAATTGGCAGACGCGCTGGATTTAGGTTCCAGTGGGTAACCGTGCAGGTTCAAGTCCTGTTAGCCACACCAAATGGCTGTTTGTTCGATACTATCGAATGAATAGCCATTTTTTTTGACACAACTCATTTTTTAAATATTTGGCTCAAAATCGCGATTTTGTCAAAAAAAGTTGTGTCAAAAACTGTGTCAAATTTGATATAAATTTTTATATAAATTTAGTATCTTTTCTTTGTTTAAATTACAGTCGACAAGTCACAAATACTTCCAGGTATATAAAGTTTTTTCAAAAAGATATTAAACTTCTCTATATCAGCCTTTTTTTGAAAAATTTTTCGTTTTTCCTTGACATTTTTTTTGTCGTATGTTAAACTATGAGAGCATTTGCAGGTGTAGTTCAGTGGTAGAACACTAGCCTTC
>CAZQMZ010000012.1:0-30591 GCA_964594865.1 uncultured Lachnospiraceae bacterium | reverse complement strand
CATCCCCTATATGCTCTTTGTAGCTTTATCATTGGATTTACTTAGCATTTTCGCGATTGTTTGAAAAATCAAACAATTTCTCTTTACTCGACTATTGAGTATGCAAATATTCGTATTACGTTTTAAATTTTCGGCAAAAAAACATATTGTCAATTTGCCTAAGTTAAACTCGTATCAATATTTGACTTTAATCTTCATAATATGTAGTTGTCAAAGAACTTTGCCGACAGTTGAAACCTTCAACTTTTGCGTCAAACAAAATCATTGGCGCGTCAGCATTGGTATTCTACCACACCAAAAAAACGTTTGTCAACAGTTTTTTCAAAAAAATTTTAATTTTTTCAAAAAATTTTTTCAATTTTTTTCAAACAAAAAGACGTCTCGCCGAGTGTTCGCAAAAATCACCCTTTTTTGTCGAAAATCCACGATTTTTTTTAAAAAATTTTTTCAAGAAACAGACAAAAAATAGGCAAAATTTTTGAAGATTAGACCAAATTTAAGCAAGATTTTCAAGCGATAACCGGCTTCATTCTTCCTTTTTGACAATTTCTTTCTCTATCTAATGTAAAAAAAAGTCAAAAGAAATTCAAAGATTAAAATCTTATATAAGTTTGCCTTTTCTTATTTATATAATAAGGGACTGCATTATCTAATATAATCTATAATGATTAGACAAATTAGATAAAAAGACAAAACAAACTCTTATATTCACAAACTCTTATATTCACAAACTCTTATATTCACGATATCCTTTCAACCTCATTTTGATCTCATCCTTATTTTTCATTTTTTTATGCCCTTAAAGTCGCTCTCACGTTGTGCATCCTTATGTTTGGAGTCGACAAATGTGAAATGTTTATTCTTCACCCTAGCCCAATAAGTTTTGTCTTCAATGATGAACTCACCTCGAAAGAACATCTTTGCGGTTTTCACTTCTGTGCCGTTCAGTTCTTTATATTTGATGTCATAAAAATTATATCCCAACAGATTGAGAAGTGGATTGATATAAAAAAGCGAGTTGTTGATATAGACAATGCCAATCATGATCAGCACAACAACATACACACAATAGGCACTCACAAGAGAAAGGTCGAGCGGAATGGCAAAAAAGACGAAAAGAGAGAAGTAACCCAAAAAATGTTGATCGGTTATGTTTCGCTTGGAAATTATTTGAATTTCCACCGCTTTTTCCTTGGAAAACTTGACACTCCAAACAAGCCCGCCCACACCTGCAAAAATCAAGACGAGAGCTGTGACAAAGTTCAGTGTATTCAAAAAATTGAAAGTCAAATTTTGATTGACAATCTCCACAACAAGTCTGAGAAGAACCAAAACATACATTGGCACAAACGCACTTATATATAGTAACAGTTTCTTTAAAAAATTTTTAAATTCGTTCATATAAAAAATAATTTGTATAAAAAAAAGAAAAATAATTAAAAAAAATCATTTTTTATTAAATTTTTATTGATTTTTTTATATTTTTTATTGATTTTTTATTATTTTTTAACATTTTTTTTATTTTTTTTGAAAAATTTTTTCGTTCGGTTTCTTCGGCTGTTTTAAAAAAAATGTATTTTTTTTATTTATTTTAAATCGATTAAAAACTTTTTTCGTGTTTTATTCGTATTTTATTTGTTATTTTATATATAATAAATATATTAAAAACATAATAATTTGTTTTGAAATATTTTTTCTTTGTGATAAAATGTTTTTAGGACAAAAGAGGTTGATATGAAAAAAAGTAATTTTGTTTTCACAAATATATTTTACATTTTCTTTGCATTTTGTTTTATGAGTGCAGGGTTTTTCACATTGTTCAAGTCGCAGGAAATTGCAACAAGCTATGCTGATTTTGTTGCAGGAGAACTTGTCGACCAAGACGATGTCGCCAATCAAGATTTGTCAGAATATTTTTTCTTGGTTCGAGAAGAATTTTATGATCTCAATAGCGCAAAAACTTCATATTCAAGCGGATTGATTTCAAGTTATAATACATATTTGTATAACTCATACTACGGAAACTATTTCACACTCTCTTTTGCAACAAATGGAACTGGTTATTCTTTGGACGGTCTTACTGTCGCTAGTGATATCAGTAACTATCTATATTACACCGACTCCACACATTTCTATTATTACAACATCGCGCATATCGACTTATATATCAATGGTGTGGATCAAGACATCTCAACAAGCAACTTCGTTGATAATAGCGGTTTATATTTCGCAAATGGGCCAACTCTGACCGCACAAAAATTCGAAATGACATTTGCTGGCTCTGCCAGCGATACTTCGACAATCAGCATTATGGATGGCAACAATGTTGTGGAAGGAGTTTACACAATTTCCATTCAAATGTATCTCCTTGAAAGTGCAGATGGCACAGATGAAAACATCACGGACAGACAAATCAATCTCATCTACAGTTTCTATGTCCTTGATAACTCCAACTATTTCACAAGCTCACAGCCAAATGTCACAAATAGCGGTTTTGACAGCACAATTTCAGCCTCCACCACAACTTATCTATATTCCAACTATTCGTCAATCGGCACAGCAAACCAAATTCCATACATTGAATATGACGCCACCCGATTTGAAGTTCAAATAAGCAAAACTCTTTCAAACTCCACATACACTTCAACAGTCACTTATGACGAAGAAAATGGAATTGTTTCCATTGGTGATGACGATGATGACATTGTGTATATTCTGCAAAGAAGCGACAACACTGTTCGAATTTATTTCACCGATGTGGGAAACTATCAAGTCACTTTGAACGCAATCAAGGTTGTTTCTTCTGGTGATGACACAGCAAAATATGATTTGGACGGACTTTCAAGTATGTCCAAAAACTATTTGATTTATATGTATGGCTATCAAATGACATACACTGACTATGACTCCGACCCAGATGAAAACAATGTTCGCCCAACCAAAGAGTTGAAATCATATGACTATAAATATGGTGTGTTTGAAAACAGCGCGGATATAACAAGTGGATTTTTGAATTCAAATTCTTCATATTCACAAGATTCAACTTCTTTCACCGCAGGAAACATTTTGGGATATGTCAACAGCCTTCTGGAAAGCGAAGATTTTGAGATTGTTCAAACAAACCAAACACCAATCAAAATCACTTCAAATGCCACACTTTCAACAGGCTCAAACAGCATAAATTACATCTTTTCAACAAATTCTTCGGTTGGAGCTTCATACGACAGCAGCAATTATGGAAACATTGGCAAATTATATCAAACATCTTTTGACGGCAGAACACAAAGTGGCGCTGGAATTTATATCTACATCATCACCTACACCTTTGAAAACTATCGCAGTTCAGCAACAGGAAATATCGACTTGACCACAACGTTCTATCAGGTCTTTTTGTTTGAAATTGTCAGCAGTCAACCGACCATTTCGGTGCAAACTGAAGCAGGTGAAGATGTCTATTCCAACAAATATTACAACCAAAGCATTGTCGTCACTGACACAACACAACTTGATTATTACAACAAATCTGTCACCGTTCAAATTTATGCTCAAGATTTCGATGGAAATTATCTCGACACTTTCAATGGTGAGCAAGGAATTTCTCTCACAAACATGCTTGCTTTGGGAACTAACCAATATTATCAAGTCGATAGAGAAAATTATTCAGTGACTTTGCTGGCAAGCGCCCACTACACCATAAGACTGTATTACACCAATCAGCTCACTTCTGCAAATGTCAGCATCAACTCAACAAGTGGTTTTGAGACGGAGCAATATTTCACCATTGACAAAGAAGAAATTGAAGGCGTGACAGGCAGAAATGTTCAACAAGTTTCAGGCACAAACAATTATACAATCATCAGCGAAATGGAAACTCTGGCAACAAATCAAAGCATGGTCATCTCTTGGACAAACAAAAAGAGTGGTGCAAGTTCGTATGGATATTATCGCTATTTCCAACTTCAAGATGCATCCTATTACACCACATCAAGCAATCTTTCAAGTTTGCTTGGCATTTTGATTTCTTCGGATGTTCTTCCTGTCAACAGTGTTTTGGATATGAGCGGACTGAACAACAATTGGCTTGACACTTTGACCAACACAGTTGACTATGACATTGGCGACCAAGTTTCGTCACAATATGTCTTCTTTAACGCTGGACTCTATATCGTGGACATATATGACCAAGCGGGAAATCACACAATGGATGTTTTCTTCATTGACAACACCACTCCAAATTTTGCGCTTTATAACGGTTCAACCTCGTCATATGAGCTGACTTCTTCCACCATGTATATCTCTGAAACTTCCACACTTCATTGGACAAGTTACAAAGGAATTTACATGATCAACTTTGATTCCGACTTGTATACAACATACTCACCTACTTCCATTGCTTCAACTTTCGACTCTTATAGCGACACATACAACTTCTATACGCCTGGTGCGAATTGCACAAACACCACTGCAATGGATATATACACACTCATATATGAAAAACTATACACTCTGAATGATGTAAACGACGGCACCACGGCACGATTTATGCAATATTTGAGCGGTGGCAATCTTAGCAGCATCTCACCACCGAGCAGTAGCCTGATTTCAAGTTATCAAGGAATGTATTTCACAATCAAAATCAACCAAGCTTTCTATTATCTTGGCACTGACGATGAATATCACTCTTCATCCGGAAATTATTCTTACACCTTGCCAGTTGGTGACGACGAATACACTTTCACAGTCCTTATCCGAGACGTCGCAAACACTCAATATCTGTTAAATTATGACACCACATATGTTGGACAATACACAAACTATTACAGCGCAAGGCAGACCATCATCGTGAGTTTTGACACATCGCAGTTTGCAATCACCTATCAAACTTCAAGCGGAGAAACAGAAATATTGTCTTCCAACACAACACAGGTTGATGAGAGTGCATCCAGATTGACGACCTATCTCACGCCAAGCAGTATGAGAACAACTTTCACAATTTCAATTATTCCAACTTCTTCTGATGATTCGGGAGAAAACCAATATCAAGTTGAATCCGTGAGCATTGATTATTATGCATACACCGCCACTTCTTACACTGCAGAAAATGTGACATATTATTATTACACTCTCTCAGATAGCCCATCAAACACCACTTATGATTTGTCGGAAACTAGTTCAACCACCGCTGTGACCTATGACATCAATCTCAGCGACGGCGTGACAGCCGCAGGAAAATACGTCATCACAAGAACATATGTCACGACGAGCGGCGGAAGTGGTGTAAGTGAAAAAGACTACGTCACACGAACATTTGTTTTGTATGTTGACCGAAATGAAGTCATCAGTGCCCCTTCAACCTATGGCGATCACCAAGAAAGTATTGTGGGCGGAGATATCTTTGTTGCAATGTTCGACAACGACATTTCCGCAGACATCATTGTGACCTTCCCGAACAGTGCAGAAGGAAACAGCGACAACACGTTCCTATATAACAACGGCACTGTCACAACAGTTTTGACAACAAACAAAGTGCCTGTCAATGTCTATATTCCACAATATAAATACACAACATACGTCCATATGAATGGCACAGATTTTGTTGTCGAAAGCGAAGAAGGCATGAACGAATATTATTCTTCTCAAACCATTCGTGAATATGTGCTTTATGCCGAAATTTATAAAGACGGACTTTCAACTTCAAACTTGATCGGTGTGACAAATTCCAATGTAAGCTCTCCAACACTGAGCACAGCTGTTGTGGATGAAAATGGATTTTTGGTATTTTACAGCAGCAGAAATGGCGGTCTTCTTGGAAGCTTGACTGAAGCAGGAGAATATTATGTCATAATCTATCAAGGCTTCTATGGCACCGGCACAGGCGACAACAGCTATGTGGACAGCATAACCTTCAAATTTGTCATTGAATCAGCAACACCTGACTTCAATGTCACTTTGGTTGACAATTCCACTCCAAACTCCATAGTATATACAAGCGGTTCAATCTCTCAAGCATATTACACCAATCAATCTCAAGTTGTTCTTTCTTGGAATGCTTCCACAGACAAATATACAGTCGAAGTTGACACAATCACAATCTCAGGACAATCTTTCTCATACACAATAACGAAAGAAAGTTCTGGCGACACTGTCACTTGGACGGCAGACACCAACGTAAACATATGGTCGTCTTCTCCAACTTTGCAAAACAACAACACATATGTTGCCACCTTGAATTTGAGCGCTTTGAGTGGTGTTTATGTCAATGGCGGATATGTTGACATAACCATGCAATTCAATCAAAATTCGGCAGTGAGCGGATATTATTCTTCAACCACAAAACGAATAAACATCGACCTTTCCGCTCCGTCAACAAACATAACCAATCTTGTGAATTTGACTTCACAGAACGGACTGATCTCGCTTGACGCAAGCACTTTGAGAACATATCTCACTGCTTCAAACAACTCAACGACTGATTTGTCCGAAACAAGCTATAACATCTCAAACAGCACAAATCAATATTTTGCATACTATTCATACACCGTGACCGCAAGTTATTTGGCAACCTTGCAAAGTTCACAAGACTATGTAACCTACATCAGAACATTCAGTTCGAAATATGATTCCGATTTGACAGAACGCGAAACAAGTCCAAACAATTTCACTGCAGATGATTTTGACACAGTAAACTCCTTGACGTCTCTTGCAACAAATCAATATTATGAAGTGGTGGAAACTGACAGAGCTGGAAACATGACAATCTACACAATCTATGTTGTCGACTATTCCGCTTCAGACGATGAAGATCAAGCGTCTTATCAAAATCTCATCTCCTACACCACCGGAGACGACGAAGTGAAAAATTACACAATCACCGACTATAACAACGTTGTCAATTCTTCCTCTCTTTATGGTGTTTCGGGATCCATACACAACATCTATGCTCGCACAGGTTTCTCACTTTCAAACATCAATTTCTTTGGCGATGAGTGGGCAATCATAAAACTTGACACCTACAATTCAAATCGTGTGCAATCAACTCGAATTTATATGCTCAGCCCATATTGGAGCGGTTATGCATTGTTGTATGACACAACCACAGCCACCTTCACAACCGTTTCAATTTCAAGTTTGATTGACGGAACAACCGGCTCGATGTATAAAAACGTTATGAGCATATACAACCGACAAACAGGCAGTTTTGAAGCGTTTTACATAAACATATACAATGTTTCGCTCTCCGCTTCGCTGACCGACACACAATCAGAAGAATATATCTCTTTCACAAATGTGACAAACAGTCAAATTCAAGACACAGAAATTGCCTACACCTATGTGACAAGCATGAAAATCACAGCAAACAACGAAACAATCTATGAACAAACCAATCCGCTTGGATATTCATCAGTTTGGACAAATTCAGATCTCATCACAGTGACCGTTCCTGAAAATTTGCTCTATTTCACATTGAACTCCAACACTTCATACACGCAAAATGTCAAGATTGTGTATGAATATACCGACAATTATGGAACAACCTATCAGCGAATTCACCTATATCAAGAAACAGTGATTTCCGATCCAATCACTTCCACAACCGGTTCCCTATACTCCTTCTATGACGAAGATCTGGGACGGCTCTATTACATCACAAATGGCGATTTCAGTTATACCTACAACACACGAAAATATTCCGTTGTTGTGAGAAATTTGGTGAATGATCAGCCATCAAGTTCAGAGCAGTTGACAAACGCAACACAAAACACCACATCTTTGGGAAACAATTTGGTCACACTTACAATTTCACCTGAAAGCACCGAAGAACAATATAACAATCGATATGTGTTGCAAATCTATGATGTTGACGATGAAACAAATTTGATTGAAGAGATTTACTTCGTCCTATATGACGAATTGCCACGTGCCAACCTGACAAACGCCACCAACACAGCAGGACAATTCAAAATCGTTGACTCAACAGCAACAAACGTCACTTCGCAAATTATAAACACAATTTATGATGAAAACACCTATTACACGCAACTTCAAATCTTTTTCAACATAAGCGAAGACAATTTCATTCCGGTTGTATTCTCCATAAGCACAGACAGAATAACTTGGCGAGAACTAGTCTCTGGCGAAAAGTTGACCTGTCAATCGGATGAAATGGAAACTTATTATCTGAAAATTTGGTATGATGAAGATTATTTGATCAACGACAGCGGAAATCCAGCATATGTCTTTGGAAGCGTGCCAGCAACCCAAATCTATCAGTTCAATCTCGCATCCATCACTTCAAGTTATTGGGTGGAACAAACGGACAGCAATGGTGTGACATCGACTGTGGAAAAGAATGGCACGATATACACAACGACAAGTGGAAGACAATACACCAACCATTATATTGTAAATCTTGACTATTCTGACCGTGCAAATGTGACAATAAGGACAAACCAACAACAAAACATCACTTACACTCATTCCTCAACCGACACAAAAAACGGTATCACAAGTGAAATTTATTACATTTACAGCACAACATCAAGTTTTGAAACCTACATTGTGATAACCTACATCCCAAGCACTTCCAGCATTGTGAGCACGTTCAATGTTTCAAACATCAATGGAGAGCTGGACAGCACAAACTTGATAACCTATTCAAGTTGGTCGGTGGTCGTCCCGTCAAGCTACACAGGTTTGGACAGAATCATGCTTCAGTGGTCGGCATATTACGGTATTGAACAGAATGAAATCAGCATATCAATCACAAGAGTAGATTCCAACGGAAACATCGAATTGATCCCGCAGGTATACAGCAGTGGAGATTATAAATACACATATCTCACATATTCAGGACAATACATCATAACTCTCACAGACTCAGCGGGCAATGTTCAAGTGTTCAGCGCCGGAGCGGGAGGAGAAACGGAAACATTCACGTTGACCTTCCTTAAAGATGTGCCTTTCACTGTCACCTACACAAATCCTTTGACAGGAGAAACGGAAACATCACTGCCAATCAAGCAAGCGGTATACAACAGCGAAGTTACAATCAAAATTGAACGTTCAAGCTATTATGTGACAGGACAATATCCAACAATAACCGTCTTGAAAAACGGATCGGTGTATGACGGAGGATTCAGTGACACAGCCACAGAATTCACCTTCACAGAAGCAGGTTATTATGAAATCTACTTCACAGCCACCGCATATGACCAAAATTCGAATCAAATTGAGTTGCGAGAAGAAGTTTATCAATTCACAATCATCAATTCAAACGAATACAGAATTTCATATGTATACAACATGTATTCCAACTATTACATCGAAAGTGTGATCAAGGATGATGTTGACATCACTTCCGACCTTGTCAAACTTCTGGATGTCGAAACAATCACAGTCAACGGAATAACATATCTCGCACAACTTCCAATTTCATACCTTGACGAAAAAACAGGCGTTGGAACTTACATCATCACCGTAAACAGCAACAACTCACTATATAAAGATGAAAGTTTCATAGGCAGTTTCACATTCATTGTGACAATCAACAGCGGAACAGCGCCTCTCAACATTTCGGTGAGCGAAGGTGAATCAACCACAAGCAACATCACAATCACATTCAATGCAGAAAACTTGTATGCAGAATTGGGAGAATGCACGCTTCAAGTTGTGTCATACAACAGCAGTGGAGTGGCATCAGTATACGGAGAAAGCATAAGCATAACCGCTGAAAGCACAGGTCAAATGACAAAGACAATTTCCAGCGAAGGAACATATTATGTTCAAGTGGTGTCCCCAAGTGGAATTCTGTTGTTCAGCTATAAAGTCATCAGGACCGCTCCTATGAACGCCGCTTCAATCATCGCAATTGTGATTGCTGTTTTGGTTCTCATTGCAGTTGTGTTCATAATCTATAAACTCAGAAAGAGAATTTCAGTTAAATAATTCTTGAACGCAAAACAAAAAAAACTCCATAAAACAAATGGAGTTTTTTTATTTAATAATGTTTTTTTAGTTAATTTTTTTATCTAGTTAGTTTTTTATTTAATTAGTTTTTTTATTCAATAGTGTTCTGTTTAATAGTGTTTCTATTCAATAATGTTTTTATTTAATTAGTGTTTTTTTCACAATTTTTGTCAACAAAAAAATTCACAATAATCAATTGTGAATTTTTTTTGTTCATTATTTCTTCAACTCTTTGTCAAGTTTAACTTTTGAAACGATGAAGTATATGATCACGCCAGCAAGAACAAGCACTGAAACGACAATCAAAATTGTTCCAACAATTTGATATACCATGGAAGCTTCTTGTGTTTCAGAAGTCACTTCAAAGGTTGTGCTTGAAGTTGTTGTCCAACCAACAGCGTCTGTGATTGTGAATGTTAAGGTGTAGGTGTCAACAGTGTCGATATAGAAATAGAGATAATCGTCATTTGAGCTTTCATCAGCCTCAATTTCTTCACCAGAAGAGTTTGTCAATGTGACGGTTGGAATTTCTGTTGGCAAATCATTGTTGTCCCAAACACTGATTTTTCCTAAATCGATAACAAGTGGAGAGAGATCGCTTGAACCGATTTCATAACTGCTTGAAACAATGTCACTGTCATATGTTATTGTTGGAGAAACGTTGTCGCCCACAGCAAAACTGTATGTGCTGGTGGAGTAGTTTCCAAGAGTGTCATAAGCCGTGTATGTCACAGTGTAAGTTCCGTTTTGTGCTGCTGTGCTTGAACCAATTGAGTATGTCACATCTTCAAGAACATCTAAACCAGTCCAAGTTTGAGAACTGCTTGTTCCGTCTGCAAGGCTCCAAGACAAAACAATTGTTGATTTTGATACATCAATTCCGCTTGCATCAGAATCTTCTTCAATTGCATAAATTGTCAAGGTTGAATTATATTTCTCTGTGAGATCTTCAATTGAAAGTTGTTCATAATCTTTATAGTCATATTCTGTGATTGTTGGAGCTGTGGTGTCTTGAAGAATGATGCGATAGGTCTTGCTTGTCAAAACATACTTCTTAAGCCCATTGAACCAAGTTCTGAGACTAAGATCATCTCTGTTCTCAATATCTTCAAAGATTGTGCCTGTGTAAGTTTCAAACTCTTCTCCGTTCAAATAAACTGTAACGTCGCCGTCTTCATCAAGTGCCACAATGTATGTTGTTGAGCCTTCTTCAACTTCCAATGTGCCGTCATCAAGAGCTTCCACTTTCACAGTTGTTAAGGTGTCTTCTGATGTGTATGTGAAGTATCCGCCTGGAGTGTAACCATTTTCTTCGTCAAAACTCATTTCAACATAAGTGAAATAGTTTTTATTATAAACAGTTATTCTTGCTGTGTAAATCAACTCATATTCAAGTTGACTTAATGAGCCTCTGCTTTTCCAAAGTGCCCTTGGTGTGAGTGAACCAAGTTGACCAAAGGAAGTGGAATAGTCCACCAATTTTCCGTCTTCGTTCACACCATAAACAACAAAGGTTGCATTTCCAGTATAATCATCGCTTGTATATTCATCATATGTCACGCTGTCATAAATTTCATAACTCAAAGTTGGAATTGGAAGTTCCAAAGTTTCGCCAATTGCATAATCGTCAACCTCAATTGTTTGAGTGTCAGCAAGTGTGGAGCTGATTGTTGGCGATTGAATGATTGTTCTTCCATTTGCGGTGTAGTTGAAAAATGTCACAATTGTTGCACCACGGCTGTCATAGACTGCAATGGAAAGTCGATAGTTTCCTGCATATGAAAGCACAACTTGTCCGCCGATGACTGAATAATATCCACCTGTTTTGCCGTCAGCGATTTGTCTGTCTTGAGAATAGCCATATGGATCAACACTCACTTCGTTGCCGTCGTCATCGATGTAAACCATTTTGATTGTGAAGCCCATATATGAAACAGCATCGTCAAGAACTGTCACTGTTGGAAGTTCAATTGTTTCACCTTGGTTGTATTCTGTTGTGTCAGCGCCTTCAATTGAATAGAGTTGAGGATCGATTGTGTCTTGAGAGTTTGCAATTTCAATTGTTTCTGCATATACGCCCACGTTTCCAGCATCATCATAAACAAAGACAAAAATTTGAATTGTGACTGCTTGTTGTCCGCCTTGACTTAAATCAATTGAATATGTCGAAGCAGAAGAATCTGTCAAATCAATATATCCGTCGTTTGTGATTGCTCCGCTTGAAGATGATGTGTGATATTTGCTATATGTGTTGGTCAAATATGCACCATTTGAAGTTGCACCTGTATAGTCTAAATCTTCAAAAACACTCGCCAAGTCGTTCACAGAAATCACTGTGTCGTCGTCCGTCACTTCAATTGGTTTGCCGTCTTCATCCAAAAATCTATACCATGTGTTGACAACGATGTTTGTGTCGTGAGTGTCAGAAGCAGTTGGAACGTTGAAAGTGATTGTCGATGAAGCTGTGTAAACCGTTTGCAAAGTGGTGCTGAATGTGATTGTTGGATAGTCACTGTCATATGATGCAGTTCCAACAATTGTCATTGCTTGATATGTGTCAGTTTCGTTGTTGGCAGCATCAGTTGCGACATAGTGGATGTAATAAGTTCCTGTGCCCATTCCGCCGTCATTTGTTGTTGCACCAAATGTTTCGTCAGCATCGATGTAAGCAAAACCATAACCTGCAATTGTTTCTTCATCTTGGTTAGCCAACCATGCAAGAAGGGTGGCGCCGTCTGTGATGCTTGAAGAAATGTTTGCGGTGAAATAGTTTGTTGAAGATTCAACGGAACCATCTGCGTCAAGTATTTCGGTGGTGAACAAATCATAAATTGTACTTGCATTTGCATTGTCAATGACAATCAAATAGTTATGTGCTTTCAACCAAGTCAACATGGTTTCTTCGCTGTAAATCAAATCTGCTCGTGCACTGTAATCATTTTCAGCTGCGTCTGTTGATGTCGTCCAAGAATATCCCCCATTTGAAAGAGCTTTGCGAATATAATAGTTGTTGGTGATAAGTGCGTTGAAAGCACCGCTTCCCAAATCGGAATAATTGAACACCAAGTTGTATGAGTCATAGCCCTCAATTGTGAGTTTTGTGACAGTTTCGTCAGTCATGATCACACGTTTGAGTTCAACGCCTTCATCACCAACTTTTGAAACGTTGTCGTCCATTCCAATCGCATAGATGACAATGCCGTTTGTAATTGTGTATGAAGAAAGTTTGTGTGAAACATCTTGATATCCTTCATCTTCATCATATTCCGATGCATCATAGATGATTGGTGTTGGAGCTGTTACGTCAGTGATGTTTTCAAATTCATGATATCCCAATGATGATGAAACAGAATTGCCATAGATGTCATAGATTGTGTAGATGAATGTGTAACTGCCGTCTTCAAGTGGAGTGAATTCTGTTGGATCAGCCAAAATGTATTTCACATGAGTGTCGCCATCTTTCACTTCAACCAAAACATCTTCATACAATTTGTAATTAAGTTCGGCATAAGAAGAAGATGAGCTTCCAGAAGTGTAGAGCACTTCAACTGTGTAATAAACATCAACACTTTCTGAAGCTGGAGTTGTGTCGGAAGATGTCACACCAACTGCTGATGGAAGAGTTGAAGCAACGCCTGTTTGTCCGTCATCTGTCCAATCTGAAGAAAGTTCAAGGTCGAGTTCATAGTCTGTGTAATATTTATTCTCTGTGCTGTAAACAACTGTTGTTTTTGTCACTGACTTAACAAAGTTTTGTCCTTCATAATAAGAATAAGTGACAACATAGTTTCCAGCGCCATAGTTTGCACTTGAAAAATAGTCTCCGCTGATATAGAAATCTCCGCCGTCTGTGGAAATTTCAACGGTTCCGCCTGTTGCACCACCCTTTGCTGTGATGACAACATAGTTTGTTCCAGAATCAAGTTCGTTTGTTGATGTCACAAACTCAACTTTTTTAATTTCGTCGCCATTTTCGTCAGTGATTGTTGGAAGTGGAAGATAAAGATCGTCATAAGTTTCGTCTTCGTTTTGATACAAAGTCAAGTCAAGAACACTTGGAAGGAAATATTCTGTGTTGTCTTCAAAATCCAAGTTCACACTTGCAAGAACGCTTTCAACTTCAAGTTCATATGAGTTTGTGTATGTTGATCCATTGAGAGTGTATGTGTATGAGTATGTGATTGTGTATGTTCCAACTCTGCTTGCTGTGAAAGTGCCGTTATATTCTTCGTTGTCACTGCTTGTGATGACAAGTCCGCTGTATGTGACCGTGACATTTGAACTTTCAAATATGGCATCACCAAACAAAGAGACGGATGTTAGACCACTGCCGTTTTCGTAATCACTTGAATCAATAAGATTTGAATCGCCAATGACATAATCGTCGTTTCCACCGATATAAGCATTTGGGATTTTGTATGAATCTCCTTTGTTCACGGTGTATCCATCTTCACTGTCGTCAATCGTCATGTATGAATAGTCTGCAATGGAAGAGTCCAATGCTTGATAAGCAAGGGCAACGATTGCATCCATAGGAAAATAAATAATTGAAAGTGCCAGCACCAAAACCAGCACCAAACTCCTTATTAAAGTTGAATGTTTTTTCAGGTTCATAAGCTTCTCCTAATCTGTCTTACAACATTACGTATAGAATAACATATATATTCTAACTCATTTCCCAAAACAATGTCAACAAAAAATTTGACATTGGCAGGAAAAATTATAATTATTTTGCGGTCTAAAATTGTTTCTATGTGAAAATAAAATCGCTTTTCTTGTCGAAAAAGATAAAAAGCAGGCAACCTGCCTGCCTTTTGATTTAGATGTTATATGTCACTTTGACGCCAGGACCCATGCTTGAAGCAAGTGTGACGTTTTTGATGTATTGTCCCTTCGCTGCAGCTGGCTTTGCTTTGACAATCGCTTCCATAACTGCGTTGAAGTTTTCTTGCAATTTCTCTTTTCCAAAACTCTTTTTGCCAATGATGACATGCACATTGTTGGTTTTGTCAAGACGATATTCAACCTTTCCGGCTTTAACGTCGTTGATGGCTTTGGTCACATCCATTGTCACCGTTCCACTTTTTGGGTTTGGCATCAAGCCTTTTGGTCCCAAAATTCTTGCAATTCGTCCAACAACACCCATCATGTCAGGTGTGGTTATGCAGACATCAAAATCAAGCCATCCACCGCTGATTTTTGAAACCATTTCTTCTGCGCCAACATAGTCTGCTCCAGCTTTGAGAGCTTCGTCTGCCTTGTCGCCACGTGCGATGACAAGCACACGAACAGATTTTCCTGTTCCGTTTGGAAGAACAACCACTCCACGAACTTGTTGGTCGGCATTTCTTCCGTCAACGCCAAGACGAACGTGAAGTTCAACACTTTCGTCAAATTTTGCTGTTGCTGTTTTCAAAACGTTTTCAATTGCTGTGCCAACATCGTAAGAAGCGGTCTTGTCATAGGTTTCAAGACTCTTCACATATCTCTTTCCTTTCTTCATGTCCGCCTCCTTAGTCCACAACATCAACACCCATACTTCTTGCAGCACCTGCAATCATGGACATTGCGCTTTCAATTGAATCAGCATTAAGATCCGGCATTTTTGTTTCGGCAATCTTGCGAATCTGTTCTTTTGTGATTTTTCCGACTTTTTGTTTGTTTGGTTTTGCAGAACCTTTTTCAATGCCAATAGCCTTTTTGATAAGGACTGCTGCTGGTGGAGTTTTCATCTCGAATGTGAAAGATCTATCTTCATAGATTGTGATCACAACAGGGATGATAAATCCAGCTTGTGATGCAGTTTTGTCGTTAAATTCCTTAACAAATCCTGCAATGTTGATTCCGTGTGGTCCAAGAGAAGAACCCACTGGTGGTCCCGGAGTGGCTTTGCCAGCTTCGAGTTGCAGTTTGACAACCGCTTTAACTTTCTTTGCCATTTTAAACCTCCTCATGTGGTGAATTGAACCGGCAACAGTTCTCCCACAAAATTCAAGCAGTTTTGTGTCTTACTTGGGACAATATTTCATTGGATTTTTCCAAAAATATCACTTTTTCATGCTTGCACTTTGTGAATTTGTTCAAGCGAAAGTTCCACATTGTTTTCGCGTCCAAACATTTCAACAGAAACTGTGACAAGTCCAGAATCAAGATTGACAGCCACAACTGTGCCAATCATTTTGTCGAGCGGACCTTCAATAATTTCCACTTTGTCACCCACTTCAACGTCTGTTTCAACCTTGATTTTTTCAAGACGCATTTTCATAACTTCTTCATCAGTCAATGCCAACGGACGTCCTTTTGGTCCAACAAAACCGGTGATTCCGCGTGTGTTTGTGATGTTATGCCAAAGATCGTCACCATAGATCATCTTCACAAGAAGATAGCAAGGCATGCTCTTTCTGGTGACAAGCTTCTTTTTGCCGTTCTTTTCTTCAATCACATCCTCTTCTGGGATGACAATTTCAAAGATACGATCTTGCAAATTAAATTTTTTCACAACAGTTTCAAGGTTTTCTTTTGCCACATTTTCATATCCCGAGAAAGTGTGAAGCACATACCATTTTGGTTCACTTGAATATACATATTCCATAAATTTTTCTCCTTAAATCAAACCACAAGAAGTTCAACAAGCAACCAGCTCAAAAGAGTGTTCACTCCAAACAAGAAAAGACCGAAAATGACAACAAAAGCAATGACAACGCAGGTTTTTTTGACAACTTCGCCAAAGGTTGGCCATGTGACTTTTTTAAGTTCAGACACTGTTTCTTTTGTCTTTTTGACAATTCCGCCTTTCTTTTCTTTTTTCTTTTTGTCCTTTTTCTTGTCTTGTTTTGAATTCTTTTCTTTTTTATCTTTTGAATTGGTTTTGTTTTCAGACTGAGTTTCCGCTTCCACAACACCTTGCGAAACTTCGTCTTGTTTTTCAGTTTCATTCAAAGTCACTTCAGCGTCAACTTTTTTCTGTTTTTTAGACATATCGCCCTCCATTCACCTTATGGTTTCAAATCGTGTACTGCACGAAAACACCCGACCTGCAATCTTAAATTCAAAATCTCATTCTTCACCCGAACAAGCTTATTTTGTTTCTTTATGTTTTGTGCGCTTGTTACATCTTGGGCAGAACTTGCTGATTTCCATTCTTTCAGAATTGTTTGCCGTGTTCTTTTCAGACGAATAATTTCTCTCATGACATTCTGTGCATTCAAATGTGATGATTTTACGTTTTGGTGCTGCCATTTCAATCTCCTAACAAAAAAACTAACACCCTCAAAAAAGTGTCAGTCTTATGATATCACAGCAAAATTCTGTTGTCAAGCATTTTAAAAAATATTTTCAAAATTTTGAGCCGAATTTTTGCGAATAAGTGCAAAAATCTCAAAGCATTTCCTTTTCTTGTCTGTTCAATCTTTTTTCAGCTTTGTCAATTTGTTGATAAACTTTGTTTCGAATTTCTTTTTGTTCTGCTGTTTGTGTCGGAAGTTTGACAAGTGCAAGTTGATAGGTTTGATAGAGCACACCCACATCAAATCCTTCCATTTTATATTCACAAAACATAGGTTCTTTGCCATCGTCTGGACGAACAATTTCCATAGCATCAAAACTCTTCAGAAATTTCAAAAATGCCATGTTTTTCACTCTTTCTTCCGCTTCAAACTGCTTAAATTCGGATGCTGACATCTTCTCAACAGGTTTGTGCTTTTTGGCATAATTCTGCTGATATCCTTTACAAAAATCGTAATATAAATCTCTGGCAATGTTTTGAATGACATCTTCATATCGAAAAACATGATAAATCATTCCATTTTCCCTGTCCATTGGCAAATGAATATTACAAAACTCAACCGCATCGTCATTCATTTTGAAATCAAGTTCATAGAACTTTTGTTTCTCATCTTCGTTTTTAATGACAATTGGACAAGGCAAATTCGCAAAAAGCGACAATTCCTTGTTGCTGGTTGCACTCAATGGCATGCAAAGATTAAGCCTTCTGTTTTCAGGAATGGAAATGTTCTTGTTGGAAAACATATGAATGCCACAGCATCTGTCAGGAACAACAAGCATCTTCTTTTGAAGAATATCAAAACCTTTTTTCATTGCAATTTCAACGTAATTCAATTCTTTACTCATATAAATTCTCCTTCAAGCAGGATTGTATCACACATTCAACACTTTGTCAATATCTTTTTAACAAAAAAACAACCATTTGCAAATGGTTGTTCCACTTTTCTTATTTCTCTTCTGGTTCAATAGATGCGTTGATCAGCATCAAAGTTTCATTTGGCTTACATTTGGATGCAAGTTGCTCAAACTTTGAAGGCATGTTGAACTCGGTTTCATATTTGAAAACATATGTAAAATAAACCGTCAAAAGGTCTTTGGCGTTCATGTATGCCTCGGAAAGATTTTTGCCGTCAGTATATATGTTCAAGTCTGGGAAGATAACTTGAAACGAACCATCTTCCTCATCTTTAATAAAAATTGCTGGATACAAAAACTCAATTTTCTTTTTCATGCGAACTCCACAAAATTTATTCTCACATATCTATTTTATCACATAAAAAAGAAAAAACAAAACAAAAAAACAAAAAAAATATCACCAAAAGTGATATTTTTTATTTTCTTAAATCAATAAGATATGCTGGAAAGTAATTTTTATTTTCCTTTTCCAAGAACATCCTCTCTGAACCTATCTTCAACATAACCTTGTGCAATTGGTCCATAAAGTTTGTCCATCGCCTCAAGATCAAAATCTGTTTTTGGGTTTCGTCCTTCGACTCCTCTCTCACAAACCAAAACGTCTTTTTCTGATTTCCTTAAAATTCCAAGTATGCGCATTGCTGTTTCTTTTTTCATATTACAAAACCTCCGTGTGTTATATTTTTTCTTTACGGCAATATCATATCATATTTTTTTCGATTTGTAAAGACCTTTTTTGAAAAATTTTTAAAAATTTTTTTTCGAAATATTTTTTTGCATTTATCACGATTTTGACTTGCAAATAATTTCAAAAAGTGATAGAATGATGAAAGTCCTTTGCTAAACAATCAGTTTTTAAAAATGGAGACGTATCGAAGTGGTCGCACCGAGCCGCACTCGAAATGCGGTTGTCAGGAAACTGGCACGTGGGTTCGAATCCCACCGTCTCCGCCAAAAAAACACGCCTTTTTTAGCGTGTTTTCTTTTTTATCCAAAAGCTAGTCGTTTTTCAAAACTTTCAATATCTCTTCAACTTTTTCATTAATCATTTTCAAAAATTCTTCTTTCTTCATTCTCTGCTCCTTACAGACCAAAATCTTTGATTGAGTTAATCAGTTCTTGTTTCTTACCATCTTTGATTCCCTTCTCTCCTTGTTCTCTTTCAATGTTTACTCTTTCTCTTTCAATTTTACCTTTAACAGCAGTCAAAAGTTTTTTGCAATAATTAGCATAATCATCATCGACTTCGTCTTTTTGTTCAATCTTTTCGGTTAAACTACCTTTAATTGTTTCAACACATTTTTTTATAAACTCTTCATCTTTAAAATCTTCTGTTTTCCATTCCAAAATACTTTCTGGTTTTTCAATAAGAGTTCCACATTTTCTTGCTAATTCTCTTATGTCAAACATTTGATGATATTTATTAACAAATTTTCCGCTACCATCATCCAATTCAACTCTCGCCAAGCCTTCTCTAAAAGGTAAAACCTCTTTAAATCTTTCTTTCCATACTCTTCCGTTTGGATCACGAAATGTGAATTTTCTATCATAAATAATTATCTCTGGATATTTTCTTTTTTCTGCCATATTTGGCGTATTGTATACTTCATCAATTTTGTCAAAATGACTGTTGTGAGATTGTAATTTACGAAAAAATCTTTCGCAAATTTGACTGCATCTTTGGGGTGAGATGTTGTATCGTTTTGCCAATTCTCTATATGACATGTCGTAGCCGATCTTTTCCTTCACAATATTTAGGTCTCTTTCATTAAATCTTGGTAAGAGCGTTTTGAGATTTTTTTTCGTTTCAAGCCGTTCTTCAATATTGTCCATGTTTTGCGAGTCGGCAGATGTGATTTTGTCAATTTCGTCAGAATAGTTTTTCACTTCTTTGAAATTTAGGTCACAATTTTTTTTCAAGTTATTAGACTCTTTTCTTGATAAATCTCTTTTAATACGGCTACGCAAGAAAAATTTGTATTCATCAGGTCTGTTACAATTAGTGCGAATCTTCAAAACCGATTCACATACGTCTTGCATAATATCTTCAAACTCGCCTTGGATTTGCTCGCTTAGATATAGATGGGTGGCGTAATTGAGCGCATATAACAATGTCTTATTCAAAAGCTCACTTTTGTTTTGGGTGAGCAGTTCTTTTTTTGAAGATAGTAACACATCATTGTCTTGAAATTTCATTCCTTTTGAGAGATAGTGTTTTTTGATGTAATCTTGGCAAGATTTCAAATCGTTATATTTGTTCATTTTGACTCCTTTCATTAGTTTTAACTTCAACATCATTATATAACAGCGCGAGTTGTTTGTCAATACCCAAATTTCATGAGTATGGTTTGGTATGCTCAAGTATTAATAACGAACCCGATTGGGAATATATGGAGAATTTTATAAAATTTTTATCTTACGCTGATAGAATTTAGTGAGTCGATTTACATCTCTGTTACTCCGCCATATCATTTAAAATTCAAACCCTAGGTTCAATAAAATTTATTTTCAGGCTTAAATTTACTTTCATATTTTCTTTTTAACTTATTTTTCACTCTTTTTAAAATGATAACCTTTTTATATATGTTATGCATGGTTTTATCAACAAAGTTTTATTTTTTACCTATGTTACATGCCACAGATTTTTTGATGTGAAATATAATCAAACATTCACCATCGACTTCTTGAAAATAATTTCTCTTCCCTTATTTTCTTTGGTATGGTATAATCTTGACAGAGACGGCGACATTTCTATCTCAGTTTTAGTTCCCTTATTTTCTTTGGTATGGTATAATAGGGAAACTGCAAAAAGCCTTAGATGTGCGGAATTTCGCGGAGTCTAAGGCTTTTTTGTTGTTTTATTTTTATAAAAAAATTAAAAATTGAGTCGATTTTTGGGCTATGAATTTGCATTTTTTGGAAAAAATTGATACATTCTGCAAGTTTAAGTTTAAATGGTTTTATACAAAAATGTTTGTAAAAATATTTTTAACTATTAAGTAAAAATGAACCTGACTACGACTTAAAATCGAAAATAGAACATAATTCAAACAAAAATAAAAGTAAAGTTCTATTCGATATAGAAATAAAACTTTAAAATTGCCAAGATTTTTGATAATTAGACTAAAATATCTTGACAAAAAGAATGTGTTTGTGTTATTCTATGGGAGCAAACGTAAATAATTTGGAGAAGTACTCAAGAGGTCGAAGAGGACACCCTGCTAAGGTGTTAGGTCGGGAAACTGGCGCGAGGGTTCAAATCCCTCCTTCTCCGCCAATACTTGTAATATAAGAACCCTAGGTTCAACAAAATTGATTTTTAAATATGAATGCTTTGTTGCAATCTTTAAAAGAGTTCATTCATGACTTCACTGATTCTCCAGGAGCCACTGTATATAATATATATATATTATTCTATCTATATTCTATTCTAAAAATTAGATAAAGAAATGGAAAAAAATTTCCAAAACATTTGGAAAAAAATTCCAAATGTGGATAACTTTATATTAAAATTTAAATTTTATGTGGATAACTTTATATTAAAATGTGGATAGTTTTATAAAAAAGACATCATTTAGATGTCTTATTTTTATTCAAAATCAGATAAATTGACTAACAACCCTCCTATGTAATTATCTTCTTCAATCTTTTTTCCATCCACAGCAACCAAAACTCTACTATGCCTTCGTTGGTCTGTTTCAAAAGTATAACGGTGTTTATTCTGTCTATATTCCTCAATATCTCTTGCTGTTACGTCACAGAGCTTATCCCAGTTAAGTTGTGGATGAACATGCATCATATAATCAAGGTAACTATCTATTACCTTTTCAGTAACTTCATCTGTCAGTTTCGTCCGTCCCGCACGCGGATCTCGATAGCTCCAATCTGGATTCTCCTTAAAATAAGGTGTAATAACAATCATACTAATTCTCCTCCCTCTTTAAAAACTTTCTCATCGCTTTCACAAGTGGTTTATTTGTTGTATGTAGCTGAGTCTCGGTAAAAACTTCTGCAAAATATTCAAATTTAGGAACATTTCATCCATGCTGTCAGTCGACTCATACATAATTATATTAAACTTTTTTGAATTTTCTGTCAACTTATTTTGTTTTTTGTTTCGCCAACAAATGTAAATTTGTTGTGGTGTTTGCATATTTGAATACATTGAAAAGTCTGGAAAATTCTTGCGTTGATTTTTTAGAATCGCATATATAACTGTGATTCTCAACTTTTAATTTTTCACACTCCGTGGAAATGACTCACAGTTTTGATAAATAATACTTCAAGTTTTTTTGAAATTTTGCAATATAATTTTTTGTCTCTTCAAAAGGAATGTCTTTCAATGTTTTGCCATCATCACTATAGTTTTCATCTGTCAACCAATTCTTGACATTGGTCGGACCTGCATTGTATGCACAAAGTGCTGTCTCCAAGTCTTCAAAACGTTCGCAAAGTTTGGCAATATAATATGTCCCCAAAAGGATGTTATCTTTTGGATTTTGAAGGTCAAATTCTTCAAGACCGCAAGCAGAAGCAATCTCTTCGGCAGTTGATGGCATAACTTGCATCAGTCCAACCGCACCTTTTGATGAAATTGCATCTTTGTCGAAGTGACTTTCGGTGTTTATGACTGCATAAATCACCGCTTCTGCAACTCCAAAAGTTTGACTTGCATACGCAATTTCATCTTGATATTTAATCGGAAAAAGATATCCATAAACACAATTTATTCCAAAAATTGCCACAAAAATAATTGAAAAAGATAAAAAAATCGCAAAAAACCACTTCATAAGGCTATTTTATGAAAAAAGGACGAATTCATGCAAAATTTAATTTATCTAAAAATTCCTTAAAAAATAAAAAAGAGATTTTATCTGCAATTTTTACAAATATTTTTCTCTTTTTTTTAAAAAAATTATTTTTTTATTTATTTTTTTATTTATTTTTATAAATTTTTATTTATTTTTATAAATTTTTATTTATTTTTTATTATTTTTTTTAATTTTTAACTAATTTTTTATAATTTTATCAAAATAATTTTTCCATTATTTTTAATATAAGAATAAAAGCCGTCGAAATATTTCAAATTTGATCGGGACAAAAGTGATTGCACTTTGGAAAAATAGTCGCTCAAAAATTTTACCGAAATTCCACAGGCACGATTTATACTTTGTGGAGTGTTTATCACCGCAACCGGAATGTTGTTCGCTCGAAGTAAGTTCGCAAAATTTAGAGTGGAATTTCGAGATTTGAAAACGGCAAGCGTATAATTCAAAAAACACCTCCTTTGCACAATTTATCCCCTAAATTATTATATTGTTAATATAAAATTTTTGCTTAAAGGTGGTGTCATGATTTATTTAGACAACTCTGCATCAAGTTTGATTAAACCAAAAAATGTCCAAAAGGCTGTTTATAATGCGCTCAATCTTTTCACCGCAAACCCAGGAAGAAGTGGCCACAAAATGGCTCTCAAAACCGCTTTTGAAGTGGAAAGAGTGCGAGAGCTGACAGCAAATCATCTCAAAACCACTCCGGAAAACATCATTTTCACTCTCAACTGCACAGATGCATTGAATCTTGGAATTCTTGGAACACACAAAGCTGGTGGTCATGTTGTTTGCACAATAAATGAACACAACTCCGTTTTGCGTCCACTCGAACATCTCAAAACAATCGACCCCACATTTTCATACACCGTTGCTTGTCAATCAGGAAAGAAAGGTGTGATTTGGAAAGATATCGAAAAATGTCTGACAGCAAACACTTATTTGGTGGTCGTTAACCATATTTCTAACGTCAACGGCGATGTTGCGGACATTGAAACAATTGGAAAACATCTTCAAGATAAGGGAATTCTTTTCATGGTGGATGGCGCTCAAAGTGGCGGACATTTTGTATATGATATGCAAAACATGAACATCAACCTTCTTGCCCTTGCCCCACATAAAGGTTTTTATGCTCCACAAGGCGTTGGTGTTCTTGCAATCAATGGCACATTTGACCTTCAACCAATTCGCTTTGGCGGAACAGGAACCAATTCTTTGGAACTCCACCAACCAAGCACATATCCAGAGCGCTTTGAAAGTGGGACAATCAACACTCCGGCAATTTTAGGTTTTGGCGAAGGAATAAGATTTTTGGAAGAAAATTTTGAACTGATCTCATCCAAAATTGAAGATTTGATAACATATCTTCACTATGAACTTTCAAAACTTCCGATTGAAATTTACACCAAAACCGAAAACACAAACGGCGTGTTTGCCTTCAACATCCCCAATGTCAATTCTGTCGATGTTGCAAATTATCTCAACGAAAAATGGGCAATTTGTGTGCGAAGCGGTTTTCACTGTGCGCCACTCAAACACAAGGCATTGGGAACGCTTGACAGTGGAGCTGTTCGAGTTTCTGTTTCCTATTTCAACACCTATCAAGAAATAGAAAAATTTGTCTATGCAATAAAAAGCTTTTTAAAGCATCATTAAAACAAAAATATTAAAAAATATTGGAAATTAATTAAAAATAGCGAAAAAGTTTAAAAAATAGTTAAAAATAATAAAAAATCTAGAACAATGATTAAAAATTAGTAAAAAAATAATAAAAAAACGCATTTTTAACGTTTTTAATAAAAAAGAGATTTTTCAATCTCTTTAAAAATTTTTCCCGTCGCGTTCTGTGACAATAATCACTGATCCGTTTGTATTTTCTTTCATTTCAATTTGATTGTGACAATATCTTTGATTGCGCGTCATTTTCAAAGTCGACTGAGCGACAAGCAAACAGTCATAGAGCAAACTGTCATCATCCATTTCAATTCCGCCAAAGATGTCGGATTGATATATGCAAGCATTTCCTTTCAAATTGACATTACCTTGAATTTCTGCCAAATTTATGCTTGAATTCTCAGAAATCACAGCATTGTTTAATGGTTTTATTTTCAAAAAGCGCACATTGGCATAATCTCTCACCACAACATCGTTCAAAATGATTGAACCTTCCACAATTGCATTTCCGGAAACTCGACATCTTGGACCAATATAGCAATCTTTAACAATCTTGCCATCCGCCGACATCAATGGCTTTGCCCATGCATTATCATTTTGGTTTAAAGCCCCTCTGACAATATAAGCGCCCAAATCACCCTTGCTTGCAACTTTGATTTTTCTTTTCACACCATCTTCGATGACGTCGCAATATATGTCTTTCAAAGCTCTTATCCGTTGAAATGCCACCAATTTGTCGTCCATCATTCTCAACTTAACATCGCGCGGAACATATTCAAATTTTTTCACAATTCACTTCCTTTAAGAGAGATTTTATCACAAGATTTCCCTTTTGTCAATAGGGGAAATTTTTTGTTAGATTTCATTCATAATAAAAATGCCATAAGGAATTTTCTTATATCTTACTCTATTTTTGATAAAGAAGTCTTTTGCAATGTTCGCAAGTGATGACGCCTTTTTCTTTGATTCGTGAGATTGCCACTTTTGGAAGTTCCATTCGGCATCTGCCACAAAATCCTCCACTTTCAAGTGGCACAATGACAGGAAAAATGTTGTCTTGACGCTTTTTCTTATATTCCGCCATAAGTTTTGGCTCAACATTTTTTTCAAGTACTGCAAGTTCTTTTTTCAATTTCTCTTTTTCAGGTTCGAGAGTTTTTGTTTCTTCATCAATTTTTTGTTTGCAAATTGCATATTGTTTTCGCGCTTCATCAAAGGTACGTTTTGTTTTGTTAAATTCAGACAAAATGAAATTTATTCTCTCTGCACTTTTTTGAAGCATCTTTTCCAATATACCTAAGTTTGACACAACTTTACCTTTGAGAGCGGAGAGCTTTTCAAGATCTTCCATACTTGATTTTTCAAGATCTGTTTCCAGCATTTCGCCCACTTTGTCTTTGTTTATTTGATATTTGTTTTTAATCTCTTCAATATCTTTGATCAATTTGCTTGCTTCTGCTTCAAGTTCTGTGGAACGTGTTTGTGATTTTTTTGCCACAGCAGAAAGTTCATTCGCTTTTTCTTTATATGGGCTTTTCATAATTTTTTGCTCGATTTTATATAATTCAGCATCCATATTTTGATATTTCAATATGTTTTCAATATTCATACTTTTCTCCTTCTTGTTATATTTTTTCTCTCTATTCCACAAAATCGGCAAGTCTTTTGCTTCTGTTTGGATGTTTAAGTTTCCTCAACGCTTTCGCTTCAATTTGACGGATACGTTCTCTTGTGACAGAAAACTCTTTTCCAACTTCTTCCAAGGTTTTTTGTCTGCCGTCCAAAAGTCCATAACGCTGACGGATGACTTCTTGTTCACGAGGTGTGAGTGTGTCAATCACTGCAAGCAGTTGTTCTCTTAAAAGCATTTGAGATGCGCTTTCAACAGGAGATTTTGCACTTTCATCAACAATAACGTCCGCAATCTTGCCGTCATCTTCTTCGCCCATTGGTGTTTCAAGAGAAATTGGATCTTGTGCCGTGCGTTGAATTTCCATAACCTTTGCCACCGTCAAGCCAAGTTCGTTGGCAATTTCCTCAATGGTTGGATCTCTTCCCAATTTTTGCATAAGCATGCGCACAACTTTGACATACTTGTTGATTGTTTCCACCATGTGCACAGGGATTCTTATCGTCCTTGATTGATCAGCCATAGCACGTGTGATGGCCTGTCTTATCCACCATGTTGCGTAAGTGGAGAATTTGAAGCCTTTTGTGTAATCAAACTTGTCCACTGCACGCAAGAGTCCCATGTTCCCTTCTTGAATTAGGTCAAGAAAAGACATCGATGTTTTGCCTACATATTTTTTTGCAACACTCACCACGAGTCTTAGATTGGCTTCGCACAATTTAGATTTGGCATATTCATCTCCCTCCATTGCCTTTTTGGCGCACTCGCGTTCTTCTTCGGCAGAGAGAAGAGGCACTTTGCCGATGTCTTTGAGATACATTTTCACAGGGTCATCGACAGTTGGCGACATGACAAGGTCGGAAAAATTGTCTTTATAAATCTCTTCATCATTGGTTTTGATGATCTTGATCTTTCTTTTTCGCAAAGATTCCAAAAATTTTTCCACTTTTTCTGCGTCTTCACCAACTTTAAACAGCGAAAAATAGACATCTTCTTCGTTGATTGAACCCTTCTTCATGGCAAGGGCAAGAAGTTTGTCATAGATTACTTTGCTTTTATCTAACTCTTTCTTATCTTCTGACATTGAATTCCTCCAAACTTTTATTTTTCAGTTGTATTGCAATTTTACCCAAATTTCGGGCAATTTCTGTTCGCCTGACAAGGTCAGTGCAGTTTTTATACTCTTCGTTCAATTTTGATTGATTTTTTCTTAATTTTTGTTCAGCAACCTTCCAAAGGCACTCTTGAAAATATTTCTCTTCTTCATTTTGAAAATTGGCAAAGTTGAAGTTGACAATATCCATCAAGAGCACATCTTCTGTTGCTCCGTCAATATCGTATATAGCTGAAAGTGGCTTGTTTTCTTTAATTATATCCAAATAATTTTGAAATTCATCTAAAAGTTTTGAATAGTCTATATTTTTGTCAACATAGTCACACTTATGCAAAAGCGACGCCAAAATGAATTTAACCGCTTTTTCATCACCTCTTTCTGTGGATTGAGTCGGAAGTTTTGGCGTGTCCTTGACTTTCACTTGTCTGTCGGATGAATTTATATCTCGCCTTAAAACATCCAATGGAATTTTTGTTAAGTCTCGAATTTTTTCCAAATATGGCTCAAACAAAGTTGGACTGTCAAGTTTCTTTATTTCGCGCAAAATTTCTTTGACAAATTTTCCTTTCTCTTCTGCATTTTCAAGATTGTGGATGCTGTGATAATATTCAATCAAGAATTCCATGTATGGCAAAGCTTTTTCAATCATTTTTTCCAATTCTTCTTTGCCCAAATTTTGCAAAACTTCATCTGGATCTTTTCCGCCCGAAAGCTTGACAATTTTCAAATTGACATTCTCATTTCGAAACATGTCAATCGCTCGCAATGTTGCCTTCAATCCAGCTTCATCGTTGTCAAAGCAAAGAAAAATGTTTTCGTTGTATCGTTTAAGTTCTTTCACATGATCTTTTGTCAAGGCTGTGCCCATGCAAGCCACTGTGCATTTGAACCCCGCCTTATGCATGGCAATCACATCCATTTGTCCTTCAACAAGAATGATCTTGTCCAAAAGTTGTTGTTGTTTTTGCGCTTTCAGGATGTTTATTCCAAAAACAACTCGTCCTTTTTGAAAAACCAAAGTTTCCGCAGTGTTTTTATATTTTGCAAAGTCAGTTTTTTCAAGCGCTCTGGCACTGAACCCAATACACTCATTCAAAGAATTGAAAATTGGAAAAATCAACCTTCCGCCCACAACATCAAACAAGTGATTGTTCTTTTTTCCACAAATCCCTGCATCCAACAACTCCTTTTCAGAAAAACCTTTGGATTTGAGATAATCAACAATATCCGTCCAATTCTTTGAGTAGCCAATCTTGAAATCTTCAAGCTCGCGTCGAGTGAACTTTCTTTGCTTGACGTAGTCTTGCGCAACTTTGGCGTCCTTGGAATATAGGTTGTCCATATAATGTTTATACGCAAAATCAAGCGCACTGTAAATTCTTTCTTTCAAGTTTTTATTTTCTTTATATCCACTTGAAGATGAATATTCTGGAATTTCCATGCCGGCACGATCTGCCAAAATTTTGACAGCATCAATAAAGTCGACATTTTCCATTTTTTCCACAAAAGAGATGACGTCTCCGGACTCCTTACATCCAAAGCAAAAATATACGCCGTCTTCTTCATTAATCGCAAAAGAAGGCGTTTTTTCACTATGAAATGGACAACAAGCCCAAAAGCGACTTCCCTTTTGTTCCAATTGAAGATAATTAGAAGCAATTGAAACCAAGTCGTTTTTGCGTTTGAGTTCACTTAAAAATTCCGGATTCCAACCTCTGTTTTGTGACAATATAAACTCCAAAAAAAAGACTTACAAACATTATACCATAAAAAATCAAAAAATCCTTTAATTTTAATGAAAAAATTTATAAAAAAATATCTAAATATCTGATTTGCACAACAATGATAGCATAAAAAGGTAAAATTGGCTTCCAACTTGCTCTTAATTATGTTTTTTGAAAAATATATAAAACAATCAAATATATCAACTTTTTAAAGTATCTAAATCTTTTTTTCTCGTTTTTTATTTTCTTGCCGAACTCGACCAATGACAAAATCTCCTTTTTCAGTGTTTTTTGTCACTGTTGTTCCGGCACAAATATATGTGTCATCTGCAATGTTGACAGGTGCAATTATGTTGACATTGCAACCCACAAAGACATTGTTTCCAACAATTGTCTTATGTTTCATTTTGCCGTCAAAATTTGCAAAAATCACGCCACAGCCAACATTGACATTTTCACCAAGTTCAGCATCGCCGACATATGCAAGGTGCGCCATTTTTGTGCCTTTGCCAATTACTGCATTTTTAAGTTCCACAAACGCACCCACTTTGACGTTTTCTGCCAGAATGCAGTTCGGACGAATGTTTGCAAAAGGTCCAATGGTGCAATTTGCTCCAATGTTTGCCTTTTCGACAGTTGAACAATCCACTTGGCACCCTGCTCCAAGCACAACATCCGTGAGACGAGAGCCAGACTTAATCACGCACCCATCGCCGACAAAGCAGTCTCCCAAAATCTTGACATCGTTTTCAATCTTAACGCCCTTTCCAAGCGTTACGCTTTTGTCAATTATAACATTATCAAATTTTCTCATACCAATCTCTTATGATTAAATGTCAAAAAATGTGAAAAATTTTCAAGTCTTCAAAAAATTTTCTTATTCGGTTTGTTTCGACAAAACGCGAAAATTTATTCTTTTGCAAAACAGCAGAGTTGGTGTATTATTGCTCTATCAATAAAGAAAATTTTGATTATGGAGGTTGAAATGAACAAAAATGATGCACTCAAAATGATTGCTCAAAAGGCAAAAAGACGTTTGGTCGGAAAGGAAATGACACCAGCAAACACAAAAATCAAGGTGATTTCAAGCGAAGATGTGGAATTTAAGAACAAGGTGGAATTTCTTTTATCTCAACAAGATGTGGTGACAAATCCGGTGCACTATCTCATCGACGACAAGGTTTTGAAAAGCATGGACGAAGCCTCTCGTGAGCGATATTTGCTCTCGACGTTGGACAAATATTCCGCTTTTCGCCGCGAACTTGAAAACATTTCCTCTCATTCTCGTTTTTGTATGTGAAAACAAAAAAAGAACACCGAAAATTCAGTGTTCTTTTTTTTACAATCAATAGTATGTTCAATCAAGTTATCTTGTTCATCGGGCAACTGTTTTTGCCCATTTTATTGGATAAGGTCGTGAAACCTATCCTCAATCGACTGTCATTCTCTTTAAAA
>CAZQMZ010000011.1:0-33940 GCA_964594865.1 uncultured Lachnospiraceae bacterium | reverse complement strand
TAATCATTTTGATTGTAAGAAAACGCAAAAAAGATAAACAAAAATATATGAGTAAGCAATAAAACAAAGAGAGAATTTTTCTGAAAAGAAAAGTTCTCTTTTTTAAAATTTTGAAATAATGTTTCATGGTCAAAAAATTTTTTTATACATAGAATGTTTATATGGATGAAAAATTGTTTATTAGTGGCGACAAAAAATTATTTGGAAAAGTCAAAGTCGATGCTTCAAAGAATGCATTTTTGCCAATTTTGGCTGGCTCAATTTTGTGTGATGGCGAACTTGAATTTGAAAATTATGTCGACCTTTCGGACTTGATACACACCAGAAACATCTTACAATCTTTGAATGTTATGTCAAATTTGAATGGTCGGCGACTTTACATAGATACTAGAAAGATCAAAAACAACAAAATCACATATGAGCTTTCTCGGGCTCTTCGCTCATCGATAATTTTTTTAGGTGCGCTGTTGGGGAAATTTAAAAGTGCCGTCATTGCCTATCCGGGCGGGTGCAAAATTGGAGCAAGACCAATAGACATCCATTTAAGCGGGTTGAGAGCGCTGGGAGTGCATATTGTTGAGCGTCATGGTTACATATATTGCAACGGGCAAAATATGCATGCTGGCGGTGTTACACTTTCATTTCCAAGTGTTGGAGCGACTGAAAATTTGATGCTTTGCGCTTGTCTTTTGGAAGGTGAAACTCTGCTGAAAAATGTTGCAAAAGAACCTGAAATTGTCGATTTGCAAAATTTTTTGAATAAAATGGGTGCCAGAATTTTCGGAGCAGGAACAGATTGCATAAGAATTGAAGGCGTCAAAGCCTTGCATGGTGGAGAATTTTGCGTTATGCCCGACCGAATTGTTGCTGGGACATATCTTCTTGCAGTGGCAACTTGTGGCGGAGATGTGATGCTGGAAGGGGCGCTTGCCAAACATAATGAAAGTTTGATCTCTTTTTTGCGTCAATCTGCTTGCCAAATTGATGTGTTTGATGATAAAATAAGGTTGAAAGCAGACAAAAGACTTTCTTCAGTATCAAAAATTCAGACACTTCCATATCCATTTTTTCCAACCGACCTTCAACCTCAAATGATGGTTTTGCAATCAGTTAGCGACGGAGTTTCCTTGATTCAAGAAAATCTTTTTGAAAACCGTTTTGGTATTGTTCCAGAACTTCAAAAAATGGGAACAAATATCTCTGTCAAAGATAGAACCGCTTGTGTTGTGGGGGTTGAAAAATTGTATGGCGCGGATGTCTTTGCTTCCGATTTACGAGCGGGCGCAGCACTTGTCATTGCAGGGCTTAAAGCGGAAGGATACACAACTGTGCACAACATTTCATACATAGACCGTGGATATGAGAAAATTGAAGAGAAATTCAAACTTTTGGGTGCGGAGATTGAAAGGATAAAAAATTGAGCAAAAAACTTATTATCACTCTTTCTGTTGTTTTTTGTGTGATTGCGGTTGTCTTGATTCTCTTTTGGACACTGTTTGCTCTTTCATCGGTCACGGTGGAATTTTCTTCCACATTGATAAATTTGACCATCAGCGAAGCGGAAATCATTGAAGCGGGGAATTTTAACTACGGCGCTTGCGTTTTGTTTGAAAGCAAGACAAAATATATTGAAAACATCAACAATTATGCCAGCGAAAACGAGAATTTTGCCTATCTTCAAGTGGTGAACATTGAAACCGTTTTCCCAAACAAGTTTGTCATTCATGTGACAGAGCGAGAAGAACTTTTTGCCGTTGAAGTGGACTTGAATGGGGACAAGCAATATTTGATCTGCGACCGCGAATTTCGGGTGTTGAAGATTTTGGAAGAATATACATCGACACAAAACAATGGCATTCTTTTGAAAGGTCTTGAATTTGATAATGATGACGTTAAAGTTGGTGACTTTTTGGATGTCGAACAAACCGCCATGTTGAATTTCTATTCTGCTATGGTTGCCAACAATCGAGATTTGGCAGAGCAGTGGGGAAAGTTTCAAGAGCTTGAACTTGGAAGATACGTTGATGATTTCACAGGAATTGAATACACTTCCTTGACTTTGACCACATTTCAAGGAAGAATTTTTGAGATTGACAACATTGATTTTGCATTTGTAAACAAAATCCAACTGATGTTTGCAGTTGAAAGTGCAATATACAATCAGAACGTCGATGAAAACGGCTACATTCTCAATGCTGACGGGCAAATCATCTATGTTTTAGAAAACGAAAATGGCGAATATATGTCAAGCGAAAATGGAGTTGAAGGGAGTGTGCCATTGTCATATTCTTTGCTTGCTGATTGCCTAATAAAAATCGACAATCTCACATTAGATGAGAATGTCGACCGAACAGAAAGCGACATATATTATGCTTTTGTCAAGTTGTCTTAAATTACGCAACATATGGTGTATTATGAATGCATACCACACCACATTATGTGGTGATATGCAATTTTATTCCAAAATCAAACCGCCGTCAATATAGAGTGTTTGTCCTGTGATGAATGTGGCATTTTCACTGCAAAGAAAGGCTATTGCGCTTGCAACATCGTCGGTGGTGCCAAGGCGTTTGAGTGGAGTCATCTCTGCCAAATCGTCCTTTTCTTCTTGTGACAAATTTCCGTTCATTTTGGTGTCAATAAATCCTGGAGCGACAACATTTATGCGCACATCGAAATTTCCAAGTTCGCTTGACAAAGATTTGCAAAGTCCAGACATGGCACTCTTTGTTGAAGTATACACACTTTCACACGAACAGCCAATCTTTTCGACAAAAGAGCCCACAAGCACAATGTTTGCAGGGTGCTGGTTGATGGTCAATTTCACAAATTCTCTCACGCACTTAATTGCTGATTTGATGTTCACTTCAAACAAATTGTCAATCTCTTCATTTGAAACGTCCATAATAAGCGCGCGTTTTTGAGCAACACCAGATGAGAAAACAAGGGTGTCGATATATGCAAAATCTTTTGAAACACCATCAAAAAACTTTTCAATTTCACCATTTGTTGTGAGATTGAGTTGATATGATTTGATTTTCAAATTTTTGTTTTGTTCAAGTTCTTGAACAAACTCTTTTTTTATGTCAATCTTGTTTGTGTTGTATGTAAGTGCAAGGTCAAAACCTTGCTTCGCCAATTTCTTTGCGGTGGCAAGTCCAATTTCGCTTGACCCACCAATGATGATTGCTGTCTTTTTTGTCATTTTTCTCCACTCACTCAAAGTTTTGATTTGAAATTTTATAATTCTGCTGTCCAGGCAAGACCAATCGCTGGTCCAACATGAGATGCGGTGACAGGTCCAACTTCGCCTTCATAAATTTCAATCTTGTTTTTATTTCCAAATTTTTGCAACCACTCATCCACCATTTTTTTCAGTTGCTCAAAAAACTTGGTGTTTGCAATGTGCAGAATAAACAGTCTTTTCACCTTTTCAGGAATTGACGCAACCAACTCTTTCATGGCTTTTTGCATACCAAAAATTTTTCTGTCACTCAACACACCTTTTTTGAAAGATATGATTGGTCGAATTTGCAAAATACTGCCAATCGTTCCTGAAACTTTTCCAATTCTTCCACCTTTGATCAAATATTCCAAACTGTCTGGAATGAAAGAAACATAACTGTTTTCAATCAAAACATTAAGACGGTCAATAATTTCTTGGCAAGAAGCTCCAGCATTTCGCATTTCCACCGCTTCCATAACCAAACCAAGTTCTGTTTGAACATTCACCAAACTGTCAAAAACATGCACTTTTTCTGGGTTTTTGCATTGTTCCTTTGCCAAATTTGCCACACTGTTTGTGCCAGAAAGGGTGCTACTCATTGTGATGACAAGCACTTCGTTTCCTGCATCGAGTGCTTTATTGTATTCTTCCAAAAAGTTTTCAATTGATGGTTGACTTGTTTTTGGAAAAATTTTTGTCTTTGTGAAATCTTCGATAAACTCATCATAAGTTCCCGGAAAGCCTTCCACAAACTCTTGATCTTTGTATAGATATCTCAAATGAATGACAGAAATGTCATTTGCTTCCGCGTATTCTTTTGGCGTATACGCGGTGCTGTCTGTTATAATCTTAATCATAACCACTCCTTTTTCGTTTTATTTTTATCATATAAAAATTGAATGTTTTTTTTATTTCTAATTAGGGTCTTCCCATTATATTCTAGCATATAAAATTGATTTTTCAAAACAATTGTAGAAAGATTTGTAAATTTTATTGTCATCGCTGAAAAGATTTGACTTTTCTCTTAATTATATGCTATTATTGTCAATATTAAAACTTGAAAAGCCACTTTTTGTGGCTTGTTGAAATTTTGGAGGCATTTATGGAAGAACTTTCAAACGAAGTTGATATCAGACGCAAAAAAATTGAAGATTTGAAGCAGGCGGGAGAAATTCCATTTAAAGACAAATTCGAGCGCACTTGCACAATCAGTGAAGCACGTGAAAAACTTGGTCAGCGCGTCAAAATTGCTGGTCGAATTGTTTTTCGTCGCATTATGGGAAAGTTTGGTTTTTGTCAAATTCGTGACATATATGACAAAATTCAAATCTCTGTGGGCAGAAATGAATTTTCGGAAGAAGAGTATAATTTCTATAAGAAAATGATTGACATTGCCGACTTCATTGGCGTGGAAGGCGAAGTTTATCAAACTCAAACAGGCGAAATCACAGTTAAGGCAGAGAAAATCACACTTCTTTCCAAGGCTATGCGTCCGCTTCCAGAGAAATTCCACGGCATTGCTGACACCGAAATTAAATATCGTCAGAGATATCTTGACCTTATCACGAACGAAGAGTCACGCAAAATTTTCTTGACTCGAAGCAAGGTCGAATCTTTCATTCGCAGATTTTTGGAAGATAACGGTTTCATTGAAGTGGAAACACCAATTTTGCAAACCAGTGTTTCAGGAGCAAGTGCAAAACCTTTCTTCACACATCACAACGCGCTAGATATGGAATGCAATCTTCGAATTGCCACTGAATGTCATTTGAAACAATGTATTTGCGCAGGAATTGACCGCGTGTTTGAACTTGGCAAAGACTTCCGCAACGAAGGCATGGACCCAGCGCACTTGCAAGAGTTCACGCAAGTGGAGTGGTATGCGTCTTATTGGAACTTTGAAGACAACATAAAGTTTTTCCATGATATGCTCATCAAACTCATGAATGACTGTTTGGGCACAACAAAAATCACATATCAAGGACAGGAAATTGATTTTGACGGGAAGTGGCCAAGAATTGACTATGTTGCCAAAATGAGTGAAATTTTGGGTTGTGACTTTTTGGCGATTGACGATGTGGATGAATTGAAGAAAATTGTTGTGGATAAGGGGCTTTTTGGATACGCTGAACTTGAAGAATGCAAGACTGTTCGAACGCTGATTGACTACATCTATAAGCGCAAAATTCGCGCTGGAATTGTCAATCCAACAATTTTATACAACTATCCAGCGGTTTTGATGCCGCTTGCACGCAGAAATGACAAGGACGAGAGAATTATTGATGTCTTTCAGGTTGTTGCTGGTGGACAGGAACTTGTGAAGGCGTATTCAGAACTTGTCGACCCGATTGTTCAAAGAAAAACGCTGGAACTTCAACTTCAAGAAAAGGCACAGGGCGACGAAGAAACCATGGATGTGGATGAAGATTTCTTGCTTGCAATGGAACATGGAATGCCACCAATTTCTGGGCTTGGTTTTGGAATTGACCGCTTCTTGCAATTCATTTTTGATTGTCCAAACATTCGCGATGTGGTGCTTTTCCCATTGATGAGATGATAATTGAGAGATTATAGTTGAAATCATAAAAAAAATTAAGGTTGAAAAATGGACGCAAAATTTGTTACGGACGGGCTGGACATCATGGTGCCAGACCCAAAATGCGAGTTGGAACACAGAACTCCATTTGAACTTTTGGTGGCGGTGATTTTGTCCGCTCAGTGCACAGACAAGCGCGTCAATCAAGTGACGGAAGAACTTTTCAAAACGCATAACAAGCCAGAAGATTTTGTGAATATTTCGCAAGAAGAGTTGGAAGCGAGAATTCACTCGTGCGGGTTCTATCACAACAAGGCAAAAGCAATCAAGTCTGCAAGTCGCGACATTTTGGAGAGATTTGACGGAAAAGTGCCAAGCAATTTTGAAGATTTAACCACTTTGGCTGGCGTAGGGCGAAAGACGGCGAATGTTGTTATGGCTGTGGCGTTTGGCGGAGATAATTTGGCGGTGGACACTCATGTGCTTCGCGTTTCCAATCGTTTGGGGCTGGTGAAAACAAATGTGCCGGATAAGTGCGAAGAAGAGTTATGCAAGATTTTTCCAAAAGACAGGTGGTCGCGCTTGCACTATCAAATGGTGCTTTTTGGAAGATATACTTGCAAGGCGATGAGGCCGGATTGTCAAAAATGCGTGTTTAATCGGCAGTGCCCGAGCAGTCGAGTGTAGAAAGTTGGTGTGAAAAAAGACAAAAGTCGACAAACTGAGGTGTGATATGTTTTTGGATAGAGTGAAGATTTCCATAAAAGCGGGCAACGGTGGCAAAGGTTCCACCTCTTTTTTGCGTAACGCACAAACAGCAAAAGGTGGACCAGACGGCGGTGACGGCGGTCGCGGTGGTGATGTGGTGTTCAAAGCCACAAACGATTTGAACACGCTCTATTCTTTCCGCTTCAAGAAAAAGTTTGTTGCAGAAAATGGTGAAGACGGACATCAAAAAAACATGACAGGACGCAGTGGAAAGGACGAAATCATTCTTGTGCCAACGGGAACGGTGCTTATCAATCCAAAAAATAACAAAATCATCGCTGATTTAAGCGAAGATGGAGCGGAATTTATTGCGCTCAAAGGCGGGGCAGGCGGACATGGAAACGCGTATTATAAATCATCCGTCAAACAAGCGCCGGCATATTCTCAAACGGGTGAAGTGACAGAACTTAGAGAAGTGATTTTGGAACTCAAAACAATTGCCGATGTTGGACTTGTCGGTTTTCCAAATGTTGGAAAGTCCACCTTGCTTTCTGTGATTTCAAATGCCAATCCAAAGATTGCCAACTATCATTTCACGACCATATATCCAAATTTGGGCGTCTGTGAAGTTTTGGGAGAAACATTTGTTGTTGCGGACATTCCGGGCTTGATTGAAGGTGCAAGCGAAGGTCTGGGACTTGGGCACTATTTTCTCAAACATGTCGAACGCGTGCGTCTTATCGTGCATTTGATTGACGTTTCAGAGAGTGAAGGGCGGGATGCTGTGGAAGACTTTGAAGTCATCAACAGCGAATTGAAAAAATATAATGCCGATCTTTCCAAAACAAAACAAATTGTTGTCTTTTCGAAGTGCGATTTGCTGGACGAACAAAAATTGGAAGAAAAGATTTCGCATTTTGTGAAAGAGACAAAAGTGAAAGAATATGTCCCAATTTCTTCATACACTCGTGCGGGAATTGAAGAACTCAAAAAGAAAATTTTGGAGAATTTAAAGAAAATTCCAAAAAAGCCACCTCTCAAAGTTGAAGAATTTGACTTTGACAAAAAAGATGTTTCTTCAATTGAAATCAAGCGTCATGACGACGGAAGTTTTGAAGTTGTTGGCGGACGAATTGACAATCTTGTGCGCGGGGTTGTGCTTTCCGACCAAGTTTCGTTTGCATATTTTCAAACACGACTTAAAGAAATGGGAGTGATTGACATGCTGAAAGAACGCGGATTGAAAGAAGGCGACACTGTGACAATCAAAGATATTAGTTTTGAATATATGGAATAAATATCACACAAAATATAGTGTAGTATGCAATGCATAATACACAACATTTTGAAAAATATAAGTTTAAAAAGGGAAAAAATATGATCACAACCAAACAAAGAGCTTATTTGAGAGGTCTTGGCAATGCACTTGAACCGGTTATGCAAATTGGAAAAGAAGGAATTTCGGAAAATGTGCTGACTTCTGTCAATCTTCTTTTGGAAGCACGAGAGCTTGTCAAGGTGAAAGTTCTCAAAAACAACGATGTTGGTGCAAGAGAAACTGCCGAAGAGATTGCCAAAATGCTGAATGCAGACATTGTTCAGGTGATTGGCAACATTTTCATTTTATATAAAAAATCCACGCGAAAAAATTTTAAGCATATTGAATTGCCATAGTGTAAAAAGATGCCTTTCAATTGTCTCAATTTTCACAACACATCCGTCTCACTTTTAAGGTTATAGATTGGGTTGAATTGAGAGATGAGTGCAAACACAACAAGAAGTGACGCTATTATGCAATAATATAGTGTAGCGCGGACAAACAGTCCACAAATAATCAATATAATAGCCGAAAAAAGATAGCCTTTTGTTCGTTGTTTATTGAAAGAATAGGCAACAAAATCTTTGAAAGCCATCTTTTTTTCTTTTTGATATTTCTTTGTGATTTCTGGAAAACAGTCATAAAATTTATACAATTTTTCATAGGTGGAATATACATCCAAAATCAAAAACTTTTCGTCAAAATTGGAAACGAAAGAAGGGAGTTTTTTATCAACAATTTCCTTGCAACAAATGACAATCTTTTCCGCTTTCTCCTTTTTGACTTTGTTGTAGATCGCCATAAAGCGCGGAATGGTCAAACCTTCAAAGGAGAAATCAACATAGAGAAGTGTCTTTTTGATTTCTTCTTTGCTGGCGGTTGAAGTTGAGCTGGCAGTTGATTTGGAAGATGTTTTCGCCTTCAAAGTCGAATTGCTCATTGAATTTGACGCACTTTCAAGATGATGCGTGATAACCAAATAATCCTTGTGTTTGATGATATCTTTATGTTTCTTTGATGCAAGTTTTTCAAAAAAGTCAATAGGTTTGTTTTCGCAAGCTAGTGACAAAAACATGTTTTCTGCTTCTTCTTTTTCTTTGAATTTCAAACCAATTTTCTTCTTTTTCTTTCGCTTGAAAAAATATATGCCAACTTGAAGGACACATGTCAGCAAAACAGCCAAAAACACCGACAACCATAATTTATCTAGGAAATATCTCAACCACACGAAAAACAAAAAGAAGATCAAACAAAATTTCAACATTTCTTGAAACGCAAAACTTATCTTTCTCATATCTTCATTGTTGCCATTCTTTCAGAATTTAGACCATTTTCTTCTTCGGTCGATTTTGAGTGCTAAATTTTGACATAACGGCAATTTTGTTTGACATTGACAGCAAAACGATGATATAATTTCAATATGATTGAAATCAAAGGGCTTATTTCGTTGCTCTCAGACAACAAAATCAGAAACATTTCTGTTTATGACCTTTCCACGAGCGGTGAAGAGAAATTTATCATTCTCTCAACAGCAAACAAGCCGGCAGATTGCAAAAAAGTTGCCGACATCGTTGCTGAAAAATATGCCTATAACGAAAAAATTGAAGGCTATTCCAAAGGAGAGTGGATTATCTTTGATTTTCAAACTGTCATGCTTCACATTTTTTTGCCAAAAGTCAGAGAAAAATATAACCTTGACAAGCTCTACAAACCAAAAAAAGTTGTTTTATGAATTGACAATTGAAAGAACATTTCTTTCGCACTTTGACTTAATGTGGAAATAATATAAATGATTAATCAAGATGTCGATAACAAGAAATTAAGTTTAAAACAATTCCACCCTAATAATTGACCTTGCACATGCTTTTGACCGGGTATCAAAAATAATTTATAAACAAAGTGAAATTGCTTTGTTTTTTTTTCATTTTAGTTTAAAATATATATTGATAGGAAACGAATATGATTGAAATTTGTTTTGTTTGCACAGGCAACACTTGTCGTTCGGTTATGGCTGAGCGTATCGCCAAAAAAATGGCAAAATCACGAAAAATCAATGATGTGAAGTTTTCTTCCGCTGGTGTTTATGCCAAAAAAGAAAACATCACGCAAAATGCGTCACAAGTGCTGAAAAAACTTGGCTATGACGGACGAAATCGCAAAAGCGTGCCACTAAAAAAAATTAAGAGCGGTGTGATTTATGTTGCCGTGACGCAGGCTCACAAAAAGTTTATAAATTCCAACAAATGCATAAGTTTTGACGAACTTGCCGGCGAGGTTGGAGACCCATTTGGTCAGAGTTTGCAGGTCTATGAAAACACAGCAAGACAAATTGAAAAAAATGTTGAAGTGTTGTTGGACAAAATTCAAAATTTGAGAGGTGTTGTATGATTATTATGGCGAGCGATCACAGAGGATATTTGCTCAAAGAGGTTTTGAAATCTTTCTTCAATCAAGAAAACATCATCACCATCGATGTTGGTTCGCACAGCAAAGAACCTGTGGACTATCCAGATTTTGCAAAACTAGGCATTGACAAAATTTTGGAAAACAAAAACAATGTCGGCATTTTCATCTGTGGAAGTGGCATCGGCATGAGTATGGCGGCAAATCGTAATCCAAAAATTCGTGCTGCACTTTGTTTGAACACAAACATGGCAATGCTTGCAAGAAAGGATAACGACGCAAATGTGCTTTGTCTGCCGGGAAGTTTGAGGAAACAAAAGGCCATCAAGATCATTAAAGTGTTTTTGACCACTTCTTTCGAGGGCGGACGTCATATAAGACGATTGAGAAAGATTTCGGGAGATTTGAAAACCAATTCCAAAGACATCAAAGAAGGTTTGATTGTCGAAAAAGAAAAAGAGATAAAAACACAAAAGGAGAGCAAATGATAAATGTGATTGTTCCCGTTGTGGAAGATGCGGAAAAATTCTCGAATTTCATCCAAAACACAAAAAAGACAGGTGTGAAGTTTTTTGTTGGAGTGCATGAGAGTTTGGCAAAAAATTTCTCCAAATCAAAAGATGTTGAGTTGCATATATATGGCGACAAGGCAAACAAAGAAGAAATCATCAATTCTCTTCACACTTGCAAGATGAAAAAAGGAAAAGTTTTGATTCTTCGTCGTGTTCTCACGGAAGACGAATGGACAAAGCTCACATCTTCTTCAGGTGACATTGCCACACTCAAAGCCAAACACAACAAATTTGTCACGGCGATAAAAAATTTTGGAAGTATGATTGTGCGAAAGTTTTTTGCTTTTAATTTTTTTGAAGACATTTCGGCAATTTGCTATGGCGAAAGTATGTTTGAACTCGTTTCTGTTTGTGCAAATCTGTCAATGGCAACGCGAGTGAACAGATATGTCGGGCTGGATATTCAAGAGTTTGAAACAGAATCAAAACAAGTCAAAAAACAATACAGTCACTGGAAAACTATTTCAATCTTTCTGTTATGGACTCTTGTTTTATTAGGAAGCATTGCCGGCGGAACTTTGGTTTGCATCTTCACAGAAGTTTGGTCTCTGACAATCTTGCTCGTTATTTTCTGGATTATTGTGGCAATAATGTTTTGGTTGGTTGCACTTATCAACTTTATGCGGGCAATAACTGTTGGCGATTTGCGATATGGAAGAGCGGAAGAGCTGACAGGTGGAACATCGTGAAACTCAATTTAAGTCAAATCTAGAAAATTAAATAAAAAAGGAGAATAATATGAAAAAAATTAAACTTGGAATCAATGGTTTTGGAAGAATTGGAAGACTGGCTCTTCGAATTGCATCAAAAAGAGATGATGTGGAAGTGGTGGCAATAAATGACCCATTTTTGACGGTGGAATATTCCAAATATCTTTTGGAACACGATACCATTCATGGACAATTTGATGTTCCGGTCAAGGTTAAAGACGGCAAATTGATTGTTGGAAAAAACAAAATTTCTTTTTATGAAGAAAAGGAACCAGCACTCATTCCTTGGAAAACGGATGGCGTTGATGTTGTTGTGGAATGTACCGGCAAGTTCACAGCATATGACGGCGCAAAAGGACACTTGGATGCTGGCGCAAAAAAAGTTGTTGTCTCTGCACCAGGGAAAAATATGCCAATGTTTGTTATGGGTGTCAATAATGAAACTTATGACAAAAGCATGGACATTGTTTCAAACGCGTCTTGCACAACCAATTGTCTTGCACCACTTGCCAAAATCATCAACGATGCCTTTGGAATTGAGGAAGGCTTGATGAGCACTGTGCATTCTGTGACTGCCACTCAACTGACCGTCGATGGCCCAAGCAAAAAAGATTGGCGTGGCGGAAGAGCGGCGTCATACAACATCATTCCTTCATCAACGGGTGCGGCAAAAGCAGTGGGCGAAGTTATTCCAGAACTCAAAGGCAAGTTGACCGGCATGAGTTATCGTGTGCCAACACTCAATGTGTCGGTGGTTGATTTGACTTGCCGTTTGAAAAAGCCAACCACATATGAAAAAATTGTTGAAGTTGTGAAAAAGGCAAGCAAAGGGAATATGGCGGGCATTGTTGGTGTGACTGACGAACCTGTTGTGTCCAGCGATTTCATCGGTGACAGCAGAACGTGCATTTTTGATACCACCGCTGGAATTATGATTTCTCCAACCTTTGTCAAACTTGTGGCTTGGTATGACAACGAATGGGGCTATTCAAACAAATTGGTTGACCTTTGTGTCTATATCATGAAGTGATTTAAACAAATTTTGATGAAAAGGAAAAGCGGATGAAAAATCAATTAAATCGAGAGTTGATTGAGAGTTTGAGTGAAAGTGGGAATACAAAGTTTTTTGACCGCGTGAACGACACTGTTTATAATCTCCTTTCACGTGTTGTCGCTGACATTTCCGAAATGTCAGCATTTGTTCGTGCAGACAAATGCACTTTGTTGCCTGTCAATGAAATCTATCTTGGCGCAATTTCACAACTTTCAACGTATGACTATTTTTTGGGTATTGAAAATCCGCAAATTGAGTTCAATTCCAAGACAAGAAAAAATTTTTGGAAGTTTGCTTGGCGAGAATTTAAGGCGGCTTGGAGACTTGGCAAGAAGAAATATAAAAAGCAAAAGAGTGAAAGCGCTCCATCAATTGAAACCATTGAAAAATATAAGTTGAGCGATTTCCGTCACGATGTTGTGAGGGTGATGGCGAACTATCTTTCCGACACAACAATCATCTATGAACATCAAAGATATATTGCCGTGGTTGGAAAAAATGATTTTGGCACAAATGTCAAAATCAAAATCTATATTTGCACATACAATTCCGCAGACAACACTTTCAAAATGTTTAATGAACTGAAAAACAAATTCATTCCGCTGAATTTTGGCAAACGTTATGAAAATTTGAACTACAAATTTGATGTCTGTGGAAAAACATTCGTCAATTTGATGAGAATTTTCAATGCGCTTTATTCAAAAAATTACAACAGAATTCCAAACCAAATCTTGATGGAAAGTTTGCTTTGGAACTGTCCAAACTTGTTGTTTATCAAGGATGACATATATAAATCGTTCATCAATGTGGCAAACTATATCCGTCTTGCAAATCCAAAATCCTTTGTTTCAATTTGCGATTCATCCAAAACCATCTTTGAAGAAAGAATGATTTTGGATGCTGGATCTCAGGTGGAATTTGGAAAAATCATCAACATGCTTGACAAGTTTAAATATTGATTGAATAAATTTCGACATTTTGCGCAACCTAAGCATAGGGAGGGCAAAATGAAAGAAATTTGGATGGTGGTCGGTTTTGGTGCAGGGCTTGTGACAGGCGCACTTCTTTATAAACACTGCGAAGATGCCAAAAAACTTGTCAATAAGGGTGAGAAAGCAGTCAAAAAAGAAGTTGAAAACTTGAAAGAATCTGTCAAAACTCAAAAAAAACAAACTGCAAAATAATTTATAACAAAAAAGCGAGGTGTTTGCCTCGCTTTTTTCATAACTGGGCGGTTGCCTTGTTGTGATCTAACCGACTGCCTCACAAACTTTCAACTCCATCAAAGCTACCTCATGTCACATCAACAGATCTTCTTAGTGATGCTTCCGTCAGGATCTGACACGGTTCGAAGGAGTCAATTGCACAAGACCTTGATTTCATCATCAAAAATTTATGCACATATTCGACCAAACCACACCGCAAACAACTGGTCAATCCTGCTGTGGCGGATTGCAGGTTACAGGGCACCGCCAACTCCCCATCTAGCCCAGTATAATCATTATATCTTCAACATCGTCAAAAGTCAAGTGTTTGAAAGAAAAAAACATTCCGTATAGCGGTCGTCATAAATGTTAGACAAAAAATGGCAGGAATTGCCATTTTCTTTTATTGTCTAAATGAAAGATCTCTCATACATTGCTTTAAGGAGAAAAAGATGCTGGAAAAAATTTTGCCTGACAATTTTTTGAAGGTATTAACGCAAAAAGTGAATCTTAAAGCGGTGAATGAAATTCGACTGCGTGCGGACAAACCTGTGATTGTCAATGTGAGCGGAAGAAACTTCTATCTCTCCGAAAACGGCGTGACAAGCAATGTTGCTGGGGCTCTTTATGCCAGCAAGATAATCATTGAAGACGTCATCTTTCGCGCAAGTGAATGTTCCATCTATTCTGTCAATGAACAAATCAAAAAGGGGTTTATCATCACGGACGAAGCTGTTCGAATTGGCATTGGCGGAAATTTGATTGAAGAGAATGGACACATCAAAACAATGACCAATTTTCTTAGTTGCAACATTCGAGTTCCGCACGTTGTGAAAAACTGTTCTTTGACGGCATATCCATACATCGTTGGCGAAAACGGAGTGGAAAACACACTTGTCATAAGTCCGCCTGCTTGCGGGAAGACAACTTTTTTGCGCGATTTTGTCTATCAACTTTCGGAGCGAAATTTGACCTTCAATGTTTTGCTTTTGGACGAACGCGGAGAGCTTGACTGTGGAATCAATTCAAAATATACCGATCGCATTGCTTTTGCCAGCAAGAAAGTGGGTTTTGAAAATGGAATACGCGCGCTTGCACCAGACATCATCGTCACGGATGAAGTTGGGCAGGAAGAGGACATCGAGGCAATCATGTATGCAACATCGTGTGGAGTTAAACTTTTGGCGTCCACGCATGCAGATAGCATGGAAACCTTTTGCAAGAAGCCACTCTTTCAAAGAGTGATCAAAGAAAAAGTTTTCAAGCGATTTGTCTTGCTTTCAAAGCGAAATGGTCCGGGCACATTTGAGGGGATTTACAACGAAAACCTTGCCAGAATTTATAATTTAAGATGATGCAATGCTTATGAGAACAGAATGTTCAAATGTTGAGGCAAACGAAATTCTGATTGGGCGTAATTTATGTTGAGGACAAAAAATTTAGTTAAAATAGGGAGATAGATATGAAATATGTTTTTATCATCATACTTTTTTGTATATGCTGTGCGACTGGTTATTTTTTCTCAGCCAAATATATGAAAAGAAAACGTTTCTTCAACTCAATCATAATTTTGGCGGAAAAACTTTCGCTCGAAATCAATTTTTCACGAGAGCGTCTTAAAGTTCTTTTGGAAAATTTTGACGCTACAAACAAAAAATATTTGCTTGGAATTGATGAACGTTTCATTGACTATCTGGACAAGAAATGTGAATTGACAAACGAGCAGATTTTCAAAAAGACTGATTGTTTGAAAGTGGAAGAGAAAGATTTTGTCTTACTCTTTCTCAAAACATTGGGGAGAAGTGACGTTGAAAATCAAACCAAGGAAATTCAAAATTTTATTGGTCGCTTCAAAGAAAAGAAAGAACAATGTGATGCCGAACAAAAGAAATATGGCTCGCTGTCAATCAAACTTGGAATTGTTGCCGGACTTTTTTGCGCCATCATTCTCATTTAAAAGGATAAAAGCATGGATATTGATATCATTTTCAAAATAGCTGCGATCGGAATTTTGACAGTGGTTGTCAGTCAAATTCTCAAAAACAGCGGAAAAGAAGATATTGCAACTTTGGCAACTCTTGCCGGGGTCATCATTGTGCTTTTTATGGTTCTTGGAATGATAAGCGACCTTTTCACTTCAATCAAAGATATGTTCAACTTTGCTCTTCTTCCATTTGTTTAGAAAATGTTTGTTTTTAGTTAAAAGTTTGCATAATACACCACATTCTGTTGTGTTATTCTGCATAATACCACAAAATATAGGAGGATGCCATGGACGTGCTTTTCAAAATCATAAGCGTTGCACTCGTCACTTGCGTGGCATGTCTTATCATCAAACCTGTTCGAACAGATTTTGCAGTCATCATTTCCATTGTGGGTGGAATTGTCATTATCTTCTATTTGCTCTCATATCTCTCAACAATTTTTGATTTGTTCAACGACATTTTCACCACTTCTGGCATCAATGCTTCGCTGTATGCTGTCATTTTCAAAATCATTGGCATTGGTTATCTCACCGAATTCACTGCCAGCATTTGCATTGATACCGGCAATCAAAGTTTGGCTGATAAAGTGCTTCTTGGCGGAAAGATCATAATCATGGTCATGGCTCTTCCAATTGTGACCAGCATTTTGGACATCATAATGGAACTTTTGCCAACATGAAAAAGTTTAAAAAGACAATATTCAACACGAAAAAAACGAACATTTGCAAAGCGTTTCAGCTTAAGAAGAGCCGTGGGCGAAAATTTGCAAGTCTTGTTGTGGTGTTTTTGATTTTTTTGTCATGCTTCTATGGTCGTTTTGATATAACTCAAGGTTTTGTGGCAAATGTTGCGTTTGCTGACAGCAGTTCAACGACAGACGACCTTGAAGAAGAATTGGAAGAAGAAGTTTTTTCACAGATTGACAATTTAGATTTCAATTCTTTGGAAGAGATTGTCACAAGTCTTTCCACAAGTGCAAAAACATTATTTTCTTCATCTTCGTTTGTTGACAAGGTCACGGCGGTCATTTCTGGAGAATACACCGACTCCGCGTCAAGTTTTTTCTCTGCCGTTATGTCAATCTTTTTGGATGGACTCAAAGGTTACATCCCAATCATCGCCAGCATCATTTCCATTTCAATTTTGGGTGGAATGATTTCAAACTTAAAACCAATGACGGACGGAAAATCAATCGGCAACATTGTGCATTTTGTCACATATGGTTTGGTGATAATTTTCTTGGGGACAACATTGGTTCAATTGATCAGCACAACTTCCAGCACACTGAATGTCATCAAGTCCACTTTTGACGCAATTTTTCCAATTCTTCTCACACTTCTCACCGCTGTTGGTGGAACTGTTTCGGTGGGGATTTATCAACCTGCAATTGCACTTTTGAGCGAAATCTTTGCCTCGCTGATCACTTATTTGCTTCTTCCAATCTTCATTTTTTCAATCATATTTTCGCTTATTGGCAATCTTTCCAACCACGTCAAACTTGACAAATTTGTTTCCTTTTTGCAAGGAACATTCAAGTGGGTGATTGGGCTTTGTTTCACAATATTTTTGGGCTTTGTCAGCATTCAGGGCATCATGGCAGGGGCGGTGGATGGGCTTTCAATACGCACTGCAAAATTTGCTATCAAAAGTTATATTCCAATCATCGGCAGTTATATGTCCGACGGACTTTCCATCATCATGGCAAGCAGTGTTCTCATAAAAAATGCCGTGGGCGGAGTGGGACTTTTCTTGCTTCTTGCAATCGTCATTTCTCCGGTCATCAACATTGTCATCTTCATGTTGGCACTCAAATTTATGGCAGGAGTGATTGAACCAATCGGTGACAAAAAAATCGCCAATTTTGTCAGCGACATTTCCAAAAGCCTTTCACTTCTTGTCGCACTTTTGGTGGCGGTTTCGTTTATGTATTTGGTGCTGACGGGGCTTATTATGTGCTCGGCGAATTTGGTGATTTAAAAAGGAGAACAATATGCGAAAAACTTCTTCACGGCTCTTTTTCAAAAGGAGAAAAATATGAGTGGAATATCTTCATGGTTGTTGGGGATTGCTGGAATTGTCATCCTTGCTGTGCTTGCAGAACTCATTCTTCCCGAAGGTCAAATGAACAAATATATCAGGGTGATTTTTTCCTTTGCCATTCTTCTTGTCATCGTTTCACCTCTTCCCTCTTTGCTTGGAAGTGATTTTGATTTTTCCAAATTTTTCGGAACGACCGATTTGCAGGAAGATTATTTATATCAACTCAACATAGATAAACTCAACGCTTTGACAGAAGATTTGACGAACGACATCAAAGAATGCGATTTGAGCGGTGTTCAAATTTATATAAACGCAAATGTCTTCGGCGAAACATTGGAAATTTATTCCATTTATGTCGATTTATGCGATGTTGAATATGGCGAAAGTTTCGAGAATAAAGATATTTCAACAGCCAAAGAGAGTATATTGTCTGTCATAAAAAACTATTCCATTCTCACTGATGTTGAAGTGAATTTCAGTGATTGAAAAGTGGACAAGTTTATGGAGGTGAATTGTGGAAAAACTTAAATCTTTTTGGGAAAAATTCAAAAGCATCAAACATATTCAAATCATTTCTGCCATCGTTGTTGGACTTTTGATTTGTGTTATTTATTTTGCATTTATGCAAACAACAGAAAGCGACGATATAAGCGAAAATTCGTCAGAAAATTATTCAACGGCAGAAGAATATGTCACCATGCTTGAGAATAAACTTTCTTATGTCTTGTCCAAAATCTCTGGCGTCGGCAATGTGGATGTTGTCATCACACTTGAAAGTGGCTTCACTTTTGAATATGCAACCGATGTCGAAACCAAGACTGTTTCTTCTGGCGGGACGGAAACGACTGTAACCACCGAAACAATCATTCTTGTTTCCGATGAACCGGTGGTGGTGAAACAAAATTATCCTGTGATAAAGGGGGTGGTGATTGTTGCGGAAGGTGCAGAAAATTTTGCTGTGAAAATGAACATTATGACCGCTGCGGGAACTGTCTTGCAAATCGACAGCGAAAACATCACAATTCTTTATTAAACCAAAAGAAAAATTCAAAGATTTGCCGAAGAGGTTGAAATAAAAAAATGAAAGGAGAATAAGAGTATGAAAAAAAGAACAAAAATCATTATCTTAACACTTATGATTGTCCTTTTGGGAGTGACAGGCTATCTCAACATTGTGCTCAACAATTCCATTTCGGAGCAAACTTCCACCACAGTGACAACAAGTTATTTCACATCATATCGCAACGACCGTGAAAGCACAAGAGATCAAGAAATTCTTTATTATGACGCCATAATTGAAAGCGAATCTTCTTCCGAAGCAGCAATTGAAGCGGCTGAAGCGGCAAAATTGGAACTTATTGCAACCATGGAAAAAGAACTTGCAGTTGAAGGACTGATCAAAGCACTCGGTTTTTCTGATTGTGTGATTGCTATTTCCAGCTCAAAAGTCAACGTTGTTGTACAAGCATCATCTTTGACAGAAAGCGAAGTTGCTCAAATTTGCACGGTGGTTATGGAACAACTTGGCACAGAACTTAGAAATATTGTGATAATTTCCGCTGAATAGTTTGCAAAATGTTTTTGATGTGTGCTAAAATGGTTTTAACATAAGGAGAAAACTATGGCAGTGAAAAATCAAGAAGGGAGCGGAAAAATCACTCTCGACCGAAAAATTCTTGTTTCAATCATCAATTTGGCAGCAAAAGAAATCAATGGTGTGGAAAGTGTCACAAACTCTCAACGACCTTGGATAAAAAGGTTGTTCAATCGATATGATGACGGTGTGGAAATCAAGTTTGAAAAAAATGGAGCTTTGACAGTGGATGTTTATATCAACATCTACATCGGTTACAGTGTTCCAGACATCGCATATCGTGTTCAAGAAAACATTCGAAACTCTTTGGCAACCATGGTGGCACTGAAACCACTCAAAATCAACATCCACGTCATCAATGTGGAGTGCGACGCCGAGGTTCAAAATGCGTAAAGATGCTCGCGTGAATGCTTTTATACTCATCTTCGAGGGGCTTTTTCATGATTGTGATGAAAATCTTTCCAAAGACAATTTGAAAGAATTGAAAAAAGAAGATGACCAAAAGTTTTTTGAAGAGATTATGTCCGCTTTCAAAGACCATAGAGAAGAAATCAAACAGATGATTGAAAAGCATCTGCAAAATTTTGAGTATGACAGACTTTTCAAAGTGGATTTGGCGCTCATAACTTTGGCAACCACGGAGATTTTGTTTTGCAACACTCCAAAAGCGGTGGCAATCAATGAAGCGTTGGAAATTGCAAAAAAATACAGCACAAGCAAGTCGCACAAATTCATAAACGGAATTCTTTCAGCCATGGTGAAAGAAATTTAAATCAATATGAACAATTTCACATTAACAGTAACGAAATTTAATAGCATAATAAAAGATATTTTCAATGCTGAGGAACTTCTCCATAACATCAAAATTGTTGGAGAAGTTTTTGGCATTTCAAAGGCACACGGAGTGGCATATTTTTCAATTAAGGACGAAGAAAGTTCTCTTCCTTGTGTTTGTTTTATTGCTGACATGTTGCAAAATGTCAAAGAAGGCGACCAAGTTGTGTTGACTGGTTCGCCAAATTTTTATGTCAAAGGCGGACGTTTCAATTTTGTTGTGAACAGGCTTGAACAATCTGGACAAGGTTTGCTCTTTCAAAAATTTATTGAGCTGAAAGAAAAGTTGGAGAGAGAAGGACTTTTCGATGTTGTTCACAAAAAACCAATACCGTCAAGCATAAAGCGCATCGGTGTGGTGACATCAAGAGATGGCGCGGTCATTCAAGACATCAAAAATGTTGCATGGCGAAGAAATCCATCGATTGACATTGTGCTCTATCACACCAAAGTTCAAGGTATTGGCGCAGAGAAGGAAATTGCCGACGGCATCAACTTTTTTTCGACATACAACAAAGTCGACGTTGTTGTGGTGGCTCGCGGTGGTGGAAGTCTGGAAGATTTGTCGGCATATAACACCGAAATTGTCGCACGTGCCACATATGATTGTCAAAAACCGATTGTTTCGGCGGTGGGACATGAAACCGACTTCACCATAATCGACTTTGTCAGCGACCTACGTGCACCAACACCAAGTGCGGCGGCTGAACTTCTCACACAAGACTCCAAAAACCTTCAAGCTTCGCTCAAAAAAGATGTGGCACGTCTTGCGCGTCTTTTGGATGTCTATGTTTCGGAAAAGACACTTCAATTTGCTGGTTCAAAAAATATCATTTTGGACTTGATAGAAACCTTTTTGAAAGAAAGGGTGGAAAAATTAAAAAAAATCACTTCACATATTTCGACAAAACTGACGACATTTACACTTGACAGAGAATATCAACTCAAACTCAAAATTGCTTCGCTCAACAAACTCAATCCGCTTGACATTCTCCGGATGGGATATGCTAAAATAGAGCAACAAGGCAAAACCGTTGGACGAAAGACAGAATTGAATATATCACAAGAGTTTGACATCAATTTTATAGATGGAAATGTGACCATCAAAACAGGAGAAAGAAAATGACATACGAAGAAGCAATCAAAGAAATGGAAGAAATCATCGAAAAATTGGAAAAAGAAAACTTGCCACTCAAAACTGCGCAAGAACTTTTTGAACGCGCAAGCACACTTGCAAAGTTTTCGCAAGAAGAGCTTTCAAAGGTGAATGGCAAACTTTTTGAAATTAAGAAAGAATTAGGTGAGATAACAGAGGAGGAAGTATGAAACTTTCGAAACTCGTTGGAGAAAGAATTAAGGAAACTCCAAATGGTGCCAGCTTAAAAAGTCACATTCTTCTTTTGCGTGCCGGCTACATAAAACAAGTCAGTGCAGGAATTTTTTCTCTTCTTCCACCGGCGCAAAGAGTTAATATGAAAATTCAAAACATCATACGTGAAGAGATGAACGCTATTGGCGGACAAGAAGTGCTTTTTCCTGTTGTTATGCCACGCGAACTTTGGGAAATGAGCGGAAGATATTCTTCCATAAAAGACGAAATGGTGCGTTTCAAAGACCGCACAGGGCATGATATGGTGCTTGGAATGACTCATGAAGAAGCATCAGTGCATATGGCGCTCAACACAATCAAAAGCCACGACCAATTGCCGTTTATGATATATCAAATCCAGACCAAATTCCGTGATGAAGCACGTCCACGTGGCGGGCTTATCCGCGTGAAAGAGTTCACCATGAAGGACGCATATTCTTTTCATATTTCGCAAGAAGATTTGGAAAATTATTATAAAAAAGTTTATGACTCTTATGTTCGCATATACAAACGTATAGGTTTCAAAAAGTTTATTGCTGTCAAAAGCGACACTGGCATGATGGGTGGCAAGGTTGCAGATGAATTTATGGCTGTGACGGACGCGGGCGAAGATAGACTTGTCATTTGCTCAAACTGTGGATATTCCAGCAATATGGAAGTGGCAGCTTCGGTGAAAGACGTAAATGACGCTGTCGTGGCGGGCGAAATGGAAGAAGTTTTCACAGGCAATGCACACACCATTGAAGATGTTTGCAACTTTTTGGAGGTCGACGCACAGCACACAGCAAAAGCGGTTTGCTATAAAACAGAAACGGACGGGAAATTGGTGGTTGCCTTCCTTCGTGGCGACCACGATGTCAACGAAATCAAACTTCAAAAACTTGTTCAAAGCGAACTTTTGCCTGTCGACGTTGAAGAGTTTGGACTTGTTGCTGGCAACATCGGTTGCGTGAATTTAAACTTTCCAGAAGACACACATGTTTTCTATGACATCACTTTGAAAGGACTGGAAAATTTTGTCACAGGGGCAAACAAAAAAGATTTTCACTTGAAAAATGTCAGTGCAACGCGCGATTTGAAAGATGTGAAATATGTCGACATTTCTTTGGTGAAAGAAGGCGAATGCTGTGTTCATTGTGGCAAAGCATTGACTTTGACACGTGGAATTGAAATTGGAAACATATTCCAACTTGGCACCAAATACACCAAAACCATGGGCATGAAAGTGACGATGCCAGACGGCACAACAAAAGAACCAATCATGGGGTGCTATGGCATTGGTGTGGGACGTTCTCTTGCCAGCATAATTGAAGAAAGGGCGGATGAAAAAGGTCTTGTTTGGCCAATGACAATCGCACCATGGCATGTTCATTTGTGCCCACTTCGATTGGACAATGAAAATGTCAGTGCAGTGGCAGAAGAGATGTATAAGAAAATGCTCGACGTAGGAATTGAAGTGCTTTATGACGATCGCAATTTGTCAGCAGGAATCAAACTCACAGACAGCGAACTTATGGGCATGCCAATTCGTGTGGTGATAAGTCCAAAGACAATTGCAAATGGACAGGCAGAAGTGACAATCCGCGAAGACGGAGAGCAACTGTTCATAAACCTTGGAGAACTCATCAGCGAACTCAAAATGCTCATCAAAGACGGGATTGACGAAATTGAAAATTATGCAAGGACATAAATTTCTTTTTCTCCACAAATAAAGAGATATTTTTTGCATAATACACAATACTTGGTGTGATATGCATGTATAACACACCGCATGTTGTGTATTTTTCATATATTTTGTGCGAATTTTTTCGTATATTTGAACCTTTGAAAAAGCTTATTAATGTTTGAAGATTATTTGAAAAATGATCAAAAATATTGAATTTGGAGTGTTTTTCAGTATTGACAAAAATGGCAATGTGTGGTAGAATATGTGGAGAATTAAAAGGGAGAAAAAAATGGACAGAGTGTTATCGAAAGAAGAAGTCAAAGAGTTGATAGAATCTGACGAGTGGGCAAAGACTATTTCCAAAGAACTTGAAGATGTTTTCAAGGAGCATTTCTATCTCTCCGAGGAAGAAATCGAAGCAAAAATTGAAGAAATTTTTTCACGCAACAGAATTGGCGTCGCCGAAAACTTGCTCGGCGTTTTTGCAAAGTTCATCCAACTTGAAAAGGAGGATGATAAAGCAATCAATTCCTCAAAAAATGCCAATGCCATAGAATTGATTAGAAGACGCAACAAGTTTGCTGAAACGGCGGTGGATAAAATTTTGAAATATTATCTCGACCAAGAAAATACAATTCGGGATGAGTTTTTTGAAACGTTAAAAAGGGCAAAAGAGGGGCTTAAAATCGACACTCGTGCTTTGGCGAAGATTGGGGCGTTCAACAACGCCAGCATCAAGACTTACAACACAATGATCAAGGTTCTTGTGGAAAATGATTACAAAGACAACATCCAAAATGTCACATTCAACATCTTTGATATCGTTGAAGATGAGGAAACGATAAAAAATCTTGTTGAAGATTGCTCCACATTGTTATATAGAACAAGCGCGAAAAATGTTCAAGAGATTTTGGACTATATTTCCAATTTCATGTGGGACAGCGACGCGCAGAGATATGTTCTCAGCCCAAAAGAATGTTTCAAGAAAGCTCACACGCTTTTGACAATCTCGCCAAAAGCCCTTAAAGACAACATCAATTTCTTGGAAAGTCATTTTGGTAGGACAGCGGAAGATCATAAGGAGTTGGTCAATCGTGTGGCGCTTTCTCCAAGTCTTCTTCAAATCAGACCAAAGAAAGTAGAAGAGTTCTTGGATAAACTTGCTGAATGCTATGTAAGTTTGGGAGTGGAAGCATTTGAGGCGATTAACAAGGCAAGCGATTTTTGCTATGACATTGACAACTTGAACATGATCAGCACTATAACAAGCAAACAAATGAACAACATTGAAGAAGTGAAAAAGGTTCTTTTGAACTATGGCTTTGGGAACGAAAACACCATATCTTGCCTGACCAGCCCATATTTCATCAAAACCGACCCAAAGGTTTTGGACGCTGTTCTTGCCAAAATTTCAAGCGAAGAGAATTTTGAGCAGAAAAACATCAAAAAGCTTCTTATTGAAACTGCCAGCGTGCTGGACACTTCTTTGGAAGCTGGTGAAGGTTTAAGAACGCGAGAGGGGCTTTTGAGAAAATCTCGCCGTATTGTTGCCAAAGATACGAGCGACAAAAAAATCTCCGAAAATGTCTTCTTGGAAAAATATGAAAAATTGAATAAAGATGAGCGGAAAGAAGTTGACGCCATTCTTTTAAACTTGACAAAGCGCAAGGAGAAGAAAAGACGCACAAACACCACAACAAACAGAGGCAACACGGGGAGTTCTGACAAGGAAAACTCTGAAAACATTGTCATTCCAGACTTTTCTGATTGTGAGAGCGAATATCCTTTCGTCGAAATTTTAAATCGCACTCAGAAATTCTATGAAAACAATATATCATTAATTAACCCTGCAATGCTCAATCAAATCAAAGAATTGAAAGACAAATATGTGAAGTTCCGCAAAGCAATGCAAATTGACCCTAAAATTTACGAACAGCTTGGAATGTATGCCAAGATAAAGGAAGAAATCAACAGCCATCTTGACGAGCGTGACGACAAAAATCTGGACAATGTGGTCAAAGATGCAATCAAAATCAATGGCGAGATTGTTTCGCAGTTGAAAGAATATCATTCCAATATTCGAAAAAATTATTTGGGTTCACAAACGAAATTCAAAGAGTTGGCAGAAAGGGCTAAGAAAAACAATAACAACAATTTGCCATACACCTTGTCTAATTCTACATTAGTTGGAAGATTTTTTAATAGTTTATATTTCCAGATAGCAACCAATTCGCTTGATGAAATTAAGGAAATTGAAGATTTTTACAAATTTATGTCACAACACGACAAATTCAATCAAATTCTTCCGCAAGAACTTTTGCAAAAGTTCAATCATGAACCATTGCCAGAAGCAGAATATATGGTTTTGGTGACATATGTCATCAATGATTATGAATTTTTGAGGGGAGTTAAGGAAAAATATAAGGATATTTTGTCAGAGAAATTAATCAATTCTCAGATGAATTCTCCAAAAACCAATCAATCAAATCCTATCATCAAAACGCTCAACAATTTGCTTGAAAGTTCTGAAAAATTGCAAAATGCTCTTTCCAAACAAGGTAGAATTTTATATCCACACATGCCGGTGTGGGGAACTTTGAAAAAATGTGATGGGAATCTCTTTTTGCAACTGAAAAATTCTTGTATAGACATTCCAAAGTTAAATGCAAATGTTGACTCTCTTGAAATTGAAGAAGTTGACAGCGCGTCCAAACCAGAAGTGTTTCTCACACTTGATAACTATGGTTTGAACAAATATCATGAGAATATTATGACAAATTTAACAGATAATGACAATGGCAAAAAAATGGAATAAGCAAACAAGAATGACAATATAACATCAAAAATCTTGACCATGAGTTGTCCTAAATTTCGCGCGCGGACAATATAATAAGATATGAAAAAGAACAACTTGAAGTGGGCTGTCAAGACGTTTGTTTTGTCAATTTGTTTATCTATTCTTTTTAGCATGGTTTCACAAAGCCTTTTTCCAACTCTCTCTTCTTTTCTGTCCGTCTTTATCATTGTTTTCTTCATCATTTTGAGTGTCATTTTTGACATGATTGCTGTGGCAGTCACTTCGACCGACATTTGCCAGTTGGAAAAATATCAAAAAGACAGGGGATATAAGACCGCCATCAAACTCTGCCAGAACACCGAAAAAATCTCTTCCTTTTGTGGTGACGTTGTGGGCGACATTTGCGGAATTTTAAGCGGGGCAGGTGGCGTCAGTTTGGTGGTGAATCTGCATATTCAAGATGCCAATATCTGCTTTCTTGTCACATGCTTTGTCAGTTCTTTGATTGCTGGAATAACAATCTTCGGCAAGGCGATAATGAAAAACTATGCGGTGGAAAAGTGTGCTGTGGTTGTCATGAACACAGGCAAAATTTTTGAAACATCGCCTTTGACACTTGTGAAAAAGATTTTCAAAAGAAAAGTCAAGAGAAAATCAAAAAACTCCGCTCGCACAAAATCAAGTTCGGAAGAACAGCATAAAAAAAACTAAAATTTTCTAAAAAAATCTAAAAAAACAGTTGACAAAGCCTTTTTCCTTGTGATACAATGGGCGAGTAAGAAAGTAGAAGTTTCCTTCTCACCCATCGAATTTCGTTTTGATGCGGTTTTGACAATTTTCAAAATATAAAGGTTCGCCAATGATTTCAAGCGAAGATCAGCAAGAAATTTGTTCGGCGAAAATTGAATGGTTGAATTTTGTTGGTAGGAACTTTTGCGGATCCTACCAATTTTTTTGTAAAAGGAGATTACGACAATTTTTAAGGAACTTTTAATCAATGACCAAATCACTGCAAAAGAAGTGCGCTTAATCGGCGAAAATGGCGAACAACTTGGGGTGCTTTCCAAGTCACAAGCGCAAGACCAAGCCGACAAAGAAGGGTTGGACTTGGTGCTTATGTCACCAAATGCCAATCCACCTGTATGCAAAATCATGGATTACGGCAAGTATAAGTTTGACATGGTGAAAAAGGACAAAGAAATTCGCAAAAACCAAAAGATAAGTGAAATCAAAGAAATTCAACTTTCCATGCGAATTGATGACTATCACATCGGGTTCAAACTTAAAAATGCGCAAAAAATTCTCAAAGAAGGCGACAAAGTGAAGGTTTCACTTCGTATGCGTGGGCGTGAACAAGCATATTCAAAAAATGCAGTGGAAATTGTCAAAAAGTTTGTTGCTGACCTTGCCGAGTTCGGCACAACGGACAAAGAGCCAGCGATTATGGGGCGCAATGTCTTTGTTGTAATCAGTCCAAAAAAAGCGTAAGAATTGCGTAAATTCAAAACAAAATCAAACTTAAAAGGAGAAAGAAAAATGCCTAAACAAAAAACACACAGCGGTGCGAAAAAGAGATTTCATCTCACCGCAACTGGAAAAGTTAAGTATGCAAGACCAAACAAGGGGCACTTCTTAACAACAAAAAGCAAAAGTCGAAAGAGAAAACTCAGAAAAGGGTCATATATTGCTGGAAAGAATTCTGACAACATCAAGACTCTGCTTGCAAAATAATAGGAGGGGAAAATGAGAATTAAAAGAGGAGTCAACGCTGTTAAAAAGCGTAGAAAAATTTTGAAACAAGCCAAAGGTTATTTTGGAGCAAAGAGCAAGTTGTATCGCACTGCTCGCGAACAAGTGATGAAGAGCGGACAATATGCATATATTGGCAGAAAATTGAAGAAAAGAAACTTCCGTGCACTTTGGATCACAAGAATCAACGCAGGATGCCACCAAAATGACATCTCATATTCAAGATTTATTGACGGCTTGAAAAAGGCAAATGTGACATTGAACCGCAAAGTTCTTGCCGACATGGCTGTTCGTGAACCACAAGCTTTTGCTCAACTTGTTGAAATGGCAAAAAAGGCATAAGGCGCAGTGGAAAAGGCAAACAAGAATTTCATAACTGAACTGAAAAAGCAAAAACGAATTTCAAAGTCTTTGCTTTTTTTGGATAATGTCAAAATCATTCGCGATGCACTTGCAAATGGGAGTATTGAAGCAAAATATATTTTGACCAGCCTTGACCAAGAAGAGTTTGACGCTCTTGGAATTAATGTTGAGCAAATTAAAAACAAACAAAACAACTTAAATAAAAAAACGGCTGAAATTGAAGTTTTTAAGGTTGACGAAAAGGCGATTGAAATGCTGGCGGACACAAAGACACCGCAGCAAATTTTGTGTGTTGCACAATTGACTCAAAATGTGCTGACTGTTCCAACCACCAACTTTTTGGTTTTGGATTCTCTTCAAGATCCGGGCAATGTTGGAACACTGATTCGCAGTGCAAAAGCAAGCGGATTCGAATTTGTTTTTCTTGTTGAAAGCGTGCGAAAGAACAATCCAAAACTCATCCGCAGTTCTGTTGGTGCTGTGTTCGACAACAAGGTTTTTGAAATGACGCGAGAAGATTTCATCCAATTTGTAAGAAAGAACAACTTACAACTCATATGTTGCGACATGAACGGTGAAAACATCTTCAAGTTTGCCGAAAAAAACAATTTGAAAGACAAAATTATTGGAATTGTCATCGGCAATGAAGGACAAGGGGTCAGCAACGAACTTTCTTCGCTTTGCGCTCAAACTGTCAAAATTCCAATGCAACAGGGGATTGAAAGTCTAAATGCAGGTGTCAGTGGTTCAATTATTATGTATGAAATCAACAAAAATAAATTCGATTGAAACAAAACATTTGACAAACCTTCAGATTTTGTTTTATTATAAATAGAGAAATGTAAAGAAGAGGAGAATATCATGTCTGGACATTCAAAATGGCATAACATTCAAGCAAAAAAAGGAAAAACGGACGCAGCAAGGGGCAAAATTTTCACAAAGATTGGTCGTGAAATTGCAGTTTGCGTAAAGGCTGGTGGGCCGGATCCTAATGTCAACAGCAAACTCAAAGACATCATTGCAAAGGCGAAACAAAACAATATGCCAAACGAAAACATTGAGCGCTCAATCAAAAAGGCATCAGGCGAACTTAGTGGTGTGAACTATGAAGCAATCACATACGAGGGCTATGGCGTTGGCGGTTCGGCGGTTATTGTGGAATGTTTGACTGACAACAAAAACCGCACTGCAGGCGATGTTCGTCACGCGTTTGACAAGCATGGCGGAAGTTTGGGCTCAAACGGTTGCGTATCATATCTTTTCAAGCGTAAAGGCAGTGTGATTGTTGTGGACGTGAAGGACAGCGAAGCGCTTATGCTTGACGCGATTGAAGAAGGCGCTGTTGATGTTTTTGAAGATGAGGACAGCGTGGAAATCATAACCGAGGCAAACGCAGACGGCAAAATGCGCGAGGCACTTGAAAAGAAAGGATATAATGTTGTTTCCAGCGAAACCGCACTTGTGCCAGACCTCTATGTTGATTTGAACAGTGAGCAACAAGCGAAATTTCAACGCATGGTTGACGCACTTGAAGACCTGGACGATGTTCAAGAAGTTTATCACAATGTCAATTTGGACGAAGAAGAATAAAGAAAATGTGAAAGCTAGAGAATAGATTGACATTATGATGTTTGTATTTTGAGAAAAGGAGACAATTTTTCTATGAGAATTCATATTTTAGGAACCGGTCACGCCGATGTTATTGATGAATATAACACTTGTTTTGTCATTGAAAATGCAGGGTATTTTCTTGTTGATGCAGGTGGTGGGAATCGAATACTAAAGCAACTTCAACTTGTAAAAATTGACATAAATGAAATTGAGTATGGTTTTATTTCTCATAATCATACCGACCACATTTTAGGATATGTATGGGTGCTTAGGTTGGTTATGCAAAATTATTTAAAGGGTTTTAGAACGAAAAATTTTACTATTTATGGAAGTGCTGAATGTTTAAATGCTTTGATGACAATGACAAGATTGACGGCAGGAAATAAATGGTGTGACAAATTCTTTGGAACTTTAATTCATTTTGAGACAATTAAAAACGGACAACGCAAAAGAATTGCCGGGCTTGATGTAACATTTTTTGATACTATGGCAAAGGATATGCCACAAATTGCGTTTTACATAAAAGAAAAAGGATTCTATTTTTGCGGTGATGTTCCTCTTGATGAGACCTATTATAAAAAGTTTGCAAATGCAAAATGGTTGTGCTTGGAGGCTTTTTGCCTTGAAAAAGAAAGGGCGAAAGACGAACTTCCTCTCAAAAAACACAAAACTGTTAAAGAAGCAGGAGAAGTGGCACAAATTGTTAATGCTGAAAATTTGGTTTTGTGGCATAGTGCAGACAACCATCACAAAGTTAAGAAAGAATATGTCAAAGAGGCAAAGAGTGTTTACAGTGGGAAGGTGATTGTTCCAAAAGATTTAGATATTATGGAACTTTGAATTATCTCACTAAAATTAAAACACAAATCAAATACGTAGATTTGACTATTCAAAGTTTATACAACACTCTGTTTTTGTTTGACAAAGCAGGGTGTTTTTTTATACAATCTATTATATGAGAATTTTAGGAATTGACCCAGGTTATGGAATTGTGGGGTATGGAATCATTGACACGCATTGCAACAACGCAGTGGTGGACTATGGCGTGATTGAAACGCCAAAAGAGGACTCTTTGCCGGTGCGATTGATGCGCATTGAAGAAGCAATGAGAATTCTGTTTGAAAAGTTTCGTCCAGACGAAGTGGCGGTGGAAGAATTGTTCTTTTTTCATAACCAAACAACTGTAATTCCTGTGGCAGAAGCAAGGGGAGTCATCATTTTAACCGCTCAAAAATTTTGTGAACGTCTGTTTGAATACACACCAATGCAAATCAAGCAAGCACTCACGGGCAATGGACGTGCAGAAAAAAAACAGGTGCAGTTTATGGTCAAAGCGGTGCTTGGCTTGGAAAAAATTCCAAAGCCGGACGACGCAGCAGACGCACTTGCTGTGGCCCTGTGTCACAGTCAAATCAATCCAAATTTGAACAACAACATGATTTGAAAATACATAAAAAAATTTAGAAAATCAAGGAGAAAATATGATCGGTTTTTTGGTGGGAAAAATTGAAGAAAAGCGAGAAAATTCACTTTTGTTGGAAGTCAATGGCGTGGGATATGAACTTACCATTTCCAACAATACGCTTGCATCATTGCCAATGGAAGGAGAAATTGTCAAAGTTTTGACATTTTTGCAATTTAGCGAGAATACGGGAATTTGCTTGTATGGATTCGCCACGCGCGAGGAAAAAGATATGTTCATGAAGTTGACCACAGTGTCTGGAATTGGTCCAAAAAGTGCCATATCCATTCTTTCCGGCATAAAACTTTCTGAACTTATGGTTGCCATTGCCAGCGGGGACAGCGGAAGTCTTTCCAAAATCAAAGGGCTTGGAAAGAAGAGCGCTGAAAGAATTTGTTTGGAACTTAAAGACAAACTGAACGCGACAGGACTCTCGTTTGATGAGATAAATATGCCACAAGATTTCAACGAATCCGCACTTAACGACGCAGTTGCAACGTTGATAAATTTGGGAGTGAACAAAAATGAAGCATATCGACTTGCACGAAGCAAAGCAACACCAAACATAACTGCAGAAGAAATCATCTTGCAAGTATTGAAGGATTTGGGAAAATGAATATTTTGTGTATTATGCAAGAAAAAATTTGCATACCACCACAATATATTGAACAAAAAGTCTAAATAAAAAGGGAAAAAGATATGGAAGACAGATTTATTACAAGCAGTAAAAATTGGACAGATGCCGAGATTGAAAACTCTCTCAGACCGACAAGTTTGAAAGAATATGTTGGACAAGAGAAAGTGAAAGAAAGTTTGAATGTCTATATTCAAGCAGCAAAATCGCGAAAAGATGCACTTGACCACGTGCTTCTCTATGGTCCACCGGGTTTGGGCAAGACCACTCTTTCACACATCATTGCCAACGAACTTGGCTCACAATTCAGGGTGACATCTGGGCCGGCAATTGAACATGCTGCCGACCTTGCTGCCATTCTCACAAATTTGGGAAAGGGTGATGTGCTTTTCATCGATGAAATTCACAGACTCAACAAAGGGGTTGAAGAAATTTTATATCCAGCCATGGAAGATTTTGCACTTGACTTTATTGTTGGAAAAGGTCCTTCGGCAAAAAACATGCGTTTGAAAATTCAGCCATTCACGCTGATTGGAGCAACCACAAGAGCGGGGATGTTGACAAGTCCACTTCGCGATCGGTTTGGCGTCATTTGTCGTTTGGAACTTTATGAACCAACTGAGCTCCAGGAAATTGTCAAACGTTCAGCAAATATTTTGAACATAGAAATTGATGACGACGCAAGTCTTGATATAGCAAAACGTTCGCGAGGCACACCAAGAATTGCCAATCGACTTCTCAAACGTGTGCGCGACTATGCCGAAGTTTTGGGCACAGGAAAAATCACTAAAGAAATCACTGACCAAGCTCTTGCAAAAATGGAAATTGATGAGCTTGGACTGGACTTCATCGACCGCAAAATTTTGGAAAGCATCATCTATAAATTTGGCGGTGGACCGGTTGGTTTGGATACGCTTTCGGCAACCACAAGCGAAGATTCCGGCACAATTGAAGATGTGTATGAGCCATATCTTTTGCAATTGGGCTTCATTTCTCGAACTCCACGTGGACGCGTGGCATTGGAACCGGCATATCGTCATTTGGGAATTTCTTATCCGGGAAAATAATTTGACAAGGGCGAACTTTGTATGTGAACTCACTCACAAATTGTAATAAAAATTTTAAGACTTTGAAAAAGGGAAAAAGATGCAAAAGGAATTACTACGAAAAACTTATTTCTATGAACTTCCACCAGAACAAATTGCACAAACTCCAATCGAACCACGCGACCATTCGCGACTGCTTTGTTACAATCGAAGAACCGACAAAATTGAACATCGACATTTCTTTGAAATTGCAGATTTTTTGCATAGGGGAGATGTGCTTGTCATCAACAACACCAAGGTTTTGCCGGCAAGATTGTTCGGGTTTAAGTCGCAAACGGGCGCCAAAATTGAAGTGTTGTTGCAAAAAAGAATTAATCTCAAAAATTGGGAAGTCATCGCCAAGCCAACAAAAAGGCTGGATGTTGGCACGGAAATTGTATTCAACAAAAACATCTCATGCATTGTGACAGAAAAAGGAGACTATGGCGCTTGCAAAATTTCTTTCAATTTCGATTCTTCCAAGACTTTTGAAGAGCATCTCATGGAAATTGGCAGTGTGCCACTTCCGCCATACATCAAGGAAAAATTGAAAAATGCCGACCGCTATCAAACGGTGTATGCCAAGGTGGAAGGTTCCAGCGCGGCGCCAACCGCTGGACTTCACTTTACGCCAGAACTTTTGGAAAAATTAAAGGCAAAAGGTGTGGAAATTTTGGAAGTATTGCTTCATGTTGGGCTTGGAACTTTCAGACCAGTCAAGGAAGAAAACATTCTAAATCACGAAATGCACAGCGAATATTTTGAAATCACGCAGGAAGTTGCTGACAAAATCAACCAAGCAAAAGCGGAACACAGACGCATAATCGCGGTTGGCACAACTTCCGTTCGTGTTTTGGAAAGTGGAGTGGACGAAAACGGCTTGTTGCAGGCGCAGAAACGCGAAACGCAGATTTTCATATATCCGCCATATAAATTCAAAATGGTGGACGCGCTGATAACAAACTTTCACTTGCCAGAAAGCACGCTGATTATGCTTGTTTCAGCATTTGTTGGTGATG
>CAZQMZ010000010.1:0-34276 GCA_964594865.1 uncultured Lachnospiraceae bacterium | reverse complement strand
TAATCATTTTGATTGTAAGAAAACGCAAAAAAGATAAACAAAAATATATGAGTAAACAATAAAACAAAGAGAGAATTTTTCTGAAAAGAAAAGTTCTCTTTTTTGTTCTTTCTAATTGAAAAATTTGCGTTTTTCGTTTTGTATTTTTGTGAAAATGTAGTAAAATAATACAAGGAGGGAATTATATGAAAAAAATCAAAGTTGTCCAATATGGATGTGGAAAAATGTCAATTTACACCATGAGATACGTTTTTGAAAAAGGTGCAAAAATTGTTGGAGCTTTCGACATCGACGAGAAAATTATTGGCAAAGATATTGGAGAAATTATCGGTGACAAGAAGTCTTACAAAGTGAAGGTTCAGGACGCAAATGAGTTTGAAAAATTTTTGGAGAACCATGAAGTTGACATTGTTATTGTCACAACAATGAGTTTGTTGGCAGATGTTGGAGATGCTCTGCTCACCTGCGCAAAGTGCGGTGTGAATGCCATCACAACTTGCGAAGAAGCCTTCTTTCCACAAAACAGCAATCCAAAACTCTTTAAAAAAATCAACGACTTGGCAGAAGCCAACGAGTGCACAATTTGTGGAAGTGGATATCAAGATGTTTTCTGGGGCAATTTGATCAGTGTGCTTGCAGGCGCAACGCATAAAATTGTCAAAATTAAAGGCAAGTCGAGTTATAATGTGGAAGACTATGGCATTGCGCTTGCACGTGCTCACGGGGCTGGACTTTCTGTCAAGGAGTTTGATGAGCAAATTGCATCAGCAGATCGAATCAGCGACGCTGAACGCAAAAAAGTTATCAATTCGGGCAAATACGCACCAAGTTATATGTGGAATGTCAACGGATGGCTTTGCAGTAAACTTGGCTTGACAGTGAAATCACAAACACAAAAATGTGTTCCACAAATTGCCAAAAAAGCGATCAAAAGTTCCACTCTTGGCATGACAATTCCAAAGGGTGCTTGCACGGGAATGAGTGCGGTTGTCACAACCATGACAAAAGAAGGAATCGTTCTTGAAACAGAATGTATTGGAAAGGTCTATGACTCCACAGAGTTCGACTGCAACGATTGGACAATCGAAGGAGAGCCAAACACCAGAGTTGTCATCGAGCGTCCTGCCACAGTTGAATTGACTTGTGCCAGTGTTGTGAACAGAATTCCAGAAGTGCTTATGGCACCGGCAGGATATTTCACAACTGAATATATGCCAGAAAATTTCTATAAACAAGAAAGTTTGGAGAAATATATTTTTGATATGGAAGAAGATCACGACTGTTGCTGTGGGCATGAGCATTGTTCTCACGAAGAGTGAAAAACAACAAAAAATAAAACTTTTGTATAAAAAGGTGACAAATGAAAGGGTTTCTTATTTCTTTTGAAGGTGGAGAAGGATGTGGAAAAAGCACACAGATAAAGAAATTTGCGCAATATTTGGAAGGAAAAGGTTTGGATTTCATTCTGGTTCGTGAGCCGGGTGGAACAGACACTGGCGAAAAAATTAGAGAAATTTTGCTTCACGACAAGACAGAACTTTCTTCACAAACTGAGTTTTTGCTGTTTTCGGCAAGTCGAAGCAAATTGATTGAAACGGTTGTCAAGCCAGCGCTTTCAAGCGGAAAAATTGTGGTTATGGACAGATATTTCGACAGCTCATATGCCTATCAAGGTTTTGCGGGGAATTTGAAACTGAAAGATTTGAAGACAATAACAAACTTTGCAATTGGCGATGGCGCAATTCCAGATTTGACAATTTTGTTGGACATAAGCTATGACGTGGGTATGGCGAGAAAAGGAAAGGATGAAAAGCTGAAAGTTCTTGACAGAATTGAAGAAAAAGGAGTGGAATATCACAACAAAGTGCGTGCAGGCTATTTGACCCTTGCAAAGAAGAGTAAAAAACGTTTTCATATTGTCGACGCGTCAAAAGATCAAAACGAAATTTTTGAACAGATTGTGGAAGAATTTGAAAAAAGATATGGCAAATAAAAAACAAAATGACGACAAAAATCAATGTATGTCGTCATTTTTCTTTATTGCTTCCAAAAAAATTGTTTGCCAAAATTCTTGGTCGACAACTTCTTCATCGTCGTCAACCACCGGCAATTTGTCATTTTTGTCGTTAAGTTCGTCGGTCTTCTCTTTCAAATAGACCATAACTCCAATTTGTACTATGATGACAATCACCAAAACAGCGATAAGCACCATGCATGTGATTTGAAAAACACTAAATTTTCTTTTGTTCTCTCTCTTTTCTTTTTGCATTTTGTTTTTCCTTGAGCTTATTATAACATCTTTCAACTCTTTTTGCAATGAAATTTTTGATAATAAATCTTTCAATCGCAAAAGAGAGTGCAAACGTGACGATTGTGAAAAATCTTATTTCTCCATAATTTACCTTCAAATTTATTAAAAAAAACAAAAAAAACGTAAAAAAACATGAAAAAAAGATAAAAAAATGCTTTTTTATTTCTTTTTTCTTTAAAAAAAACAAACAAATGTTTTTTAAATCAAAAAACAATCCAGCAAAAATTCCACCAACAATCATCCACATAAAAACAAGTGGTTGAGAAAGTGTTTCATACAACATCATTTAAACAACCTTTTAAACAAAGGAGTTTTTTCTGTTTTTAAGGCATATCTTATGCTGACAATATTTCCGGTGAAAACCACCTCTTTGTTTTCCAAATTAAGTTTTGTCATTTCAATGTTTGTGCCAGAAATCACAACATTGTTGTCTCCAACTTCCACAACGGCCTGTGTGTTGGTGGAAGAAATCATCTTTGTTGCGCCTGTCAAAGTCAATTTTTTCCTATCTTCCAGACTTAGACTTTCCATTTTTTTCTCCTTTTATTTGTGTTTTGATGACAAATTCTGTAAAATATATATATGAATAAAAAAGAAGTAATAGTCGAAAATAGCAAAAAATTAGTTCCATTTTTGCAAGATTATGGTTTTTCTTTTGCCGATGTCAACAAAATGTTGAGAAACAAAGATGTGAAAGTGAATGGCACACCTGTCAAAGAAAATATTTTGCTCAAAAATGGTGATTTTGTCGTTTTTTACTATTCTTCAAAAATGTTGGAAAAGAAATTTGAAGTTGTTTTCGAAAGTGAAAACGTTGTGGTGGTCTATAAATTTGCGGGGATTGAAACTGCGGGTGAAAAAGGTTTGGAAAAATTTTTGCAAGCAATCGCTGTGCATAGACTGGATCGCAACACGGAAGGGGTGATGATTTTTGCGAAAAATGAGAAAACGGCAGATATTCTGAAACTTGCATTCAAAGAGCGAAAAGTTCACAAATTCTATTTGGCAGAAGTGGTGGGAAAATTTGAAACCGATGCAACATATGATGCCTTTCTTCTCAAAGACAGCATCAATTCTTTTGTCAAAGTGAGTGAGAAAAAAGAAAAAGGCTCTGTGTCAATTTCCACAAAAATTAAAACGCTCAAAGTGGGGCATGAAAGCAGTCTTGTGCAGGTTGAACTTTTGACTGGAAGGACGCATCAAATTCGTGCACATTTGGCATATCTAGGGCATCCAATAATTGGCGATGGAAAATACGGAAAGAACGAAATTAACAAAAAATTTAAAGAAAATCATCAAAAATTGGCTTGTTTTTGCTTAATTTTTGACAAATTGGGACTTAAAGAGCTTGATAATAAAAAGTTTGTGAAATATCCAAATTGGATAAATTTTTGATTGACATATAAAAGAGTTGTTGCATATCAAAAATTATGGCGGATAAATTTTATAAGGTCAATTCCTATTATGAAGGGTTGATTCAAAATCTTTATGGTGGCTCAAAAGGCTGTTTTGTGTTGTTTATGCAATTTTTTTATCAATACAATCAAATGGTTGTTTTTGAAGAAGAAAATTGTGATCTTTTTGAAAGGTTGTATAAGAATGAATTAAAAAATTGCCAAATTTTGAGTCAAATTTTGATAAAAATTGGCGGAGATAACAAATATTATTCTTCATCACGCAAATTTTTATCGGGTTATAATGTTGAATACATCAAAAATCTTTCAAAAATCTATTCCTCAGACATCGAACTTTTGGAAATAAGTATAATCGAAACAAAAAATATTTTTGAAAAGGTGGAGAATTTGCGGATAAGAAATCAGCTTAAAACTATTTTGGACAACAAGAAAAATTCGTTGAAATTGTTGAAAGAAAATTTTTTTAAAATTTATAATTGAAATAAATTTCAAAAAAAATAATAAAAAATTGATAAAAAATCCAAAAAAATGGTAAAATTTAATTATTTTTTATATTTTTTTCAGTTTTTTTCTAAATTTTTTTGAAATTATTTTTTGTTGCCTAAAAACAATTCGAAAAAATGTTTTTTGTTTGTTTTTTTATTTATTTTAAAAAATATTTTTTTGTGCTTTTTTATTTGATAAATTTCCTTGTTTAGTGTTAAAATATTATATATAAAATTACTCGCACTTTGATCTACAAAAAAAGAGGGGGTCAAATGAAAAAGTTTGGCATTGCAACATTGTCTGTTTTGACATTGATGTTGGGGTTTGTGCTCGTGGGATGTTCGTTCAAAGATCCCAAAGTTTCTTTTTCGCAAAGCGAAGTGCTTATCTCTGTGGAAGAGAGTTTGGATTTGGAAGAATATATTTCACTTGAAGGCGTTTCGATTGACGAGATTTCTTTTCATGCATCAAACTCCTTGATTGAGATCGATGACAAAACAGTTGTGGGAGTTTCGTATGGCAAAAGTTATGTCTATGCAATGTATGACAACAGTTGTCTTGCAACCTTGCAAGTTGTTGTCAAAAAACCTTTTGACTCGCCAGAACTTTCAATAGATGAAAACTATCTTTTGTCTTGGAATGTTGTTTCGGGTATTTTCGACGGCGAAGTCACCGTTGCAACGCAATATTTGATTGAAGGGACCTACACAGCATATGACGATAACGGCAATTCATTGACGCCGGTGGCAATTGAGATAATCATCACAGACTCAAATTCATATCAACTTGTTGATGAAGGAGATTATTCGCTTTCGGTCACCGCACTTGGAACGGGATATTTTGACGACAGCCAGCCAGCAACGGGAGATTTTTATGTGGGATATATGCCACAAATTCAAGTTGAAGATTTCACATGGAATGACGGGCAACTTTCTTGGACAATCGACGAAAGCAAATATGACGCCAAATATCAAGTGCAAGTTGACGGCACTGTTTTGGATGAACAAGAAGCAACTTCAATTGATTTGACAGAAACCTTTGAAGGACTTTCTGTTGGAGAGCACGAAGTCAGCGTCTATGTGATTGACAAGAATGGCGAAAAGATGACGCGACAAAGTGAATTTCTTTTAATCACAAAACTTGACACTCCAGAAGTGGAATATCAAGACGGCGAAATGGTGTTGAGTGCGGAATATTTTTCAGATGTTCAATATTTTCAAGTGGTGTTCTCAACCAGCACAGAAAGCAATGTCAAAACCTTGACTTTTGATGACCTTTCAGTTTCCACAAGTTTTGATGGAGTTTTGGAGACGGGAGTTTATACAGTTTCAATTTCGGTTGTGAGTGAAGGCTTGTTCTTCCACAGTGATGCATTGGTGAACAAAGTGTATAAATTGCCAACTTTGGAATTTTCAAGTTCTGGTGGCACAGCAAACAGCACAACAATAACCATTCAAGCAACAAGCAGTTCGACAGTTGTTGACTCTGTTCAAACGTCGGTCAAAGTTTTGGAAAACAATTTCGATAATGTTCAAGTTGACGGTTTTGATGTGACATTGTCTATGCAAAATGCTGGGCAATATACATTGAGTGCAGTGCAAACATCTTCACAAGGATATGGAAGTTATTCTGACGGCACCGACACTGTTTATGTGCTCAATTCTGATGCAAGTGAAAGTGTGACAATCACAAAACTCACTGCGTTTGAAGGCGAAGTCACACACCAATATAACGCAGAAAGCAATTCTGTTTTGACTTTCAATGAAGTTGACGGTGCAACATCTTACACTCTTTGGATATCGAATGGTGAAGAATATGTGCAAGTTGACAGCGAAAAATATTCTGTCGAGAATGGCAAAATCACATTAGTTGGCAAAGTTGAAGACCTTTTTGAAGTTGAAAGCAGAGATATTTCTCTTCAAATTGTCACAACAACTGGAGATGACGAGTTTGTCATTAATTCTGCTATAACAAAAACGCTGACGATTCTTTCTGCACCAACATCTGCAAACAGCGGAAATTCGACAAGCAAGACTTATTCATGGACACCAAGCGCAAATGCCGACGGATATCTTCTTGTGGTGTATCATTCTCTTGACGGAACACCAAGCGCAAGTGGAGAGCCAACAGTCTATGAGACACCAAATGCTTTCTATGAATTTGAAAGTGTGGGATATTATCGGGTTCAAATTTATGCAATTTCCGACAATGAGAATGTTTATATTTCATCGGTGGAATGCTTTGAAGAAACTTTTTATATTTCCGAGCAACTTCAACTTGGGCAGGTGCAACTTGGTTATAATGAAGAAAGAGTAAATTCAGGCACAGGAGCGACGGGATATTATCTTCAAATTGGAAGCACGGAAAACATCACAAATTATCAAATTTCTTTGACAATTGGAAGCAATGAACCAACCACACAAACTTATGAGTTCAGCACAGGTGGAATTTACAATTTGACGGAAGCTTTCAGCGATTCTTCTGTCACTTACACTCTGACAGTGACAGGAACAAACACGGACAGCACAATATATCGTGCCACAGAAATCACAACATTGACGATTGTCAAGATTGCAAGTGCGGTGTATAGCGACAATGATGCACAGAGCGACATCATCATCAGCGACTATAAACCAACAAGCACTGTCACTCTCAGAAACAAAAACGGCGCGTCAAGTTTGGAAATTTATGAAAATTCAGAAAACTTTGGAATTTCCTATGGCTCTGATGCCACATTGATCTTGGGAGACAAAAACACTTATAGTTTGAGTTTTTATTACTACGGAACTTATGTCAGCGACACCAAACTCTATGGCACAACCGACGGGATTATATATTTGGACAGCGACGTGACCACATTGACATTGAACAGAATTTCAAGACCTTACAATTTGGCTTATTCGAGTGGTTCTTTGACTTTTTCTCATGATAATATTGCATATGTGGATGATTATGTTTTAGACATTGTTTGCACAACTTCGGCAGAAGAAGAATACACCATAAGCATAAGAATCTCCACTGCCACTGATGGAATTGCAACGGTTGTTTATGGAGAAAATACATATGATTTGGGTCCTTCAAGTGAATTTTTCTCCACAAGTGACAGTTCGGTGACAATTGATTTGAGCGGATTGATTGAAGAGTTGAAAGAAACCGAATTGTCTGGCATATATGCACAAGCAGCAGAACTTGAATTTTCAGTCTATGCTCATCGCACTGCGCTGAGTGGAGCAGAAGGAACAACTGTTCAAATTTCTTCCAATTATGCAACTGTGAATGAAGGCGGAACTTCCTTGACAATTGAAAAATTGAGTGCAGTTGAATTGTCATATTCATACACAACCGGCGCGCTCACTTGGGAAGCGGTTAATGACGCAACTTCATATGTGCTCTATGGTGTGACTAACGAGCCAATCACAATCACATCAACTTCATATGCAATCAATGCGGAAGGCACTTTCTATGTTGTGGCAACAAGTCCATATTGTCTTGATTCGGCAACATCAAACATTGTCACACTGAAACAACTTGGTGCTGTCACACGCGTGCAAGTGATAAATGGCAAATTAAGTTTTTCAGAATATTTGACAACAGGAACTAATTACATAAGTGTCACAATAAGCGGAACTTCACAGTCGAATGGGACTTATGAAAACACAACCGGCGAATTGGAACTTTCTTCGGACAGCGCGGGGACCTATGTTTTTCAGGTGATTGGAACATCTGTTGCAACAAGTGACGGCGGAACGACATACTATCTCAACAGTGCCACGACCACATACACTTTGAGTGCAACAAGCACTCTTGCACCAACAGACACAGGTGTGACAATTCAAGACCAAACAATTTCTTGGAATTCTTTTGGAAGTGACGCAACTCTCAACACTCTGACATATTATGTATATTTTGTCGATGTCAGTGGCAGTTATGTGCGATACGAAACTTCCAGCACTTCGGTGGAATATTACGAAGTTGCAAGTCTTCTTGCTTCTTTGGAAAATGGGCTTGCAACCGGAACGATAACTGTCTATGTGGTGGCATCTTTGGGTTCTTATTATGTTGAAGCAGGCGGAACGATTTATTATGCAATTGAAAACACTGTTTTCAGCGGATTGACGGCATATAATCACTTTGTTTACACAGAAAACGATGACATTGAAAAACTTGCCAGCCCAAAAATTGTTAATGTGGAATTTGAACCAACGGACGGCTATTCTCAAACTCCGGACATCAAGGTGACCTTTGAAGGCAATTATGGCACAAGTGCCACATTCAACATCTATATCATTGGTGAAACAGGAAATACCCCTATTGAACCAACTGTTTCAGCGGCAAGTGCAAGTGAGACCTATCAATACACTTTCACAATCAGTGCGACAAGTCTATATTATTGGAATTATGTTCAAAACGGTGTTTTGCAGATTTTGATTTCTGTGAAGAGTGCCGGAGATCATCTCAACAACATCATTTCATACACAATCTTGGAAATCAATCAATATGCAGCCGTTTCAGGCTTGACTTTCCAAACTCAAACGATTGAAGGTGTGACCTACAACTCTCAAGTTTTGGTGATTGAAAAGGGTGATGCTTCGGGAAGTGTCGCTTTGACATTGACAACCGAAGAAAATTATACGACAACTGTTTTGGTGACAGAATCAACATATGATTTATCCACGTTCATTTCAACATATTTACAAAACGGCGGGATACTGACAATTTCGGCTTACATCAACTATTATTCCGGCGAAGGAACATATTATCTTCCGTCAGCATCGACAATTTCAATCGAATACATCGTGCTGGCAACGCCAAGCATCACTCGAACAAGTGCTGGATTTGAGATTGATGACGACAATTCGGTGGAAGTGTTCTACATAATCTATATTTCAGAAAACCAAACAACTTATGTCCTTTCAAACTCTGACTCTGATGATTTGCAATTTGTTTTGCCAGAAGTTTCAGGAACAATCACATACACAATCACAGCGGTCACTTCAACGGCAAATGGAAATTATATTTCTTCACAAGCTTTGAGCGAAACATACATAATCAGCCGTCTCGGCAATGTGACAGGCGTTACATTTGGAAGAAATGAAAACAATCAAATTGAAATTTCGTGGGATGCGGTGACGAATGCAAGTGGCTATGAAATCACTGTCTATGTTGTTGAAAACGAAACTTATACATATCTTTCAACAATCACTTTGGGCGATGTTTCTTCTCACACACAAAATAGCACAATCACATACACTGTCTATGAATTGTTTGGCGAAAGTTATGCGGATTTGTCAATCGATTTGAGTTCTGGTGCTGAACTTAGACTGGAAATTGTTGCCAAAGGCAATGACAGCACTTACAACGATTCTGTTGCGCAAGCAGTTAACTTTGAAATAATTGAAAATTCACATTCAAGCAGTGACTTTGCTGTTGAAAATGGAACTTTGGTGTTTGAAAGACAAGGAAATGAAACATATTTATACAGGATTTTGACAAGCGAAAATATTGTGGTTGTTGGTTGGACAACTTTGAGTTCAAACACAATTGACACATCAGCTGTTGACGAAGAAGACGGATTCTATGTGCAAATTATGGTTATGGGAGATCTTTCATCCTTGACAGATATAGTTCTGGATTCAGTTTGGATTTCAAGTGAAATTTACATCAAGAGTCTCGGCATTTCAAACATTGCTTACAACGAGCAAACCACAGACAGCCTTTCTTTCACTTTGGAATACACAAATGTGGAAAAGATATATGTCAGCACGGAGAGCGACGGCATTTTCACAGGAAATTACTTTGAATTCACTCCAATTGAAACGGACAACCTTGATGGCAACACAGATGAATATATCTTCACTTACAGTTTGATTGAAATCTTGCAAGGTTTGGGCGTCACATCTCAAAGGCAACTATATTTCTGGGTGCTTTCAAGCAATGGAGAATATGAATATGTTGTTTCGAATCGTTACGCTTCTTTCACATATGGATATGAAAACAGTGTCAATTTCTATGAAGATGGTGATTATATCGTCAAAGATGAAAACAACTTGAACACTTATGTTCTGTTCACATCAACTAAAACGACTTTGGGAATTTATGTCACAATCACTCAAGGCGATGAAACTTACATTGTTTTTGTCGACAACGCACAACTTGTTGCTTATGCCAGTGAAATGGAACTTGAAAGTTTGTTTGCAATAAATCTGGTTGACCTTTTTGACAATTTGACGGATGATGAAGACAATGAACTTGATTTGACAGGAACTCTTTCCATGTCGTTCACACGTGTTTCGCTTATCAGTGGAGTATACACAATCTCTGCAACCAGCAGCGCTCTTGAATTTTATAGACTTGCCGGTGTGACAAATGTGGAAATAAATCGCGGAAATTTGGCTTGGTCAGTGGGTGACACGAATGCAGATGGATATTATGTTTATATATACACAGATTTGGAAAACAATTCTTTCATAGTTGTGCCATCATCAAGTTCAACCACTTTCAATGTTTCAGATTATGTTGGCACAGGCACACAAGTCTATTTGGCGGTGAAAGGTGTGAGCAGTGGCAGTTTGATGACACTTGCATCGAAAAAGGTTTTTGACACCGATGATGAAGGCAATCCGCTGGTTATCTATCGCAACCAAATCAACTCTCCATTAATTCTTGAAGGCGGCACTCTCAAAATTGAATGGTCGCAAAGTGATGATCTCTTCCAACTTTTGACGCAATCTTCGAGTGTGAATTATTCAGATTTGGCAGACGCTCTTTCTTCAACAGTGTTCACAAGTCCTTTCACATTCACACTTTCTGATCTTATCAACGGAAACATCTCTCTGTGCTTGAGATTCACAAACACAGAAACAGGTGTTGTGACAACATTCACAGTGGACGCATCCTTGTTCCTTGCAAGTTTCTTGAATTTTGCAGAAAATAACAATTCTAGCTCTGCAACAGTTTTAGAAAATCTGCAAGGTGCATACAATGCAAGTCAAAACAGCTCAGTCCAAAGCATGATCACACGTTTCCAAAATCTCCTTGAAAGTGGAAGCTTTGGTGTTGCCAACAAGAACACAATTTTTGACGAATATTTCGAAGCGCTTTCTGCCGGTGCATATACACTTGACTATTGCCTTATTGGCGGAAGTCAAACAATCAATTCTGCTTGGTATACTTATTCAAATGGGCTTGGCGGATCAAATGACAATGTGATCTATGTCAATGCAACACCAAAAGTAAGTGTGACATCAAGCACCGATTCAAGCACATATTTGACGACATACATCATCACAATTCGAAAGAGTTCGATTTGGAATTATAGCGCAGGCGATTTTGTTCAAGAAACAGCGGACAACTATGTTTTGGTGATTGGATCATATGCTTTTGCCATAACCAAAGGAAATTTGAGTTATAGTTTGAGTTTAATTGACAGTTCGGATTCTTATGGCACAGTGCCTTTGACAGCGAATGAATCTGACACCACTTTGACGCTATACATAAACTACAACAACGGCAATTCTCTTTTGGGTGTCTATGAGAGCATCCTTTCAGGTTTGGCCAACACTGAAATGCAAATATATGCTGTCGGAAATAATTATTCCATTTCCAGCAAATCGGAATATTATTCCATCACTTTCTTGACATTCTCATCTTTCTCAGTGACGGACGGAGAATTTAGGTGGACGACACAATATAACAGACAAACAACAGTTTTGATTCAAAGAAACTCAGAACAAATTATCCTACAAGATGTTGAAGGCGAAGGAACAACAGCAACAAGGACATTCAGTTTTGCACTTGATGAGTATTCATCCGGAACATATAGATTGCAGTTCATTGTGCGTGGAATAATTTCAAACAACACAATCTATGTGGACAGTGCAACATATTTGGTGGACGGAGTGTATAAACTTGCTCAACCGTCCTTGTCCAACACCTATGGCTATTTGGTGGTTGATGGCAGTGTCAATACGTCTAATTTGCAAAACACTCATTCGGACAATGAAAACAATGGGATATATCAGTATAAGATATATAACGATATTTCCACAGATCAATCATATTACACATTGCTGTCAAACACTGCCGTCACAAACTATGCTGTCGGCACCACAGGTATGAGCGACTCAGATGATGCGTATAGCTATAAATTAACTGAACAATCTGCTGAAAAATTCACTGTCATTCAATTGGGTTCAACTGCCGTCTTGACAACAAAAGATGACACGGCGGATAACTATTACATCAAAAACGTAATTTGTCAAGAAGACACAGAAGGTCACATCGCTCTCAGAAGTAAAGAAGTGGAAATTGAAGCAAGCATGTTGAGCACGGTCACAGGTTTGGAGATTTCCAGCGATGGCATTTTGACTTGGAATGCAGTGACGGGCAATCTAGACGGAACCACAATTGAAAGTGGCGCAAAAATTGTCTATAAGGTGACATTGACAACCTATACATCATATTATTCCAGCACAAATGAAACATCCACGGAAGATGTTGAAACCAAAGTTTATTACACTTTGGAAACTCAGTTTGATTTCAAATATTTCACACTTGACACAACAGATTGCAACATTCGTGCAACCGTTCAAGCATTTGCTGGCGTTGTGAATAACGAAAGTGGACTGGAACTTGTTGAAGGCGGATATGTTAACGGCGAAGTGAAATACACTGACGGCACCTATGTTCTTATGGGCAATGGTGCTGAACTGACAGGAATCACACAAATTGATTCTGTGACATCACTTTCAGTCACGGGGGAAGGGAAACTTTCTTGGATTTTCTCTGTTTCAACACTGTATGATGTGACTGATACGAATCTTTTGAATTATTATGCTTTCATTGTCACAGACGAGAATGACAATGAAATTTCTGGACAGTTCTCTGTCTATGCATATACATCGGCTGGCGAAAATTTGTCAAGTTTCCTTATCATTTTCACTGAAGATGCAGGAGAAATTCAAAGTGGTAAACATACTTTGACTGTCTATGTCACAAGAACTTCCAGCAACTCAAATGCATTTGTCAAATCAAAAGGGACAAATGTGGAGGTGACAAAACTTGCGACTGTGGGAGAAGATGACTATGCGATTGTCAATTCGGGCTCGGATGAGATGATGACTTTTGAGAGCTATTTTGCAACCACAGGAAATGAAAACAACATTTTGCAAGTCAGTGTCACAATGAGTGAAGGGACATATACTTTCGAGTTGAATGCAGATCAGCCATACATAACAATTTTGAGAGAGGGAAACAACAGTGTTGAAGAATATGTTTTGGTGGTCGGTAACAACGATTCCTTGACAATCACAATCAAGGCAATTGTCGAAAATCCAGAAACCACAAACACCTTGTTCAGTGATCAAAGCGAAACAATCACTCTTGAACGCTCTTCTGGTGTGAGCAACATCACTTGGAACGAAACAACTCAAACTTTCTCTTGGGAATTCACATCATCAGCAAGTGCCAGTCCTGTCTATATTGTTGAGGCGAGATATGCTTCAGGTGAAACGAGAACTTACACCACAACAAGCAATTCCTTCACACCAACAATCATTGGAGACGTTTCCATTTCGGTGATTGTCAAGGTTGACAACAACAATTTGCAATCTGCTTCAACGTCCAGCAACCAAGAGACATTCAATCTTTTCTCTGGAGGAAGTGGAACATCTACTGCGCCGTATGTCATTCAAACAACTGCTCAATTTCAAAATATTGCATATCGCATGACAAAAGATTCATATCTCGTTTCATACACACAAAACGGAACGACCCACACAGAAGAAAGTATGTTCTATTTCGATTTGAGAACAAGTGTTAATTTGGAATTTGAAGGAATTTATTTCCAAGGCGATTTTGGCGGCGTGATTATTGGAAACGGCAACACCATCACATATACTTCCACAGGCGTGAGTGAACTTTCAACATCGGTTACGATTCGCACCGATTTGACGCAACTCACTTTGACGGACGGAGAAAGTTTGGTGTATAATTATGGCAGTGCTCTTTTTGAAAATTTCACTTCCACTGCCAGAGTGAGTGGAATTGTGCTGAATGTGAATTTTGGTGGAGAAAATTATACCACCATAGCGAACAATGCTCTTATGTCAGGGCTTGTGATCAACAATGCTGGAACAATCAGTGGTGTCACAGTCACAAGTTTTGAGACTTATTTCTATGGCGACTATACAAACAAATATGCTCACGCATACAGTGGAATTGCTTCAATCAATCAAGGAAGTTCTGCAACAATTTCAAATTGTGAACTTCGAACTTCAATTTCAATTTCCGACTACAACAATTCAGTTTTGATTTCTTTTGGTGGAATTGCTTACACAAACTATGCAACAATAACAAGTTGCAGCACGGACACTGGAACTGTGACCGTCACTTGTGCAACAAGAACCACATTTGTTCAGCTTGCTGGAATCGTTGTCACAAACGCCACTTCTTCCATTATGACATACTGTGCAAACAATCTTTCTTTCTCTGTCTCAGCCATTACAAACAACAATGTCGCTTGCTATGTTGCAGGAGTTGTGGTGTTGACAAAAAGTGGTTTTTCTGGCACAAACACCAACAGTGGAACTTGTTCTTTCACAAACGATAGCAATTGGTCCTGGAGCGGAACATACATTTCCACCTAAAGCGTGTTGCTTGCAAAGAAGAGAATATTCGTTCAAAAAAAAGAGTATAAATAGATTATGAAAAAATCGATTTTTACTCTTTTTTTAATCTTTTGCTCCATTTTTTGTTGCGTGGGATGTCAATCTTCACAACAAACGGAGATAAATCAAACAAATGCTTTCAGAATCATCAGACAAACAAGTTCGTCTGGCGAAATTTCAATCACATATATTTTTCCTTTAAACACCGCTTTCTTTGAAGATATGAATGTTGCTGACAGCGAAATCAAGATATATCAGTTCTATCTTGCCACTTACATCAACGCTCTTGCAGAACAATATCGACAGAAGGCAACGGACGGAGTGCAAGTTTCAGGATGCACCTATTTTTCAAATGTCGACGGAATTGGATTTTCCATAGTTTTTGACGATTTGGAAAGTCAAAAAACATTCTTTGGAAGTGACGACTCTGAAAATGAAACACAAATTTCAACGACAGGCTTTTTTGTCAAAAAAATGGAAATGACAATCAATTTTCCTTTGTCGACAGAAAGTGCCGAAAACTTGAAACTCATTTGTTCAATGGCAATTCAATCGTGGTGTTCAAATTCAGGATTGGACAGTGAAGAATATTTGAAAATTCTTGACGACAGTTCTTTCATCTATGACTATGCCACAACTTCCACAACTCTAAACTCTGACATAACATATGATGACGAAAACTTTCATCACAATGTGTTCATCAAAACTTTGGCGGAAATTGAAGAAGATGGCACAATAACTTTTTATACTTCATATATAAACACGCCGATTTGGTATTTGACCGCACTCTTGTTGGTGATTGTTGGAATGTTTGTGGCATATGTTGTGTTAAGAAACAGAAAAATAAATTCAAAAGAAACAAAATAATGCTGTTTTCTCAATTAATTTGCAAAATTTGTCGCTTTATGCTATCATTTTTGTAAATTATGGATGAGAAGAAAAAACAATTCAATTCAAGACCGCTTTTTTATGTTTTTCTTTCATTTTTGCTGGCAATTGCAACAGCAAAGTTTGTTTTTGACGGAAATTTGAGATATATCATTTTTGATGTTGTCATTTTGCTTGTCTTCATAGTCTATTCAATTTGGAAAAAATATTTCAAGTGTCTGGCGGTTGTTTTGTGTGTGTTTATGCTGGGGTTGGGCTGGTTTTTTGTGGGGCTTTCTATGTTTGAAGGAAAAACTTACACCGGACAGGTGAGTGTGGTTGGCAGAATTTCCGATGATGTGAAATATTCCACCTATGGTGGCAGTGCAACAATCATTCTGAAAGATGTCACAATTGACGGAGAAAGTGCCGGAAACATTTCTTTGGTGTTGAGTTTTGACAGCAGCAGCGATTTTGAGATTGGTGACATCGTTTCATTCACCACCAATGTCCAAAATGTCAAACTTTTCACTTTGGGAAGTTTCAACAGTTCATATTATCGCGACCGAACACCATACACGGCATCGGTCGACATTGATGAAGTGGAAATTCAGGGCAATTCTTTGACATTGATTGAAAAATTTCGCTTGAAAGTGAAAGAAGTGCTCTATGATTGCATGGGAGAAACAAACGGCTCTGTTGCATATGCTGTCCTTTTTGGAGACAAGAATGATTTGGACGATGATGTCTATCTTGCCTATCAATCTTCGGGAATAATTCATCTTCTCACGGTTTCCGGTCTTCATGTAAGTTTCTTGATTGCACTTTTGGGGTGGGTGCTGAAAAAATGCCGAATCAAAGGTATGCTCAATTTTTTCATATGCCTTGTTTTCCTTGGAGTCTATGCCACTTTTTGTGGCTATTCTCCGTCGATTCTCAGAGCAGGAATCATGGGGTTGGTGCTGTTTTTCACTCGAATTTCTGGAAAGTGGTATGATGGACTTTCATCGCTGGGACTTGCGGGACTCATTATCTTGATTTTTTCGCCACTGTCCGCTCTTGATGTTGGGTTTTTGATGTCTTTCTTCTGTGTGCTTTCAATCTATATCATCGCGCCAACAATAAACAAACTTCTCACCAAAATTTTTCCGCGTGCTGTGGCAAGTTCGTTTTCAATTTCAATTGGAATCCAAATTGGGATTTTGCCATTTTTGGGAATGATTGATGGAACTCTCAATTTTCTCTCATTTTTTGTCAATCTTGTTGTCATTCCATTCTTTTCTGTGCTCTATCCTTTGCTCTTTGTTTCTGTCTTGCTTGTCGCTATGTTGCCGTTTTTAGGTTTTCTTTTGCAAATTTGTGGTTGGGGATTTTCAGTAATTGAAATCGTGGCAAACTTTTTTGGAAGCACAAGTTTGTTGACAACTATAGAGCCTTTTGACATCTTCTTTGTGGCGAGTTTGTTTGTTCTTTTCTTCTTGTTGAGTCATTATTTTCTCACCAGCAGAAAAGTGAAAGCGATTTGTTGTTCGTCAGTTTTTGCTCTCAGTGCAGTTTTGTATGGGGTGAGTTATGTTCAATTTCCGGTGACTTCATCTTTGGTTTATTGCTATAATTATTCTTACAGCGTGCTTGTTTTAACAAACAGCAAGGGAGAATCGGTTATTGTGGATTTTGGATATGAATCTTTCACAAGGAAACTTTTGAATGCGTTGGAAATCAAACAAATCACAACTGCTTTTGTCTTGCAAAAACCAACTATTTTGATTGATAGCGCAAACGAAATTGGTGTTGAAACTTTGATACGCGCAGACGGTGGCCAGGGCTATGACAACGAAGTGCTCATGGAACTGAACGAAGAAGGTTCGGTGGGCGGATTTACATTTGTTTATCGCGGATATGGCACTCGAATGTTGGGGCTGGAAATTTCTTTTGACGACACAACAATTTTCATTCTTCGCGATTGGACTTTGACAGAAACACAACTTTCAAGTTTACCTGTTGAGAATTATGATTTTGTGGTTTTGGGCAAGCATGAGTCCTATGCTTCCTATTTTGACGAAAGTTCCATCTTTTTGACATACTATTCTTGTGATATTGCAAGTTCATCATATGAAAACGATGGCAATGTGGCTTATGAAATAAGCGGAAAAAATTATTCAAGGAGGTGTTTAGATTGAAAACATTGAAATCAAGATTAACAAAAAAAGTTGAGCCGTGCTATGTGGTGCAAGGGGAAGACATTCTTCTCTATTCGCGTGCGTTGGAACTGATCAAAAACGCTTGCAATTTGACTTTGGAAGAGTTCAATTTCATCGCTTTTGATGACGACAGTTTTGACGGAGATGTGGTGATTGATGCCTGTGAAACTCTACCAATTGGAAGTGATAAAAAAGTGATTTTGCTTAAAAATATCACAAAAATTCCAGAAAATTTTAAGAAAAAACTGCAAAATTATCTCAAAACACCTGTTGAAAGCACGTGTTTGGTGATTTTTGATTTTTTCAACAAGTTTGATTTTTTGATTGCGCAAAAGGTCAGCGCCAAAAGACTCGACGACGAAAATTTGAAAGCGATCATACGTGCAGAGCTCAACAAATATGGAAAAAGCATTTCCACAGATGCTTGTCAAAAACTTATTGAGTCGTGCTGTGGATATTATTCCTTAATCAAAAACGAAATGGACAAGCTGATTGCGTGTGACAGTTTTCAAATTACAGACAAGCAAATTGAAGAGCTTGTGTGCAAGGAAACAGAGTTCACAGTGTTTGAACTGACGGATGCACTTTCCAGACGTGATGCAAGCAAGGCGGTCGAACTTTTGAATTTGATGGATAAGGACACAAAAACCTTCTCTTTGATTTTAAATCATTTCAGAAGATTGTTTTTTGTTTCTGTTTCCAATCTTTCAGACAAAGAGCTTGCCGAACTTTTGTCTGTGAAAGAATATGCCATCACAAAAGCGCGTGCATTGACAAAAAATTTTTCAAAATTGCAACTTAAAAACATTTATGAAATGCTCAACGATGTCGATTTTTACATCAAAAACGGGCAAATGCAAGTGGAAAATGCACTGTATTATTTGATTTTTGGCATTCTTTATTGTTAATATATGTTATATAGTTATTTCTGAATCGCAAAGGAGAAAAATATGGAAGAATTAAAAATTGAAGATATAAAGGCAGAATTTTTGGAAATTTTTTATGAAAATGTCGAGCGCGAAGGTGCGGAAGAATTGTTGAACTATCTTGAAAAGACAGACTTTTTCACAGCTCCAGCATCTGGACGACGTCATAACAATTTTGAAGGCGGGTTGTGTGCGCACAGTTTGAATGTATATAAACGCTTTGTCAATCTTTTGAAAAACGAATATGGCGAAAATTGGACGCGGATGATTTCAGCGGAGAGCGTGACAATCATTGCTCTTTTGCATGACATTTGCAAAGTGAACACATATACAGTGGATATGCGTAACGTCAAGGTGGATGGGCAGTGGGTGCAAAAACCTTATTATAAATATTCCGATTCTTTGCCATATGGTCACGGAGAAAAATCTGTTTACATGATTTCTGGATTTATGCGTTTGACTCGTGAAGAAGCAATGGCAATAAATTGGCATATGGGCGCTTTTGACAGCAGAACAATAAACAACTCAAACATTTTGAACGAAGTTTTTCACAAATTTCCAACGGCATTTCTTTTTCATGTCGCTGACTATATGGCAACATATTTGGATGAAGAAACAGTGGATTGATTTTCAAGTTTTTATAATCTCTTTTGATTAAATTGAACAAAGGGTTTTGTTTTAATTATTTTTTGTGATATTATATTTCTTATGAAGATTGGAAATTTCGAAATTAAAGACCCAATCGTGTTGGCACCAATGGCAGGCGTCACAGATGTGGGGTTTAGGTCAGTTTGTTCTTCTTTTGGAGCGGACGCAACATTCACTGAAATGCTTTCGGCAAGGGCAATGATGCACAATCCACAAAAGACAGCACTCATGACTTTGTCAACCAAAGATGAAAAAATCAAGATAGCGCAAATTTTTGGTCATGAAGAAGATTTCATGGCAGGTGCTGTTCAACATCCATTGCTTGAAACTTTTGACGGCTTTGACATAAACATGGGCTGTCCTGCACCAAAAATCATCAAAAATGGTGAGGGCTGTGCGCTTATGGACAACATTTCGCTTGCTGGAAAAATCATATATTCTGTTAAAAAGTCCACAAATAAGCCTGTTTCTGTGAAGTTTAGGAAAGGAAATAAAAAAGAAAATTATCTCGACTTTGCCCAAATGTGCGAAGATTGCGGTGCCGATTTTGTGATCTTTCATCCAAGAACTGTGGTGCAAGGATATAGCGGTCATTCCGATTGGGAAGCGCTGGCAAAAGTCAAGTCCAAGCTCAAGATTCCCGTTGTGGGCAGTGGCGATGTTGTGGACGAGCTCAGTTTGAAAAACATCAGGCAATGTGGTGTGGATGGAGTGATGGTTGGTCGCGGTTCGCTTGGCAAACCATGGCTTTTTGCTGAACTTAAAAATCAAAAAGTAGATTTCAAAAAAATTGATGTTGTCAGAAAACATATCAGCATTTTGCGGGAACATTTTGAAGAGAATTGGCTTAAAAAATATATAAGAAAACACCTTTTGTGGTATGCCAGCGGTCTTCCAATTTCGGCAAGTGTTCGGTTTCAACTTGCCACTTGCGAAGACATAGATGAGGCACTCAAAATTTTGCAAGATACATATGAAAAATATGGAGAATAGTGCGTTGTTAGATTTTCGCAAGATCTCAAATGTTTTTCTTAAAAAAATGTTTTGAAATATCTTGCAAATGGTGTAAAATTATAAAAAGGTTGGCAAAGGTATGAAAAAAACGATAAGAGATTTGGAAAAATTGAAAGGTAAACGTGTGCTTTTACGCTGTGACTTCAATGTTCCTTTGGATCATTGGGGGGATATTTTGGATGACACAAGAATTGTTGCCGCTGTTCCAACAATTTCCTATCTTTCCGAAAGGGGAGCAAAATTGATTTTGTGTTCTCACTTGGGGCGTCCAAAAGGGTACGACAAGTTTTTGTCGCTTTTTCCTGTTGCAGTGCGTCTTATGAAATTTTTTCCAAACAAAGTCAAGTTTTGCAACAAAATATATGGCGAAGAAGTGAATTTGGCAATCTCAAAAATGAAGGATGGCGACATCATCGTTTTGGAAAATTTGCGCTTTGATGAAGGAGAAGAGAAGAATTCTCCGTCTTTTGTCAAAAAATTAAGCGAGCTTGCTGACATTTACGTTGACGATGCATTTGGTGTGGCTCACAGGAAGCATGCTTCCAACTATGGCGTGGCATTGAAAATGCCAAGTGCGATCGGTTTTTTGGTTGAAAAAGAATTGAAAGTGTTTGAAGATGCCTTCAAAAATCCAAAGCATCCTTTTGTTGCCATTTTTGGTGGAGCAAAAGTTAGCGACAAGTTGAATTTGATCAACAACGTCATCAATATGGCAGACAGCATCATTATTGGCGGAGGAATGGCATACACTTTCTTGTTTGCACAAGGTCATAAAGTGGGCAATTCAATTTGTGAAAACAATTTGGTGGAAGACGCCAAAAAGATTTTGGAAAAGGCAAAAGAAAAAGGGATAAAGATTTTGCTTCCAATTGACCATATTGTGAAAATTGGAAACAAAGATAAAGCGGTCAAAGTGAAAGAAATCGATGACAACATGACAGCTCTTGACATTGGACCAAAAACAATCAAGCTTTTTGGAAATGAAATTCTCAATGCAAAACAAATCATTTGGAATGGTCCGATGGGAAAATACGAAGAAATTGCGTTCAGCAAAGGCACAATGAATATTGCAAAAACAGTGGCAAAATCGGAAGCTTATTCCATCGTGGGTGGTGGTGACAGTGTGAGTGCTGTCAATTTGTGCGGAGTTGCTGAAAAAATTGACCATCTTTCAACAGGTGGCGGTGCAAGTTTGAAACTTATGGAAGGGAAAACTTTGCCAGCCGTTGAAGTTATTGATGTGGTGAAGTAGGAATTTGTGTTGAAATTTAAGTAAAATGTATTTCATAAGACAAGTGTGTTGGATCAATTTAAAAGAGAAGGTGAAAATATGAAAAAAATCATTATTGGAAATTTCAAAATGAACTCACTTCCAAGCGAATTTAAAACTTATGCAATGGCGCTTGCAACCAAAACAAAGTCGACAAAGAATGATATTGTTGTTTGCCCACCTTCCACTCATTTGGCGGTGGCAAAAGAGTTTTTGGACGGAAGCAAAGTGGCTTTTGGAGCTCAAAACATTTCGGAAGAAGAAAAAGGGTCTTTCACAGGAGAGATAAGTGCAAGCATGATCAAAGATTTGGGCGCAAGTTATGTCATCATTGGCCATTCAGAGCGAAGAAGCAAATTCAAAGAGACTGACAAACTTATCAACAAAAAAATCAAAACAGCTCTTGCAAACGGACTTAAAGTGATTTTGTGTGTGGGAGAAAGTTTGCAAACATACGAAAACAAACAAACCTGCGCATTTGTTCGAAAGCAAATCGATGATGACCTTAAAGGTATATATGAAAACGAACTTGAAAGTTTGATTATTGCTTACGAACCGATTTGGGCAATTGGCACCGGCAAAAGTGCCACAAACAATGACATAACAGAAATTGCCAAATTGATTAGAAAGGAAATTGAACAACAATATTCAGCAAAAGCAGGACAGAACATAAAAGTTATCTATGGCGGAAGCATCAATCTCAACAACCATTCCAAAATTATTTCCAATCCAGAAATTGACGGAGTGTTGATTGGCGGAGCGTGCTTGGATGTGGACAATTTTGCTGTGATCTGTCGAGAGAATTATTGAAAGAAGTAAAAAACATAAAAGGACAAAAATGAATCATATTGCACTTTACAGAAAATATCGCCCAAAAACTTTTGAAGAAGTGATTGGTCAGGACCATATCACAAAGACTCTTCAAAATCAGATTGAACATGACCAAATTGGACATGCATATCTTTTCACGGGCACAAGGGGAACGGGAAAGACAAGTGTAGCAAAAATCTTTGCACGTTCGGTCAACTGCCTGTCGCCGGTTCATGGCTCGGCGTGTGGGCAATGCGAAAACTGCAAACGTTTGGAACAAGAGAATGACATAAACATCATCGAAATTGACGCCGCTTCAAACAACAAAGTGGACGACATTCGTCAAATTCGCGAAAAGGTCAAATTTATGCCGGTTGGAGCGAAATATAAAGTCTATATCGTTGATGAAGTTCATATGCTTTCAGACAGCGCCTTCAATGCTCTATTGAAGACTTTGGAAGAACCACCACCTTTCATCATTTTCATTTTGGCAACAACCGAAGTTCACAAACTTCCGCAAACAATTTTGTCGCGTTGTGTGCGTTTTGATTTCAGGCTTGTCAGTGTGGACAAGCTTGCAAAACACCTTTCAGAAATTTTTGATAAAGAAAACATCAAATATGACGAAGAAAGTTTGAAAATCATCGCAAGAGCAGGCGAAGGCAGTGTGCGTGACACTCTTTCAATCGCGGACAGTATTGCATCTTATTCGCAGGGAGATATAACCAAAGAAAAGACTTTGAGTGTGTTGGGGACAACCGAGCACGATTTGATTTTGAATTTCTTTGACAAAATTGGCGAGAAAGATGTCGGCGAAGTTTTGAGCATGATTGATGAAATTGAAAAACAAGGCAAAAATTTGGCTGTTTTTTCCAAAGATTTATCCAAACATGCAAGAAATTTGTTGGTTTGCAAGTCTTGTCACAATGCAGGTGAAATTTTAAATCTGCCAAATGATGTTTTTGAAAAATATAAACAACAAGCTGAAAAATTCTTGGAAAAAGATTTAATCAGATATATGCAAGTCTTTTCAAGTGCGGAAAGCGAATTGAGATACACTCTTTCTGTTCGGTTGTTGTTGGAAACCACATGTTTGTCTGCTATGTTGGGATTTGAATCAAAAAAAAACTGAAAATTGAAAAAGACGTCTCCAAACTTTCGGCAAAAAATGTTTGGGGAAAGGTGGTGCTTTATCTCAAAGAACACCACAAAGTTGCACTTCATGTGGCTTGCGGAGATATCACAAACGCAATTCTTGCAGATGGCAAACTTATCATTCGAACAAGCGATGACTTTTTGATAGATGTTTTGGAAGATGGTCGAAAGGACATTGAAAACGCCATTCGTTGGCAAGGTTTGGATCTCAAATTTGAAGTGATCAAGTTTGAAAGTGCAGAGCAAAAAATTGAAAAAGATGTCAAAAAACTGAAAGCGTTTTTTGGAAATATCGAGATTGAAGAATAAAAGGAGAATTGAAAATGGGATATGGTTTTGGTGGTGGCTTTGGCGGAGCAAACATGCAACAACTTATGCGCCAAGCACAGAAAATGCAAGAGGATATGAAAAGGATCCGTGACGAGATTGACAGCACGGAATATTCTTCCACTGTTGGCGGAGGTATGGTGGAAGTGACTATGCTTGGAAATAAAACTGTCAAAAGTGTAAAGATCAAACCGGAAGTTATTGACCCAGACGATGTTGAAATGCTGGAAGACTTGATGGTCAGTGCGGTGAACGATTGCATATCAAAAATCACCGCTGACGAACAATCCAAACTTCCAAACATCATGTAAAATATTGGTGGATACATGATTGATGAAAACAGAAAAAATCATATATTTGCAGTTGCAGAATTGATGAAAAAATATGGACAAGAGCACGGATTTTCCGAGCAAGAATGTGTCAACCTTTTCACCCTTGGGTTTTTGCATGATGTTGGTTATGAATTTTTGGAAGAAAAAGAATTTCACCTGCATGCTCGTGTGGGAGGGGAATTCATGAAGAAACAGAAATATAAGTTTTGGCGAGAAATTTTTTGGCACGGAAAGGCAAACTGTCCATATCAAAGCAAATTTTTGGATATATTGAATTGGGCAGATATGCATATAAATTTTCAAGGCAACTTTGTTTCTTATGAAGAAAGGTTGAAAGATATTTCGTTAAGATATGGAATCGAAATTGAAAGTCTTGAAAGTAAAACTTTGATTTCAGAATTGAAGAAAAAGGGTTTTGACTGAAAATTGAAAGGATTGTGAAATGAGTGAATTTGAAGAGCCGATTGAAAGGTTGATTGAATATTTCAGATCGTTGCCGGGCGTTGGAAGAAAGACTGCACAACGCTATGCTTTCTATATCATTGAAAACAATCGCAATAAGGCAGAAAATTTTGCAAAAGCAATCGTCGATGTGAAAGACAAAGTTCAACTTTGCAAAGAGTGTGGAAATTACAGTGCTTCCGAAATCTGTCCAATATGTCAAAGAAGAAATCAAAAACTTGTCTGCGTTGTTCAAGAGCCAAAAGACATTATCTCAATGGAAAAAGTGAAGAGTTTTGATGGGGTTTACCATGTCCTTTTTGGATGCATAAATCCACTTGAGAACAAAGGACCTAATGACATCAAAATCAAAGAGCTTCTTTCTCGCGTGCAAAAACATGGAGTGGAAGAAGTGATTATGGCAACCAATCCAGATGTTGAAGGTGAGGCAACTGCGATGTATATTGCCAAACTTTTGAAGCCAATGGGTGTGAAAGTGACGAGGCTTGCGCAAGGAATTTCCATTGGAAGTGACATTGAATTTGCCGATGAAGTGACACTTGAAAAAGCATTAAATTCAAGACAAGAAATATAAAAATATATTTCTTTTTTTATATTTTAATATTTATTTTTTAATATTTTTAAACATTTTTTCGTCCGATAATATCGAATTTTTCTGATTTTTTATTTATTTTTTTATTTAAAGAATAATTATTTTTCATTTTTATTTATTTTTAAAAAGTTTTTTTATTTATTTTTTAAAAGCATTTTGTTTTTAAATGTTTTTATATTCATCAATTTGAGAGCGCTTTTTTCTTGCTATTTTTTGTATTTTTTGCTATAATTTTTTCATAAACTTTATAAATGATTGTGGAGAAAGCTATGAACATTAAAATTGAAATAACAAACATACTTAAAGAAGTTTTGAAAAATTTGAATTTGGAATCTGAAGGACTTTCTGTGGCTTTTTCAAACCGTCCGGGACTTTGTGACTATCAATGCAACTATGCGATGTTGAACGCAAAGAAAATGGGCGAAAAACCGATTGATTTGGCTGAAAAAATTGTGAAAAACATCAAAAAAACAGATAGTTTTCAATTTTCTGCTGTTATGCCGGGATTTATAAATGTTGTTGTTTCCAACAAACAGCTCTCTCAATTCGGCAATGAGATTGCGAAGGATGAGAATTTGGGATTGGAACAAGTGAAAAATCCGCGCTTGATCTTTTTTGATTATGGTGGAGCAAATGTGGCGAAAGAACTTCATGTTGGACACTTACGCTCTCCAATTGTGGGCGAAGCGTTGAAAAGGCTTCACGTTGCACTTGGTGACCGTGTGCTTGCTGATGTGCATTTGGGTGATTGGGGTTTGCAAATGGGACTGACAATTTTGCAACTTAAAGAAGACGGATTTTTAGATGATTTTTTTGAGCAAAAAATTGAAAAAAATGCACAAAAATGCACAAAAAATGTAAATTTTGATGAAATTTCACTCAAAAATGTCACTTTGGATGTTTTGAATGAAGAATATCCAAAGGCAAGCAAACGCAAAGATGTTGACGAAAATTTCAAGGCTGAGGCAGATAAATTTACGCTCTACATCCAACAGCACAAGGAACCATATTATACAATTTATAAAAAAATTCGAGAACTTTCTGTTAAAGAAATTGAAAACAACTATCAACTTCTCAACACATCTTTTGAGTTCTATTATGGCGAAAGCGACGCTTTTCCATATATTGATGAAACCGTCAAAATTTTCATCGACAAAGGATTGGCGCGCGAAAGTGAAGGAGCGCTGATTGTGGATGTGGCACGAGAAGGCGAGCATATTCCAATTCCAAAAAAGAGCGAAGATGAACCACAAAGATATAAAAACCCAATGCCACCGGCAATCTTGAAAAAATATAATGGCGGAGATCTTTATGCAACAACGGACATTGCCACAATCTTGATGAGAAATCGCGATTATTCTCCTGACGAGATTGTCTATGTGACTGACAATCGTCAAACGACGCACTTTGAGCAAGTTTTTAGGTGTTGCAAACTTTCCGGCATTTCACCAAAGGAGCAAGAGCTTAAACATGTTGCTTTTGGCACTATGAACGGCTCTGACGGCAAACCCTTCAAAACGCGTGCGGGCGGGGTTGTTCGTTTGAAAGAAGTTGTCGGGCTGTTGGTGGAAAAAGCAAAACAGAAACTTGAGTCTAATGGCATTGTTGGAGACGATGAACTTGCGCGAAGAATTGGTGTGGGGGCAATGAAGTTTGGTGATCTGTCTAACACCGTGGCAAAGGACTATGTCTTTGACATTGATAAATTTCTTTCATTTGATGGAAAGACAGGTCCTTACATTCAATACACCATTGCGCGCATAAATTCCATTTTAAACAAGGCGCATTTTGAGAGTGGAAACATTGACATCAGTTCGGTGGAAGAGCGTAACATTGTTCTTGCAATATTGAGACTTAATTCTTCATATCAACTTTCATATGACGCATACTCTTTGAATTCGCTATGTCTTTCAACATTTGACCTTGCAAGTGCTTTTTCAACATTATATAACAATCATAAAATATTGGCAGAACAAGATGAGAAAAAGAAGAACAGCCTTCTTGCGCTCTGCGTTTTGGTGAAAAAATGTCTGGAGAAAGCATTGTGGACACTTGGAATTGACAGCGTGGAAAAAATGTGACAATATCGACAAAAATCTTACTGTAATCTCAAATTTTGTGGCACAAAAACTTTACTTTTTTCAGAAATTTATTTTAAAATGAAAAGTGTAAAAATTTGCAAAAAAAATAAAGGATTTTGCAAAAATTTTGTTATAAATACGTGCAAAATAAATTTGCATAGGAGGGATTTATGAATATTAAACCATTGTTTGACAGAGTTGTTCTTCTGCCAAAAGAAGCGGAAAAAGAAACAAAAAGCGGAATAATTTTGCCAACAGCTTCACAAGAAAAGTCGCAAATCGCAACAGTTGTGGCTGTTGGAAAGGGCGGAATGGTTGACGGAAAGGAAGTGAAAATGGAGCTTTCCGTTGGACAAGAGGTGCTTTACACAAAATATAGTGGCACAGAGTTTTCTCTTGACGGAAAAAAATATATTGTTATGAAACAGACCGACATTTTGGCTGTATTGGAGAAATAAGGAGGAAGTTATGTCAAAAATGATTAAACAGGGCGAAGAAGCCCGCAAAAGTTTGGAGGCAGGTGTCAATAAGCTTGCCAACACTGTGAAAATCACACTTGGTCCAAAAGGACGTAATGTGGTTCTTGGAAAAAAGTTTGCCACTCCTCTGATTACCAATGACGGTGTGACAATTGCGAAGGAAATTGAACTTTCTGATCCGTTCGAAAATTTGGGCGCAGAGCTCATCAAAGAAGTTTCTGTCAAGACAAACGATGTTGCAGGTGATGGCACAACAACAGCATGTGTTTTGGCACAAGCAATCATTCGCGAGGGGCTGAAAAACTTCACAGCGGGAGCGAACCCAATCATTTTGAAGAAGGGTATTTTCAAAGCGGTTGATGTTGCTGTGGAAGAACTGAAAAAACTTTCCAAACCGGTGACAAATTCGAAAGATGTTGAACAAGTTGCAAGCATATCTGCTGGCGATGAAGAGATTGGGAAACTGATTGCCCAGGCAATGGAAAAAGTTGGAAGCGATGGTGTGATTACTGTGGAAGAAGGTCAAACCATGGACACAGAACTTTCTGTTGTGGAAGGTATGCAATTTGACCGCGGATATCTTTCGCCTTATATGTCCACCAACACCGAGAAGATGATTGCTGAAATGGATAATCCATATATTCTCATCACGGACAACAAAATTTCCACTTTAAGCGAAATTTTACCTCTTTTGGAACAGATTGTCAAGGTTGGTGGAAAACTTTTGATCATTGCAGATGATGTGGAAGGTGAAGCACTCACTGCTTTGATTTTGAACAAACTTCGCGGATCACTGAATGTTGTTGCAGTGAAAGCCCCAAGTTTTGGAGATAAACGCAAAGCAATGTTGGAAGACATTGCGATTTTGACAGGCGGGACATATGTTTCAAGCGATCTTGGAATTGACTTCAAATCTTTGACACTTGAAAATCTTGGACGTGCAAAGAATGTCAAGGTGGATAAAGACAGCACCACAATTGTGGAAGGTGCTGGAAGGAGTGCCGACATTCAGGGCAGGATTAAGCAAATCAAAGACCAAATCAAAGTGACAACAAGTGATTATGACAAAGAAAAACTTTCCGAAAGACTTGCCAAACTTTCTGGTGGAGTTGCCGTGATCAAGGTTGGTTCTGCCACAGAGGTTGAAATGAAAGAGAAAAAGCTTCGCATTGAAGATGCGCTTTCAGCAACCAAAGCAGCGTCAGAAGAAGGAGTTGTTCCGGGCGGTGGAGTTGCACTCTTGAAAACAACAACAGCAATCAAGAGATTTATTGAAACTTTGGAAGGTGATGAAAAGACCGGTGCAATGATTGTGCTTCGTGCAGTTGAAGAACCTGTTCGTCAAATTGCCACAAATGCTGGAATTGACGGTGGTGTTGTGGTCAACAAAATATACGAAAACATTGACAAGTCTGCCTATGGTTTTGACGCGCTCAACAATGAATATGGTGATATGATCAAAAAGGGTATTCTTGATCCAACAAAAGTTTCTCGTTCAGCACTTCAAAATGCAGCATCTGTGTCTGCAACACTTCTCACAACAGAAGCACTTGTTGTTGAAGTTGAAGACAAGAAAGAACCAGAAGAGAGAGATGTTTATTGATTTAACACGAAATTTAAACAAAATATATGACAAAGAAATCTCACAAAATTTGTGAGATTTTCTTTTATTTTGTTATTGACAAATGTCTTTAAAGGTGATAGAATAATGAAATCTAAAGGAGAAAAATATGAAAGAAAAATTAAAGAAAAGAAAACTAGAAAGAGAAGCAGAAGATAAAGAGATAATTGAGCAGATGTTTAGAGATTGGTTGAGCAAGTGTCATGAAAAAACTTTTGACTTATCAAAATCTAGGGATGAAATTTTTTTGGAATTTTATCAAAAATTCGGTAAGGGTGAATTCAAAACTTTGGACAGCCTTGCAACTGCAATCTTTAAGAGTTATTATTTTTCAAAACCTAACGAAATGCAAAGTTTTGCAAGGAAGAGCGAATTGATGCTCATGAACAAAAATGAACTTATCAACAAGTTTTTCAAAGAAAAAATTTTGGATGATGATGTCAAAATGTCAATTTCTGATTCAGACGACATTTGGAAAGTATATGCCAAAGTGCTTGCCGAAAAATTGCCAAAAGTTTTGGGGAATGTGAACTATGTTGAATTTTCAGGGCGTGGTTTTGATTATAGTGATAAGGTGAGAAGAGAAATCATTCAAGCAATGAAAGAAAAAGGTTTCACTCATTCCAAAATTGATGACAATTTGTTTTTCTGTCCAGAAAAAAATGTATCATCCGACATAAAGGTCAGCCAAAAATTTATTTTGGACAGTTATATCAAAGTGGTGGATAGATATATCTATAAATTTGACCGTATAATTTCAAAAGATTGCAGTGAAGAAGATTTTAATGTTTTTTGTGAGTCTGTTGGGAAATTGTTCTCAAATTTGGAAGCAAAAATGACAGATGAAACAAAGAAAAGTCCAGACTTTATTAGTAAAAACAAATATGTTAAAAACTTTTTTGAAGAACAAATTCCACTTCTTCGTGCAGTTTATTTCAAAGATGGCGTAAAATATCATGCTAGCTTGAAAGCTGCATTGGACAAATTTGAGAAATATGAAGACAAGGAGACTTTTGTCAAAGAACAACACGATGACGCGCTTTTGTTGGATGCATTCTTAAACAAGTTGAAAGAATTGGGCAGTGTCTTGACAATTAAGGATGAAGATGGACAAAATTATCCGGTGAATTATTTCGTTGTTATGACAATTGATGCGGACAAGTGTTCACGTCTCATCACAAACTTGCAAAAAAGTGGATATGTTTCAGAAGACGAGGCAAACAAACTGTATTTGATCAAAGGTGTTTTGAGAAACAACTTTTCTGGAGATAAAGAAATCAATCCACTTGATTTGAACAAGGATTGGCACAACAACATTTTCAAAGAATTTAAGGTCAAGATTCAAAGGAATGGGAAAGTTATTGATTTGCAAAATGATGATAATTTTATTATGTTCAAAAACATGGTGATCAAAACCATTGAGGAATATAATCTTCCATATACAAGAATGTGTGTGAGAGGTGTTGCATATAATTTGGCAAGAGGTAAAAAGGCTGTGAATTTGGGGGAATATGACGATGGTTCTCACAAAGAATATGAAAAAGCTTTCAAAAAATATTATTCTGTAGTTGTCAAACCAACAAAAAATGATGAAAAGATTAAATGAAAATTTAATCTTTTTTTATTGAAAGAGCGAAAATTTTACGTTTACTGTTTTATTCGCTTAATTTTGGGTTTAGCTAAAATGTGAATTTTTTGCAAAATATTTGACATTATTTAAAAAATTTTGCTAAAGTTGAGAATAATGAGAGGTTTTTCTCATTGGTCATTTAGGTAAATATACAAGTTAAAGAACAAATTAGAAAATGCAGGAAAATGGAATTACACTCAAAGATGAAGCCACGAAAATAGTTTGACATAAATCAAGCAATTATATCAGTATAGCAAGTTGTTTTGGGGAGGGGTGTATGGAAGAAGAAAAAATAGAAAAAGGCGATAAATCAGTAGACAATAAATTAACAAAAAAAGAAAAAGTTGCAAAAATCTTATTTATCATGGGGATAGTTACATTTGTTATTTTTCTAATTTTGTTTGTTTTTTGGGCTGCTCTAAACATCTCCAATATGGATGATGAAAATTTGGGTAAAGCCGTAGGAATACTTGTTGGTTTTGTATATTTTGGAATTCCTAGTCTTGTTTTTGGAGCTATAACAACAGCATTGACAACAACATCATTAATTCTATCAAAAAACAGAAAGATTTTAAAAAACCTTATATTAACTTTTTCTGCTTTACTTCTTATATTTGATATTATACTTTTTGTTTTGATATAATCAACTTAACAAATAGAAGATATCAAGGCAAAATGCATAAAATATTAATGTTAGAAAAATATTTGCAGAAAAGCAAAAAATAAAGATTTTGGATGTAAAAAAATAGGAGTTGACCAGCTCCTATTTATAATTTAAAACCCAGTGAACACCTTTGCAACAATTTTCCAACCATCATTATCTTTTTTAAGCATATGGAAATCAACAAAGTTTTCGCCAAAATAATCTTCCATTGTAATTCTGATAACCGCAATGTCATTTGCAACATCCAAAACATCAATTCTGCCTTTGACATTCGATTTCCCGGCTTTATCAACTCCGTCAAAAAGCGTTTGAATTGGTTCGTAGAAAGGAATACCCGCAAATTCCACCAAAGGTTGAATATTGTTTGACAGAGCGTGGAAAATCGCTTATGCCAATTCTTGACCAAATGTGTGATTGGGGGATTAAAAATAGAAGATGATTAAATTAATTTGATTGCCATTTATTAGCAACAACATATTTTTAGGCAGTTTGTGAAAGAGATAATCCGACGAGTGAGATTTATCTTTTTTTGCCTTCTATTATTTTAAAGTAAAAAACGTTGGCGGTCATATAGTGGTTAAAGAAGTTATTAAATCATAATTAAGGTCTTGTTTTATCTAGATTTTATAACGGAATAAACAACATTGAAATAGACATATTTTAGTGTGGGGTAAATAAAAAATTGTTTGCGCCTGTCTATTTTTTACTGCAATGTATATGATTTAAAACGGATGTCAATTACCATCATTTATTTTATTTTGTAAAATATTGTAAAATAAAACCTGTTTTATTTTTGATATGGGTTTAATTTTAAAAAATAAACCAAACTTTTGGTTGAATTGTTCTTACAATTTGCGGTAAAGATGTGTTTAACTTTGTCACTTGGGCGATGATTTATGCATTCTTAGAGTTTTGTAAAAGAACACAATCTTTTTACACTTTTGTAAAACATTTTTAAAAGAATTATAATATATAAATTTGGATAAAATTGACTTTTGGAATTCAAAAGTCTTACAGTTCGAGTTATTGTAGTTATATAACGGGGTGTTGTTATTTTAGATATTAAAAATTGACAAATCCAAGAGAAATGCCAATTCTATTCAAAAATCAATTTATACATCGCAATCAAAGTTTCATCTATGCCTTCAATGGTGAAATAAACTGTCAAAACACCTTCGCTTCCAGCAAATTCTGAGATGTCGGTGAAAATCAGTGCAAAAGAATTTCCAAGCATTGGAGTAACTTCAATCTGATTGTCACCAACAGTTGCTGTGATTTCAATTGTGCTAATTGATGGGTTCCCATTCTCAGTCCCGAATGACAATGAAACTGCGTTTGTTGAAATTAAAATGGTATTTCCTGTGATTGTGCAATTTGATGTTAAATTATAATATAAACTTCCATCAACAATATTGTTAGAATTTTCTTCATTATCTTCTTCATTGTCATCATCAGTCAAGTCTTCGTCAGAGCCTTCTTTAGCTTCTTTGTTGTCAACATCTCCAACATTTTGAATATCTTTTTCTTCATCTAAATCTTCATTTTTATCCTCTTCAGGAAGTTCTTCGTTTGAAAATTCGTTTTCAGGATATATCACTGTGACTTCAATACTCACGGCACAAGTTTCGCTGTATCCAGAAGCTTTCAAAATCAATATAGATGTTTTGGTTTCTTCTGAGCACTCTTCATTCTCCAATGCAGTGATTGTCAAAACTCCATTTTTAACCGAGCGTTCAAAGATATCTTCTCCAACAATCTCTGTTTGAATAACCAAAGATGACGGGTTGGTGTAATATTCTAAAGCTATGCTTTCACCGACATTTAAAGTCACTTCCTTTTGAGAAACCGTGATAGACGCTTCGACACCGTTGTTGCAAGCAGTCAATGCAATGCCTGTTGTAAACATTGCAAGAAGGACAAAAATTCCAGAAAACAACTTTTTCATGTTTTTTCTCATGGCGTTATTTTAACATATATATCAAACATGCGCAAAGTAAATTTCGACATTATTTACAAAACAACATAAGAATTTCGACAAACTGCTGATATCCTGCCGTCAAACTGACGGCAGGAGCTTTGTTTTGTGGTTGTCAAACCGATAAAAAAGACGAGAATATTAAGTGAAAGTGTTTTTTCGAGATAAAATATGACCTAACACCGGGTTGAACTATATGGGAAAAGAGTTTTATTTTTTAATTTTTGTAAAATATTGTAAAATATTTTTTGTTATATAAAAAACAGAAGTTTTTGTAATGGGCATCATTATTATAAAAATATTAAAACACAAAAAAAACAAACAACTTTATACTAATCTTATC
>CAZQMZ010000009.1:0-36210 GCA_964594865.1 uncultured Lachnospiraceae bacterium | reverse complement strand
TCATCGATTTTTCTTTCGCTGTTGCACTAGACAAAAATTGATTTGACAAACAAAAATCAGAAAAAATGCAAAAAAATCATTAAAAATGGTTAAAAAACAAAAAAAATCACAAAAAAAACCGCATTTTTTCAAAAAAATGCGAAAAAAACCTTTTTTTTTATGACTATCAGTTTTTTGCAACAAAAAATCCACAAGCGTTTTTGTGGATTTTTTTGTTGGTAAACTATTTGCAACACTTTGAAGAGCCTGACTTTTTGCTAGAGCAACTTTTGGAAGTCTTTGCATTTGTTTTCGACGCACTAGACTTTGAAGAAGTTGTCATTTCGTTTGCAGACTCAGTGTTTGCTTTAGCATTTTTCTTTCTACCAAACATAGTTATACCTCCCTTTTTCAAGGTGTGCCACCTTGTTAATTATATTTTGACTATATTCACAATTTTTATTCATGCCAAAAATATAAATCAAAGATAAAACTATGTTGATTTGTTGTCAACTTTGAAAATGTATGAAACAAAAACTCCATTTTTGTTCTTTTAAATTATTTCTTGCTTCCTGTCCCCTTTGGTGTGCTTTTTGGAGTTGTTTTTGTCGTCGATTTTGAAGATTTTGACGCAGTGCTCTTCTTTGACTTCTTATCTTCTTCGTCAAGAAGATTGTAATATTCATCAAACACTTCCATTGCAACCTTTTCGTTTGTTTCAACCATAAGCACAGGTTCTTTGCCTTCTTCTTCATGAACAAAGAAAACAATCGCCTCATCATCAGCAACGTTTTCAATTTCGTCAATTGGCTTCAAAACGCAGTATAACTTGTCTTTATATGGAATGACAGCAATTTGGTCAAAAGCAATTTTTCTTCCATTTCCGTCAATAAGCACAATTGGTTCTTTGTTATTTTCATCCAAAAGCACATCAACAATGTCCAAACGTTCTTCAATTTCCTTAACTTTTTTTGAAGCTTCTTCAATTTTTTGCACTTTTTTCTTGTCCATAAATTTCTCCTTTATTTTCCATTTTCGTCAATGTAGTTTTGCAGAATAATTTGCGCTGACAGTTTGTCCAAAAACTCTTTGCGTTTATCCCATTTGATTTTTGCTTCTTTCAAAATTTCTTCCGCTTCAAAAGATGTGTATCGCTCATCCTGAAAGGCAATCTCAACCCCCGTTTTTTCATGCAACTTTTCAGCAAACTGACGAACAGCCAAGCACATTTCCCCTTCTTTTCCGTCAGGGCTGAGAGGGAGTCCAAAGACAACAAGGTCAATCGAACGAGATGCAATCAAATCGGAAAAATATGCAAGGTCTTTCTCTTCTGTCTGAGTTTTATAGACATGGTCAGCACTTGCAATTGAAAGGTTGGAGAATGCCACGCCAATGCGTGCTTTACCAAAGTCTAAACCCATTTTTTTACTATACTGCATACATCACCATTATCATTTTATCTAAATTTGGAAAAATAGTCAAACAAAATCACACAAAAATATAAAAATTTGAAACATTTCACTTGCATTCAAAAAGATTTTTACCGTTTCCCACAGAAACAACAAGCGGGACATCAAAATTTGTGACGCTTTCCATGCATTCTTTCACAATTTTTTTGACATCTTCCACTTCTTCTGGTGGAGCGTCAATGATAAGTTCGTCATGAATTTGCAAAATGAGATGACTTTTCATTCCTTTCAATCGTTTTTCAACTTCAATCATCGCCATTTTTATGACATCCGACGCTGTGCCTTGAAGTGGCATGTTCATTGCCACACGTTCACCAAATCGAACAACATTGATATTGGATGAGCTGATTTCTGGAATATGTCTAATTCGCCCAAAATGAGAGCATATAAACCCGTGTTCTTTGGCGAATTCCACATTTTTATTCATGAAAATTTTTATTTTCGGATAGCGGTCAAAATAGCTGTCAATATATTTTTTTGCTTTACCGCGTGAAGTTTTGATGTTTTGCGAAAGTCCAAAATCGCTTATGCCATAAACTATGCCAAAATTGACAGCTTTCGCTTCACGTCTTTGCTCGCGTGTGACACTTTCCACAGGCACATCAAAAATTTCACTGGCCGTCTTTGTGTGAATGTCAACTCCATTATTGTAGGCAGAAATCATCCCTTCTTCGCCCGCCAAAGATGCCAAAAGTCGCAGTTCAATTTGGTTGTAATCTGCAGAAACAATTTGTCCACCAGCATATTTTGAAATGAAGATTTTTCTCAAATTACGCCCTTCTTCATCTCTTGTTGGAATGTTTTGAAGATTTGGTTCACTGCTGGAAAGTCGCCCTGTGGAAGTCAATGTTTGGTTGAAAATGGTGTGGATGACAGGTCCATTTTGTTTACAAATATTCTCATAGACAGTGATATATGTGCTGATAAGTTTGCTCTTTTTGCGATATTCAATAATCAAATCAACGATTGGATGTTGCCAACGCATATCATCCAAAACAGCAAAATTTGTCGATTGTTTTCTGTTGTTAAACGATTTAAGTCCCAACTTTTCAAACAAAATATGTGCCACTTGTTTTGGAGAATTTATGTTAAACTCTTCGCCCGCCGACTCATATATCTGTGTCGTCAGGTCAGCAATTTCCGCATTAAATTTCACACTCAAATCTTCAAGCGTTTCTTCGTCAATTTTGAAACCTTCGCTCTCCATATCAGCGAGCACCGGCACAAGAGGGATTTCAATTTTGGAATAAATCTCTTGCACATTGTTTTCCTCCATCTGCCTTTCAAGCTCACTTTTCAACAAAACAAACTCATTCACAGACGCCAACTCCTGCTTCGGAAGTCCGGCATAGAGAACATAACGAGCAATTTCAATATCAAAAAAATTGTTAAGGTTAATATTCAATCTCTTCAATATCTTGATGTCATCTTTGGAAGAATTGGTTATTTTGACAACATTTTCACTCTCAAAGACAGGTTTGAGAGAACGTAAAACTTCATCCATGTCAAGATTTTCAGAAAACAAATCAATTTCTTTTTTCAAAAAAAAGATTTTTTCACTTCCAACAGCAAACTCCATCTTCGAAAGATCATAACAAAAAACATTCTTTGTCTGTTGCACCAAATCTTCAATTTGAGAAAAGTTTTCAATGCAAATTCTTTCAACTTTCTCCTTTTTGTCCACAACTCCATCAGCAAACAAGTCTTTGCGATTGGTCAAGCTTCGAAAATCCCAACTCTCAAAAAAATCGCGGACATTCTGTGAGAAAGGAAAATCATATCGACATTCGTCGATAGAAAAGTTGATGTCACAATCGGTCTTTATCGTGGCGAGTTCGTGTGACATAAAAGCGCTATCCTTTCCATAGACAAGTTTTTCTTTAAGCCGTCCGCCAATGTCGTTAATGTTGGCATAGACCCCTTCCAAACTGCCATACTGTGCAAGAAGAGAAAGCGCCGTCTTTTCACCAACACCAACCACGCCCGGAATGTTGTCGCTGACATCACCCATAAGTGATTTCAAGTCAATCACCCCTTCTGGTTTCAAGCCTAACTTATCAAACAATACTTTTTCATCAAACTTGTCAATTTCAGTGACACCTTTACGCGTCAACCAGACGTTTGTATGATCGTCGATAAGTTGAAATAAATCGCGGTCACCGGAAACCAAAATATTTTCCATTTTTGAATTTTTTGCCAGCGTGCCGATTATATCATCCGCTTCAATGCCGGCAAATTCAAAAATTTTGATACCCATTTTTTGCAACATCTCTTTGATGACCGGAAATTGAGCAACAAGGTCGGGTGGAGTTTCCTTACGTTTTGCCTTATAGCCCTCATAAATTGCGTTTCGAAAGGTTTGACGAGCATGGTCAAATGCCACAGCCAAAAACTTTGGTTGCTGTTCAACAATCAATTTGACAATCAAATTTGCAAAGCCATACACCGCCCCAGACGGTTTTTTCTCATGATTAGACAAATAGGGCATTGCATAAAAAGCCCTATTTGCTAAACTATTCCCATCGATAATAATAAATTTATCCATAAAAAATCTCAAAAAATGCAATCAATCTTCATCAAATTTTCAAAAAAAGTTTCAAACTTTCTTCAACCGTTTCCTCTCCGCCTGAAGAGAAAAGATTATAGAACCATTCAGGTGCAATCGTGACGATGATATAGCACACAATGGCAAGAATCAACAAGATGAAGAAAACAAGTTTGAGCGGATTTCCTGTGAAGTTGACAAGAGCAAAACAAAATATGATTGCCACCCCACCAAAATTGACAATAAAGTCAAACCAAGTTTGAAACCATCCCATATCTGGCGCCCAATTCGTTTCGGCCATGACAATGTTGAGCGACAAAAATGCGATATAGATGATTGCACAAATTGAAAGAATTGTATACAAAATTTTTTTCATCTTCCCTCCATTCATTTATATGATAGCACAAAAAAACAAGGAATTTCAACTAAATTTCACAAAAAATAAAGAATATCAAACCGTTCAAAGAAAAATTGGTCTAAAAAAGAAAAAGAAGACAGAACAAACAACAAAAAAACCGCAAGTTTTTCCTTGCGATTTCTTTGCATATTTATACATTTTTTTGCTTATTTATTCACATATTTTTATCATTCTTCATCATTTTCAACATCATTTTCTTCGTCGTTTGCGTCAAAATTTTCTTCAATTTCATCGTCACTTTCTTCATTGTCACCCGCGCCTGACACTATACCAAGAACAACAAGCACACCTGCAATGCTCAAGACAACATTTTCAATAATTTCATTTTCAATTGAAAATCCGAAAGCACGCCCAAGCGCATTCAACAAAATAACAACCGCACCAGAAAGAGCAACCCAGAAACTGTAGTTTTGAAATTTTTTGAAAAAGTTTTTCATTGCTCGTCACCGTATCTCAAAAATTCTTTGATTTCCGTCAAATCTTCTTTGACATCTTCCAAAATTTGCAAATGTATGGTCAGTTCTTCAATCGTTTCTTGATATTTTTCTTCACGTTTGGAACTGTCTTTCAGTTGATAGCAAAACAAAAAGACAAACAAAATTGCGAAAACTCCATTGCTTATGATTATACTTATTATATCATTCCATATGTCCATGGTTCTTTCCTTTATAAAAATGATTTTTCATTGCCATAAAATCTCCCATTTGACAGAATGACGCTTTGATATAAAATTTGGTTTTATCAAAAAATATTACGGTCATGTCACAACATCAAAAACAATTTTTGGTTTTTTAATTTCGCAATATTGTTCGCTTGTTCGGAAGATGAATTGAAAGGTTTTTCCGACGATAGAAACCGGCAATCGTTGCTCTTTTTCGCTTCCAGAAAATTGAAAAATTTTGCTTTCTTCATCCGAAATAATTTCAACATCAACAGCATATTTTGTCGTCAAAACAATTTCCTTAACTCTTTTGCGCTTTGATTGATGTTCAAGGTCTGTTTCAAAAGACATCCAACATTTTTCTGTTGGCGTTTCAAAAGTTGAACCGTTTGTGATGAGTTCTCCAACTTGCTGAGTGTAACCTTCTTGATTGAAACAAGCACAAAGTTTGCTCATATAAGGGTTGTCAATCGCCAAGATTTTTCTTATGTCAATGCCTCGATATAAATTCAAATCAAAGGTTTCAACATCAAGTTCAAAAAGGACATTGTTGGTGTGGGTCGAACTTTCGCATCCGACAGTCTGACCGTCATCAAAGTTGCATTTTGTGGAAAGATAATATTTCCCATTCAAACACGCACAAGAACAATTTGTGTTGTCCAAATTTTTGAAATATTTATCCAAATTTTCTGCCACTTTGCTCACGGAAGAACCACTGAATGAAAACAGCCCATCACGCGTCATAAAGAAAATTTTACCGCCGCAGACACAAATAGAGTTCTCATAAATTTTTGAAGTGGAAGTGTATAGATGAGTGAAAGAGAAGTCATTTCGTGTTGAATATAACGAAATTCTCGTGATGCCATATTCTCTGAATAAATATACATAATCATTGAACCCAACAAGCAAGTTGAACGAGCCACGATTATCCAAAAATTCAATCGTCGAACTTTCGCTTTCCGTCCAAGATCGAAGGTTCAAATTTGATGTATAAATAAAAACATTTCGGTCTGTGTTTGTGATTCCGAAAAAGTTGTCATAATGCACCACGCAAGAGATAACCGCAGGAACATCGGAATAAAAACCTTCTGAACTGCCCGTGAAATAAAGCATCCCCTCATTTGAAAAATAAACGGTTGCGTCTTCGTTGTCATAACGATAGTTGCAAAAAAATGTTGGATAACTTGAAAGCCTTGTCGATCGTTGCCACACAAATCCGCCAAACATATCAATCATTGTCACATACCAAAGCTTATAGTTGGAATCAATCAAGACCAAATAATAATCATAAGATTGACTGCTGGAATTGAACCATCTCTCCGCCCAAATGCCACAAATTTGGTCAATATACATCGAAAAATAGAAAGTGTGACAGGTTTCCAAATCGCTTGTGCTTGCTGGAACTTGCAGGTCACGAAAACCAAGCCCTGTTTTCAACGCTCCGTCTTTGTATGAAAGATTATAAAACGTCTTGCATTGATTTGAATTTGCAACCGAATCATCAACATCAGACACAACACCATTGTCAAAGATTGAAAAAATAAGATTTTTTTCGGTGGTGCTTTTGTGTTTTTTAAGATTTTTATAAAATATCACAGCCATCTCCTTTTAGGCAAAACGTGTTCTCCGCGTTTGCGTGAAAGCATAAACAAACTCTGCTTAAATCGCTCTTCCCAAATCTCCGCGTCCTCACTCACACCATCAATCAAAAGATATTCACTCGCCACGCCATAAGCATAAACTCTGGCACTCAAACCGCAGAGCATTTCAACAGTGCTGTCGAAAGAAAGTTCGTCTGGAAGGTAGCTATAAACAACCGTTTTTGCCTTTCCCACAACTTCCACAAAATCGGGAAAGAGCCTAAATTGCAGGCTCATTCCAAATCGATTTTTGACTTCGATTATGTGGATGACAGTTTTTTGAAGATCAGCAAAATTTATCACAGAGTTTTTGCCGTTTAATGTTTCTTTTGTAATAAATGGAAGATAGTCGCTTGCAATTTCTTGATTGACAAGATTGAAACAGCGCGTCATGGTGTTCACTTTCTCTTGTTCTCTTTCTGTCAAATCTCCGCCATCTTCAAGTTTATACAAAATTTCTCTTTCTCCCACAAATTCACAAACCAATTTGATTATGTCTTTAACTGTCATATATTTTCTCCTTAAGGTCATTCAAAAATTTCTTTTCTTTTGCACGTTGCAGTGCTTGATTTTCTTTTTCCATTTTGGCAAAAATTTCATCACTGTTTTGCACGCGCGTTTTGAGAACATGAAGATATGCTCTCTCATCAAGAGTGTCAAAAGGAAAGGTCAAACAATATGTTTGTTTTTGTTTTTTGTGATGTAACTGAAATTTTTTCGCATCCAAATCATAGACCACAAAATAATCTTCATCAATCGCCTTTATCCTTTTGACAATGTCAAGGCAATCACTTTCAATTTCGAATGACCTTTTCATTTAATTAACCCTCCGATATTGATGTTGGAAGTCCAGAACAAAATGCCACGCCAGATGGCTTTTGGCAAAGAAGTTCAGTGTATTTAACCAAAGTTGCAGAGTAAGCAGGTTTGTCTGCTTGTTGTTTCAAAATTCTGCCACTTTCGTCTTCCAACCACTTCCAATCGCCAAGTTCATAGAAGACAAAATCGTTGGTGTTCAAGAAATAGCACTCGCTTGCGCCGACATGATTTGTTGGCACAATTGGTGTTCCAAAATGAGTGATAACTTTCATTCTGTCTTCAAGAGTTGTGAAGTCGATATGCTTTTTATAAAGTGTCAAATATCTTTGATAAACTCTTTTAAGCTCATATGAAGAGTTGATGAAATCGACAGTTGTTCCATCCATTTCAAGATTGTCTATGATTTTTTGAACATAGTCTTCATCAAACACATCATCACTTTCTGCAGTATAAGTTTTTGCATTCATGATTGGATATTCACTTCTGTCAACACCATAGAGTTCTGAGTTGTTGACAATGCCTTTAAGACCGATGATTTCCAAATCTTTGGAATTGTGAAGATAGATTGTATAGCCTGTCGCAAGCGTCTGTGTTGTTGAAAGAGTGATAACTCCTGTCGACTTGTCAACACTTGTGACCAAAACATTGCTCTCAACAACAGTGTTAGAGTTATAGATGTCAACAAACATCCCCGGTGCAACTGCTTCGGTGTTGTCGATTGTTGTTGAATCGCTCACAGTCAAAGTCCCCAAAAGTCCGCTTCCGTCGCCATAAATCATTCTTGAAAGGTTGAAGATGCTGGCTTTGAGCAAACTGTCCATTCCATCTTGCAACAAGTTTACGAAAGAATTGACATCGCTTGAAGAGCATCTGATTGCCTTGTCACTGATTTCAAAACGTCCATAAAGGTTTTTAAGTGGAGCTTTGAATGAAAGATAAGGTGTTGCAACGCCTTCTGGAAGAGTGGAGGTTTCTTCTCCCGCCATAATTCCACCGTTGATGCCAACCGGTGCAACCACTCTAATTTCTTTTCCATTGATGTTTCTTGTGCTTCTCTTGATTCTTGAAAAGAGTGGGTTTGTTTTTGTGTTTATTTGGTCTGCAATAACTCCCAAATAGACTTCTTTAAGCACATTTTCTGCACTTTGTAATGTGATCATATTTTTTTCTCCTTAAAATTGATTTCTCATGACAACAAATTCATGACAATTTTCTTGGCTTCCTCAAAAGTATCTGGTTTTGGGGTGGCCGATTTGGTCACCCGTTCCCCAGAGTTTGAAGACATGACAATTGGAATTTTTTGTCCTTGAAGTTGTTTCATGTAATTTTTGATAACCAAATCTTGTAGTTCGTCATCTTTTAATATTAAATTTTTGAATTCGTTTGAGTTGGCAGAACTCGACAATTTGTCATATAAAATCTCTGTCCATGCCTTTTCAAAATCATTCTCATTTTGACCTTTGCTTTCCATAACCTTTGATTTAAGTTCGTCAGCAAATGCCACTGCTTCCCGATTTTTTGAAAGGAAATTTTGAAGCGCGCCATCAAATTCCTTATTATCCACAGCCGTCGTTGTGGACGACTCCAATTCGGCAAGCTTTTGACTTTTTCTTGTGAATTCCGCTTGAAGATTGTTGTATGCCTTGACAAGATCATCAACACTCTTAAATTTTCCAATGGGACTGCCCCTTTCTGCTTCATCTGTCGCCACAATATCTTCCGCTTTTTCACTGTTGGAGTCAAGGATGTTTTCTTCTTGCGAAGGTTGAACTTCCTGTGATTGTTCCAAATCTTTTTCTTCCATTTTAAATTCTCCTTATTTTTGAATTTCTGTTTTGTGAGATCTTATGTGTCTAAGAAAATTTTCTTCGACACTTCCATCCACTTCACCAGCATAGATCACTTTAAGCATAAAGGCAATGTGTTGATTTAAGTGCAATTCGTGATCGTCAATCTCCTTGACGTGCACTTCTTGTCCATTTTGCATTCTCACATTTTCTTGATCGGCATTTTTGAGTTGCAAATCATTCAAATCCACCGAACTTTCCCATATTCCAAAACCAATGTTTTCCATTATCTTGGCTTTCATGGCATTGGATATGTTTCCATTTTCGTCCTGCAAAAGACCTTTTTCCAACAAAGTGTAAATCATATTTCTTCGCTGTGTCAAAGTTTCGTTGGTTTCATTGTCGGTGTCAAACTGAACATCATCACTTGAAATTTCGTTCGATTGAAAATATGACACTTCCAGCTTTCCATTTTCGCCAACCACTTTGATCAATCTTGGAAATGTCGCAAATTGTTTATATAATCTCAATATGTGTTTTGCGCAAATTCTAATTGCATGCTTGATGCTGTCGGTTGTGAAGATAAGTCGTGTTTCATTTTCATCAATCAAAAGTTCCAACGCAGTTCCGCTCATTGTTGTTGACAAGTTTTCCATGCTTCCAACTTCGTTTATTCCTGAAACTGAATAGAACTCATTCAAAAGACGTTCTTCTTCGCTGTCAAAATCGCTTGGCACTTGTTCTCCGCCCAAAAATGATGGCGCGGAAGAACCTTGACGATAGACCAAAATTTTGCCCGGTGCCAAACCCTCTTCTTCCAAATTTTCAATGTCAACGCTGCCATCTTCAACCGCCAGCACACCAAGAGTCAATCGATTGAGATATTCATGTTTTCTGTTCTTAACAGCGTTGTATGCACGCTGAATTGGAATCAAACGTGTGACCAAAGATTCACCCCAAAAGCACCCAATCTCCTTGGTGCAAATTTGTTGCACAAAAGGAAATTCGCGCCTGCCTTCCACGCCATTTTGATATGGAAGATCGCCATCAAAGACAAGAGTTTCTCCGGCAATAATGATCAGTCTTCCATTTGGAAACTCGTCGTTTGGCTTGACATATTTTTCCAACACAATCGCACTGTCATGACGAGTTGTTTCAATAAGTTTTGTGGCATGGCCGTCATAGCCCAAACCACCAAGTGAAGAAATTGCACTGCCAAGCGAAAAGACGTTGACATCCTTGCCTTCAACATCCACTCCATACAATTCCTTTATTTGCGATGTAGTGTAAGCCCGTGCGTGGATTATGCTTTGGCAATCATCCAAACTCTCGTGAGTGGAACTGTCGGGATATATCTCAAACGGCGAACAAACACTGATTTCCACATCACCCATTTTGATTTTGCGTCCATCCTCTTCAATTGCCACCACCTGTCCAATTTCTGCGTCCCAAGTGATTTTATAAAAACTTGTCCCACAAATCTCGCTCCACTTTGTTGCCTGATTGATTTTTTCTGTCAAATTAATTTTGTTGGACACTGACTCCAAAACTTTTTTGCCAAGTTTGGCTGTGTATAAGTCACTCTCTTCGTCCGTTGCCGGTAAAATATGCATCTTTGGTTTAATCCTTGAAAGCCTTGACAGTCTCAAATCAATGATTGGTGCAATATGATTAAAAACTTCACGCTCTTGCCAAAAATATTGCTTGTCGATTTCACGAACCATTCCACCATAGCCCATGTCGCAATATTGATTGCCCATGTAGAAATTCATGTTCAGTTGCCACTGATTTTCAAAATTTTTACGTTCTTTGATTCTTCTTTCAAAGTCTTCCAAAGTTTCTTTCACAACATCACTTCTTTTCATCTTTTCTCCTTCCTTTTCTTTTTAAATGGTGATTCAACCGCCTTTGGCACACACTCTTTTGAGAAACATTCAAACATCTTTTTCATGCAATCTTCACAAAAAACCAAGTCTCGCCTGAGAAATCCTTTCGTGCTGAAACTATATTTTGCCATGTTTCTGCATCCAAAAAAGTCGCACTTCATTTGGTGTCTACATTGTTCCATTTTCATTTTCTTTCTCCTTTTTTTGCAAAAGTTTCAAAAGACGCTCCTTTTCGCGCATGAGTTCGCCGTCAGTCATGTTGTCAAAATCATCAGTTTTGTGGTCTTCAAGAAGCACCTTAAGCGCACTGACATCCGGCGGATTAAATTTTTTCGTCACCTTACGTTTGAGAAGTTTGGGGATTCCTTTTTCATCCTCAACATATTCCTCCACAATTTCGTCAGTTTCAAAACCTAACGCTTTTTTTAAGAGCGCATCTCTTATCTCGTCGTCCATATCCCCTGCCTTTTTCAACTTTGCAAAAATTTTATTTAAAGAAAAAGCCAAATTCAACACTCTATGCCAAAAAATTGCCTATTAACAAAATTTTTTTTGCAAAATAGAATGTTATTGTAGAGGATAAAATGGAAAACTTGTTAACTTTTGAACATCTTAATTATTTCTATCAAACCAAGAATGACGAAATATTTGCACTTAAAGACATCAACTTCACTGTGGAAAAAGAAAGTTTTGTTTCAATTGTCGGTCCAAGTGGTTGCGGAAAAACCACTCTTCTTTCACTCACGGCAGGGCTTTTGACGCCATCGTCAGGAAAAATTTTGTTGGATGGAAGCGAACAAATCGACACAAAAAAAATTGGATATATGTTTCAAAAAGACTATCTTTTTGAATGGCGAACTGTTTGGAAAAACATTGCGATTGGAATTGAAATTCAAAAACCTTTGGATAAGGAAAAAAAATTGGAGTTTGCCGAAGAATTGTTGAAAAAATATGACCTATTTTCTTTTAAAAACAAAAAACCGCGCGAACTTTCCGGCGGTATGCGACAACGTGTGGCACTTATTCGCACTTTGGCACTAGAACCAAAACTGCTTCTTTTGGACGAACCTTTTTCCGCACTGGATTTTCAAACGCGCATTTCGGTGTGTGATGATGTCCACGAAATCATCAAAAACGAGAAAAAAACTGCTCTTTTGGTGACACATGACATTTCTGAGGCTGTGTCGATGTCGGACAAAATCATCATTCTGTCCGCCCGCCCCGCAACAGTCAAGGACACACTTTCAATCAACCTGAAAGAAGAAACACCCCTCAAAAGAAGAGAAAATCCAGAATCAAACAATCTTTTCAACTACATTTGGAGGCAATTGTTAAATGAAGAAGAAAAAGCAAACTAATTTTTCAAAATCTCATGAAAAATATGTAAAAAAACTGAGAAAAGACAAATTTATTGTAAATTTTTTTAGGATATTCGTGCTTGTTGCCTTTTTGGGATTGTGGGAACTTTTAACAACTTATGATGTTTTGGACTCCTTCTTTTTCAGTTCTCCGTCACGAATCATCTCTCAACTTGGCACACTGATTGAAAATGGTTCGCTTTGGCTTCACGCATGGACAACGCTATATGAAACATTGATTGGTTTTGCCATCGCCACAGTCTTGGGATATTTAATTGCCGTCATATTATGGTGGAACGAAAAGGTTCGCAAAATTTTTGAACCATATATTGTGGTGCTGAATTCCCTTCCAAAAATTGCATTGGGACCGGTGATTATTTTGTGGGTCGGTGCAGGAACGAATGCCATAATTTTGATGTGTGTTCTCATTTGCATTGTCATAACAACAATGAGCATGCTCTCGGCATTTTTGTCTGTGGATGAAGGAAAAATTCTTCTTTTGAAATCAATGCACGCAAACAAATTTCAAATCTTTTTCAAACTTGTCGTGCCAAACTGTATGCCAGAGTTCATTTCAGTTTTGAAAATCAATGTAGGGATGAGTTGGGTTGGAAGCATCATGGGAGAATATCTCACCAGCAAGGCAGGACTTGGCTATTTGATTGTCTATGGCGGTCAAATTTTCAAAATTGACTTGGTTATGACAGCAACTTTTGTTTTGTGCGTTTTGGCGTTTGGAATGTATTTTCTTGTCAGTCTTCTTGAAAAGCATTTCAACAACCCACGAAGCAAATGAAAAAAGACCGCGAGAAAATCGCAGTCTTTTATATTGAAAATTCAAGTCTGGTTGAATTGCTGTTTTAATTTTCTTTTTTAAATTTTGCGTAAGATGTTGTCGCAACCGCGCCAAGTCCACAAACAAGTGTGAGAATTGACAATGCCCAGCCTGCAGAAGCTGTCATACTTCCATCAATGCTGTACAATGCAAGCACAGAATTTGCTTCTTCAACATTGCTTAGAACATCGTTGTTGAAAAGAACAACATTTCCAACAAGGTTCAAAATGCAAACCAAAGCAAAAACAACAACAACCGCAAAGAAAGCGCAATCAATCACTTTTTCAACTTTTTCGTTTTTGATAACTTCAAAGTCATTCAAAAGCGCAACGACTGCCATCACGAAAGCAAGACCAGCAACAATCAAAGTGATCAATGCCATAATCACAGCAAATGCACCGGTTGATGAACTTTCTGTTGATTTCAAAGAATCAATAATGAAATCATAGCCATTCACTTTTGTCGTTCCAGAAGTAAGTCCAAAGTTTGGCAGATAAGATTCATACCCTTCTGCAACAGTCATAGTTGTTGAATAGAACGGCAATGCAAAGAAAGCAAAAACCAACGCACTGAAAATTGCTGTCACACCATGCAATATTGTTTTAAGCTTCATACCCCCTCCTTTTGTTAAATTTGCCTTTTCAAAAATCTTTCAACTTTTGAAAATGCTATACTCAGTATATAGGATAATTAAATCGTATGTCAAACAATTTAACAAAATTACTTAAAAAAATTTAAATAAAAAATTTTAATCATTTTTAAAAGTCTCAACTTCATCTTTTTCATCTTTCGTCAAACTTATTGATGAAAAGAAAAGATAAAACAGCACACAGATGCCCAAAACACTGCAAATTGGATATAAAAACGAGATAATTTGTGAAAAACCCAGCAAACTTATTGCAAAAGGCAGAAAAACTGACAATATGGTTGAAAAAATTTTGTCCGAAATAAACTTGTCAAACGATGTTTTGAGAGTATAGCACATTGAAATCAACGTGGTGAAACAACCCACCAAAATAACAAGAAATGAGAGAATAAATATGGTCTGATTTTCGCCTACAATTGAAAGGAAAGGCATCTCGGTGAAATAGCTCTGTCCATTTCTTTGCAAAACAAAATTTCCCAAAAAGAGGAAGATAAGAAGCAAAAATGTGGTCAAAAAACACACCAAAAGCACCTGTTTTTTGCTCAACCCTTCGCCAGATTTTGCAATAACAATTCCGCCCAAAGATGTGTTGAGCGCAACATAAAGCGGACTATACAACATCCCCGCCCACGCATTTATCCCAAGCAGTATTTCTCCTTCTTGAAGACTTAAACAAAAAAACAACACAATCAAAAAGATGAATGAAGCGATTGGCATCAGAACAAGATTGATTTTTTCCAGCACACGAATGCCATGAATCGTGGAAAGCAAACAGAAAAACAAAATCAAAACAATAAACAAAATGTCAAGCCACAACGGAAAATAAGAGAGAAGATTTTTGATTCCAGCAAACATTGAAGAACAAAAGACAGTGCAAATGAGAATCACAAGTACGTTCAAAAATTTGGAATCTTCAAACTTTTTGACCAATCTTCGCCCATAGGTGAGAAAAAAATAGAAGACGAAAAACAGCAAAATCCCCGCCAAAAGGATGTAGAGATATGACAAATTTCCAAACCTTGTGAAAAAGACCATAATCTCCTTTCCGCTTGAAAAACCGGATCCAACCACGGTTCCAAAAATCAAAAAGATAACCATGAAAACTTTGGACATATTTCATTATATTTTGCCAAAAATTCTTTCATTCTTTTGTAATAGAAAAAACTTTCACTCTCAAAAAGAATGAAAGAAGAGAAGACGCGCAAACTAGTTTCATGGGAAAATTGTTTTATATCATTTCGTTTTTGATTATGGTTGCCACATTTTCAGCAGTCTTGCCTTATCCCGTCTTTTCAAATCACACCAATATAACCGAAGGCGATGCCTACAAAATCAATAACTATTTTGAAACAGAGATTGAAAGTCAAAGTTCGCAAAATCAAAGGCTTTTGGAACTTGATTTTGATGTAGTGGACTCGCTTTTGCCGATTGAGTCAGAATTTGAAATAATTGAATTTGAAAATGGCACAACAGTTTCCATGCGTCGAACGGGCGGAAAAAATCACATTGATGCCGAGCCAATCAACGAAGAGAATGGCGAAATTTTCAGCGAGATTTGTGATTATACTTTCACATGGCAACGCCGACCTGTGCTTGTGAAAATCAACGAAACAGCCTTTCTCCCTGCAAGCATCTGCGAATATCCGCACGGATACAGTTCAGTTGAAAGCGGTTTGAATGGACATATATGCATTCATTTTCTTTCGTCAAAGACTGATGGCACCAATGAAGAAGACTTTCAACATCTTCAATGCATAAAACACGCCATAAGTCACGGCAAAGAACTTATTGAAAGTTTGGAAGAATAGTTTTATATCAATAATACATGTTTTTATATGACTTTTTGTCGACCTTAACCTTTTTGCTGTAGCCACCACCAAAACCACCGCCACGACGTTTGATGAGAATGATGATGAGAACAACAAGTCCAATCAACACAATTCCACCAAGAACACTTCCAACAATGATCCAAATGAGCGAATTGCTTTCTGGGTCTTGTTCGCTTGTTGTTATGTTGATTACAAGTTCGTCACTGAAACCTGATTCTAAGACAGTCATATCCAAAGAGAATTGATAGATCGTCGAACCGTCGTCAGCTTGCGATTGTCCTTGATCATAACAAAATTCGGAGGTAGCTGTTAGAGATTTGTATGTGTTGAGAAAATCAACAAATTCATCGACATCAAAATAATACCCGCTTTCAATATAGATTTGAAGAATCAAAGTTTGAGTGTTTTTCGACGCACTGTAATATCCACCACTTTCGGTGATTGCAGTGCTGGAATCGTTGCTGAAAACAATTTGCACCACTCCGTCGCCGACAATGTTGCAAATTATGTTGCAAGGGTCGAAGTCATATCTTGCATAGATTTGCATATCATCGACATAATACCCATTGCCAAATGTGAAGTTTAAGGTGTTTGAAGAACTTAAAAGAGCAGAAGTTCCGTCTTCATATTCCACATACCATCCAGCAAAAGAACCTGCCACACTTGCTTCTGGGCTTGTGCCGATGCTGTATAATGAGCCATAAATGGCATTTGATATTGAAAGAGTTGTCACAGCATTGGAAATGGCGGCATTGGCATTATAGACATATCCCGGAATTGTGCCTTCAATTTCAGTACTTCCATCAAAAAGCTTTGTTGTCAGTTCAATGGAGAAAGATTTGGTTGTGTATGAAATGCTGTATGTCCCCGATGTTGCAGCATTGACACTTGAAATTGTGATGTCAAATCCATAAATTGTTTCTTCATCAGACGCTTGAGTTGTTGCTGTGATGGAATAATAATCATTTTCGGACAAGACATATGAAAACTCACCGTCATTTTCACTTTGGTATATGGTTGCCACTGCCACTCCATCAAGTGTCAAAGCGGTTGGAGTGTAGAAATTGCTCATAGACACGCCACCGCTGTTGCTAAAAACAAAACTCAAAACAACGCTTGTGCCGTGACTATATGAAGTGCTCAAAGACGTTTGGCAAGTCAAAACGGATGAATTCATGTTGCTCACAGAAACAGAATATGAATTGAAACATTGCAGATAGATTCTCGACGACATGACATACCAAATGGTTGAGAAATCCCAATCACCAGAAAACGGGTCCCAACTTTGCTCTGAAAAATAAGTATACCCGCCGGCGCCATCCGAAGTCAAAGAAGTCAAATCAAACGCACTTGCAGTGACATAGTCATAACTTGAAGAGTTGGAATAAGTGTATGTCCCTTCACCAAATCTGTTAATATTGTTTTGTTTATAGTGAATATATGAAATGTTTCCAGCCGAAGGCGCAGGGTTGGAAATACTCCCCGCAATTTCGCCCAAGCTTGACAATTCAGAGTTGGTGATGTTGTATGTGTTTGCGATTGCAATGTTTGTCAAACTTCCTGAAACGATGACTCCAACAATGCCACCAATTCCAACATCTCCAACAAAATCGCCAGAGAATGTGATGTTCATTGTTGTTTCAATGACATTGAAAATTGCTGTGGAATAATTCATTCTTCCAGCAAGCGCGCCAAATGCATATATGTGACCGTCAACATTCGAAAGTTCCAGCGAGCCAAAAACATTTGTTGACCTGACAATGCAATATGAAATAGTGGAGTCTTCTGCTGTTCCAATCATTCCACCCAAGTTTGTGGAAGAATCAAAATCAAAGTCGTATGTCGAACTGAGTGTGGAATCATATGTCAAGTTGAGAGTGGAATTTATGTATATATTTTTGAATGTCGAATTTTTTGCCATTCCGCAAAGCATTCCAACATTATATGAAGTTTCGCCGGATTTGGTGATTATTGTCACCGTTCCGCTTATTGTCAAATTTTGAATTGTTGCGCCATCAGTCACCCCGAACAGTCCAGCATAACCACCAAAATCTGATGCGACATCTGTCAAATCAATCGTAAGGTTGGAAATGGTGTGCCCATTGCCGTTGAAAACTCCTGTGAAAGGATTGCTGGATGTGCCAAGCGTTCCTTGCAAAGTCACATTGTCAATGTCTGCAGTCAAATTTATGATGTAATAATCGGTGCTGTTGTTATATTCGCTCAAAACTGTTTGAAGACCAGTTGCGTCCGAAATGGTACGTGTCACAGAAGAATCATCCGATGAAACAGATGAGTCTTCTGCCAAAGCCGAGAAAGAAGTCATGCCAAAAAATGTTGTCAGGCAAAAAACAAAAGAGATTAAAAACAGAATTGAAATTTTTGAAATCTTCTTCATATTCCCCTCGACTCTATTTTAACAAATCAAAATTATTTTTCCAAATATATTAACAAATATTTATAAAATAATTTATAAAAGATGAAACATCAAACGAAGAAAATCATAAAAAAAAACCAAAAATTTATAAAAAATATGAAAAAATACATAAAAAATGTAAAAAAAATAGTTAAAAAATACAAAAAAAATAATAAAAAGGCTATTTTTATCACATTTTTTGTGCGTAAAGGATGCTTTTAAGCAAAAAAATTAAAAAATATCAAAAAAAATAGAAAAAATTAAAATATTTTTTTATTTTTCAGCGCTCTTGCCATTTTTTCTTTATCTTTTTGAATTTCCGTCTTGACATAATTCGCTTTGTTGATTGGTTTTGTCATGAGATAATATCGCAATTCGTCCAAACTGTGATCATCTTTTTTGATTGGAACATCACCATCGCCCCACCAATAAGATTTGATCTCACGAATCAGATTGACGCAATTTTTGAAGATAAACAATCTTGCTCTGCCATCGGCAGTTTTCAAATATGACTTAACCACAGAAATTCCAGCAAAAAGATCTTTGTTCACTTTTGTGTTGACAATGATTCCATTTTCACGAAAAAGTTCGACAACATTTTTTTCGCTTGCAAGCGTTCGTTGATTGGCAGCGCTGTCAATGATGGCGTGCAAGAAGCCGTAAGAATCCTTCTTCCAATCCAACCTTTTTGCAATTTCTTTGATTTTGTTGGAATGATATTCCACAGTGCGTTCTGCCTCATAATGCTCCGCCACAACATAGACATTTCCGTCACGATCCACAGCATAGAAATGTGCCGAAAGCGGATTGTGAAGCCCAGGGTCAATTGAAATGTTATCCTGCCATTCTCTTGGAATTTTGAACGGTGAAATCACGTGCACATTTTCGTCAAATTCACTGTAAACCATTCCACCATTTTGCATAAACTTGCCATATCTTCGCGTTTCAATTTCTTGGGCTGGCAAAGTTTTTGTCATATTTTCAATCTCTTTCTTGGACAAAAAAGGGTTGTCTGCCCACTCCATAGTTTCGCACCAAACTTCATCATCAGCACAGTCGTTGAGATATATTGTGTTATACACCCAAGTCAAACCTTTGAGTGGTGTCATTGTGCCAAAAATTTCTCCACACTTGTCCAGAACACGCATTTTACACTCCAAATATATGTCAAAAGGTGGCTCTTCGTCAAACCATACATAATCCAAAGACGCTCCTTGAAATTTTTCTCGACCTTGGTCGCAACTTTTGAAACCAATTCGGCTTGTTCCACCTGTCTCACTTTTCACCAAAATGAAATCAATTATGCCATTTTCAGCGCTTGACTTATCCCCGCTCACCATGACAATTTGCTCAATGTATTGTGGCGGAAGATATTCCAAAATTTTGCGTTGAGCAACATCGCGTTGCACCTGTCTTGAAAGCGAAACAACCCATCCTTCTGTAACCTTGTTTTTCCTATACGGATGCCGTCCACAAGCAAGATAGACCACTTCCACCGCACCACATTCTGTCTTTCCCGAACGATTTCCGCCAAAGACCCATCGGTTACGTTTTTTACATTTGTGAAAGTTGATTTGTTTTTTGTGCACCCTTTTCCCTTTGTTATATAAATTCAATTTGTTAAAGCTTTCACGAAAGTTGATTTCTTTTTCCAATTTCAAAATTTTTTTAATTAAATTTGTTTCCATACAAAACTCCAATTCAAAAACAACAAAAACAATTAAAAAAGTCAAATAAAAGACAAAAATCTCTTATTCACCCTCACAGAAATATATTTAAAATGTTTACATGAAAAAAATTGTCATTCTTATTTTCACAATTTTTACAATCTTAAATCTTCTTCCCACAGCCAACGCTTATGCTGACAGTGAAAATGTCTATTATGCAAAAATTCAAAGCACGGGAGTTCAATTTTATTCTCTGCCCAGCGAAAATACTGCGCTTTTTGAACTGCCTTATTCCTATTTTGTCAAGGTGGAATATATAGTCGACGACTATTATAAAGTGACATATCAAGACCTTGAAGGATATGTCAAGAAGTCAGAAGTCACGCTGATGAGCGGACAACCAACAAACCCATATGCATCCGCGACGTTTTCTTTGTATGTGGCAACATCGTTATATGCCAGCCCAAGCACATCGGCGTCTGCAACGGCAACCCTTGACACAACCTCAACCTTGACCTATTATGGCACAAAGATCGGCGAACAAGTGCAAGACGTGAACAGTTGGTATTATGCCGGAGTTACAATTGACGGACAAACATATCACGGCTATGTTTTTTCAGCAATTGTGGCACTTCTTTCAACAATCTCCACAAACACAGAAACCTTTGAAATTGTCGACGAAAGTGTTTTGATTGACTCGTCAAGCACCAAATTTTCCGGTTTATCCACCGGAACACAAATTATGCTTATCATAGCAATCAGCATTCCAAGTCTTTTAATTTTATATTTTTTGATTAAGCCTTCAAAAATTGTGCAAGTGACAAAGTCGAAAAGCAAAGTTAAAAAAGAGAAACATCGTGTGCAACATGGCGATTATTTTGAATTTGATGAAAGCGAACTTTAATCAATCACATTGAAATTGCCTTTTCAAGGAAGTGGTTTGTGAGAAGCATGTTTTCTTCATCTTTCTCCGTATAGCGCATATAGACATTTTTTATCCACCCTTCCTTTTCAAGCATCTTTGAAAGTTTTGCGTCGGAATATCCCTTCATCTTAAGGCAACTTGAAAAAGCATTCGCCGCTCCATCAAGTTTTCTAAATACCGTTCTCATGCTGATGCCATGTATATCAACCAAATCTTTGGTTTTACATCCATCAAAATATTTTTCAATCAAAATTTCTGCATCCACCTGATTGATATCTTTCAAAACACTTTCAATCAAAAGTTTAAGATTGATGAGTGTCACTTTTCGCTCAGACAAATCGATTATTTTTTGCGAAACTGCAAAAATATTGTTGGAATAATAATTTTGCCCCGAAACAAAACCACTGTTGAGCCCGCTTTGCAGAATAATTTTGTCGATAGCCCCCGCGATGCGCTCCAAATATCTATACACAGTCAGCAGTGTTTTTGTCCATAGACAGTTTTTCATGAAATTTTCTCCTTTTACCAATAGTTTATATTGAAACACAAGATATTTTAAGAATAAAAATTTCAATAGTCAAACCTTACTGCCAACTTTTTTTCGAAATATTTTACAAAATTTTACAATTTTCAATAAAGTGCCGTCAAAATGCCGTCAAAATCGACTTAAAAATTTGTTTTTAAACAAAAAAAGACGCTCAATCAAAACGTCTTTTTTATGATATCATGATTTTTTTCTTTTAGCCTTTTTGCTCTCTTTCTTTGCTTGTTTTGCTTTCTTTTTGTCTTCTTTTTGTTTTTTCTTCAATTCCTTTTTTGTCAATTCAGGTTCTGGCAAACGTTCCATCAAAAGTGCTGGATTTTCAATATATTTCATCAAAAGTCTCAAACTGTTTGAATAATAAAGCCCATCGCAAACGCGTTCGTCCAAAGAAAATCTCAAATTCATTTGCTTTTGAACTTTGATTTCTCCGTCACGATTTGCCACCGGTGCATAAAAAATCTTTCCCATTGTTCCAAAAATTGTGGTGTTACCAAAATTATATAAATGGTGATAGATTGCATCAAGTTTGATGCTTCTCAAATCTGCAACATACACACTTGTGTGGAAAGGACTTGCGTCAATAAGTTTTCTCGGAAGCAAATTGTGTTTATCTCCCCAGCGAATAATTGCCATAGCCAATTTAAAAATCCAATTTGGCAATTTGCACAAAGCGCCCGCCACTTTTGTGGTTTTGTGAGATTCATCTGCCGCCTTCATGTTCTTTTCAATTTCATCACGAATGATTTTACTGATTTCCTCTAAACTTTCTCGACCGGTGAAAAACATTTTCAGAGTGACTTCTTCACCGTCATCAGTCAAACTTTTCATAATACTCATCGAAATTGAAATGTATTTTCGCTGATATATCACGCAGTTGTTGACAAATCTGTTTGTCTTTGGTCGTTGATATAGCATTCTCACACAAGCTGCAATCAAGATTTCGGTGTATGTGTAATGATTTCCCGATTTTTTCTTTTCTTCCAAAATAAATTTGTCGATGTTTTCAACATTGATGGCTTGTTCATACAAATTCACAGCATCAATTCTTTCTGGCATAAAATAAGAAATAGCCTTGTCGATGATCAGCAAATTTTTAACCTTAACGCCATCCGCTCTTTTTCCAAACATAATTTTTTCTCCTTATCTTCATTTATTTTTTTGGCTTAAAACCATTCTTTGCAAATTTTTTGCGAACTAAATTCTTTTCACGACCATTTTCACTTGGAACATAATAAACACGGTCTTTCAATTTGTCAGGCATATATTGTTGAGCACAATATCCGCCATAGTCGTGCGGATATTTATATTTTCCATGTCCATCATCGTTTGTGCTTGGATGGTTTTTGAGATGATTTGGCACAATATCCTCTCGCTCATTTTCAGCATCATCCATTGCCATATGCATTGCCTTATAGACACTGTTTGACTTTTCCGCTTCGCACAAATATATGATTGCGTGCGATAGGTTGAGATAACATTCCGGCGCGCCGTTCTTCTCGCAAGCATACATCGCACAGCACGCCATGAGAAGAGCGTTACTGTCTGCCATACCGATGTCTTCGGACGCGTGTGCAATCATTCTTCGCGCAATGATTGTTGGATCAATTCCCGCTTTCAACAACCTGTGCGCATAATACAGCGCCCCTTCACAGTCCGAACCACGCAAACTCTTGCAAAAAGCAGAGAGATAGTCATAATACATCGATTCGTCAATGGAAAGCGGTCTTCGATTCAAACATTCCGCCATCACTTCTTTGTCGATGTGAATGAACTTATCTTTGCTCACTTTTGTGGAAAGCACGGCCAACTCCAAACTGTTGAGTGCCTGCCTGACATCTCCATTGCACGCGAAAGCCAAATATTTGATTCCATCTTCGTCCACTTTTGTCTTGAAATTTCCAAGACCTTTTTCGGTGTCAGCCAGTGCCTTTTTCAACACCTTTTCAACGTCTTTCTCTGGCACTTTTTTAAATTCAAAAACTGTGCATCGTGAAACAATTGCCCGCGTCATACTTGTGTAAGGATTTTCTGTCGTCGAACCGATGAAATAGATGTCTCCCTCTTCAATTGCTTGCAGAACACAATCGCTTTGAGCTTTGTTCCAGCGATGACATTCGTCCAAAAGAAGATATGTGTCTGTGCCAAACATTTGTTTTTGTGCTCTCGCACGTTCAATAACTGCCTTGGCATCCGCCACCCCACTTGAAACAGCATTCAATTTTTCAATGTTGGCATTAAGCATTTTGGCGATGATTCCAGCAAGAGTTGTTTTTCCTGTTCCAGGAGGACCATAAAAAATGCAAGAGCCAACATTGCCGGTTGAAATGGCACGATATAGCAATTTATTTTTCCCCACAATATGCTCTTGACCAACAAAATCTTCAAGCGAAGTTGCTCTCATTCGTTCAGCAAGAGGAACCCTTTGCTCATTCACAAGAAGAGTATAACAAATTTTTTCACTATTTGCAAACAATTTAAAAAAATTTAACTATATATTTAAACATTTATGCATTCTTTTCATTCAATTCATCAATTATCATGCTTTTTGCACCCAGAAAATCAGAAAATTTATATAAAAACTTGACTTATTTTTTCGTTTGGTGTTAAATTGAAATATAAAAAATGTAAGAAGGTGAAAAAAATGATTGACATAAATTTGATAAGAACAAACAAAGACTTGGTCAAAGAAAACATCAAAAAGAAATTTCAAAACGAAAAACTTCCACTCGTTGACGAAGTGGAAGAATTGGACAAAAAATCTCGTGCGCTCAAACAAGAGGGCGATTCTTTGCGTGCCAGCCGAAATTCACTCTCTTCAAAAATTGGCGTATTGATGAAAGAAAAGAAAGTGGAAGAAGCCAACCAAATCAAAGAACAAGTTCGCAAAAACAATGAGCGTATTGCCGAAATTGAAAAAGAAGAGGAAATTCTTTCTGCCAAAATTCGCAAAATCATGCTCACCATTCCAAACATCATTGACAAAAGTGTGCCAATTGGTAAGGATGACAGTGAAAATGTTGAAGTTCAAAAATTTGGAAAGCCAATTGTGCCAAACTATGAAATTCCATATCACGCAGACATCTTGGCAAGTTTGAATGGACTTGACAAAGAAAGTGCCGGAAGAACAAGCGGTGAAGGTTTCTATTACCTTCTTGGAGATGTTGCACGCTTGCATGAAGCAATGATCGCCTATGGTCGCGACTATATGATTGACCACGGTTTCACATATTGCATTCCACCTTTCATGATCAGAGGTGATGTTGTTGACGGAGTTATGAGTTTTGCCGAAATGGAAGCAATGATGTATAAAATCGAAGGGCAAGACCTATATCTCGTTGGCACAAGCGAACATTCCATGATTGGAAAATTCAAAGGGCAAATCATAAACGAAGCTGAACTTCCAATCACCATGACATCATATTCTCCTTGTTTTCGCAAAGAAGGTGGTTCTCACGGACTTGAAGAACGCGGATTATATCGTGTGCATCAATTTGAAAAACAAGAAATGATTGTCATTTGCAAACCAGAAGAGAGCATGGATTGGTATGAAAAAATGTGGAAATACACAGTGGAAATTTTCCGCAATCTCGACATTCCTGTCCGTCAACTTGAATGCTGCAGTGGCGACTTGGCAGACTTGAAAGTGAAAAGTTGTGATATTGAAGCATGGAGCCCAAGACAGAAGAAATATTTTGAAGTTGGCTCGTGCAGCAATTTAAGCGATGCCCAAGCGCGCCGATTGTCCATAAGAGCAAAAGGTGAAAAAGGAACATATCTTTTGCACACACTCAACAACACCGTGCTCGCCACCCCACGCGCACTGATTGCCTTTGTTGAAAACAACTATCAGCCAGACGGATCAATTTCAATTCCAAAAGCACTTCAACCTTATATGGGCGGAAAAGAAAAACTTGTTCCAAAGAACAAATGAAAAATATATTTTTAAAAACAAAAAGTCAAATGATATTGCATAAAATTGACAAACTGAAAGAGATAAAAAATTGCCATAAATGATGTGGCAATTTTTTTGTTATTGGCATAGATATTGATATGGAAGAAAAAGAAAAGAAATCGAACATAAAGATCATCTGTGTCAAAGCACCAAAATGGATGGTGCCATTTTTGAAAATGTTTTATAAAAAAGAGAACAAAGATTGAGCAAACATATGTCTAGATTACATTAAAAAATACAAGATTTGGCGTATTATGCATGCATACCACACCACATCTTGTGTGTTATGCAAGATTTCCGGCAATCGCTCCATCCGCACACGCAGTGACAACTTGTTTCAGCTGTTTGGCTCTCACATCACCCACAGCAAACACTCCTTCAACAGAAGTGCGCATGTTTTCATCAGTCAAAATAAAGCCTTTTGAATCCACTTCAAGCCCTTGAAAAACTTGGGGCTTTTTTCCAAGTTCCACAAAAAGAGCATTCGTTGGAATCTCTTTTTCTTTTTCATCGACTTCAACCTTCACCCCTGTCACAACATCATTCCCCATCACGCTTTTGATTTTAACATTTGACATAATGTCGATTTTTTTGTTCTTGTTGGCACTTGCAAAAACACTCAAATCTCCAGAATCCAGAATTGTCACTTTGGAACAAACTTCCGAAAGAATTATGGCGTCTTTGATTCCGCTACCATTTTCGCTTGCCACACAGACAGGTTGATTTTTATAGAAATTGGCATCACAAACAGCGCAATAACTCACACCACGTCCCAAAAATTTGTTTTCACCAACACCCAATTCCACATAAGAAAGACCTGTGGCAATGATGATGCTTTTGCCATAATATTCCGCCTTTTTACCCTTGACAACTTTCGCTTGAAAATCAAATTCGATGATGTCATCATAGAAAATTTCAACACCCAAACTTTTGACTTGTTTTGCCATCATTTGAGACAATGTCACTCCGTCAATTTCACTTTGCGACGGAAAGTTTTCCATTTTCAAAATTGTGTTTGTTTGTCCGCCAAGACTATATTTCTCAATGATGGCAACCTTCTTTCCACGACGAACGGCATAAAGCCCAGCAGTCATTCCAGCCGGCCCACCACCAATGATAACAACGTCAAATTTTTTCATCTCCATAATGTAGATTATATCACATTTTGTGGCAATAATCAAAAAAAATACAGCAAAAAAATAAAACAACATTTAAATAAAAAAATAAGAGGAATCTTTCCTCTTATTTGTTGTCTGCTGACTTAACTTTTGCTGCCTTGCCGGTGAGCCCTCTGACATAATAGAGTTTTGCTCTTCTTGTTTTGCCCTTTCTCACAACTTCAATTGTTGCGATTTTTGGTGAATGGATTGGGAATGTTTTTTCAACACCCACACCGTATGAAATTTTTCGAACAGTGAATGTTTCTCTGATTCCGCCATTCTTTCTGGCAATGACAACACCTTCGAAAGCTTGCAATCTTTCCTTATCTCCTTCTTTGATTTTGACAACAACCTTCACAGTGTCGCCAATGCCAAATTCAGGGATGTTTTCTTTCATGCCTTCTCTTTCAAGTTGATCAATGATGTTTGCCATGACTTATCTCCTTTTTTCAGATTTTCGACATGATGTTCATACGGCAAATTCCCAGCGGAACATCCGAAGTCTTTGTGATTATATCACATAATTAAACAAAAAATCAAGTGTTTTGTCAAAGTTTTTCACAAAAGTTTTTCAAATTTAGAATGCATTTTCAATATGATTGATTTGATCACCCAAAATTTCAATGACATCAAAGCGACAATCAGAAAATGTTTTGTGCTTTACCATCAAAAAGAACTCCGCAACTCGCCTGATTTTCTGCTGTTTTCGAAAATTCACAGCCTCAATTGGACGACCATAGGCAAGGGTCTCGCGCTTTTTCACTTCAACAAAGACGATGACATTTTTTTGCTGTGCAATAATATCGATTTCGCCAAACTTTGTTTTATAATTGGTCTGTAAAATCTTGTATCCTTTCTCCCTCAAAAAATTGACTGCGTTTATTTCTCCCGCAGTCCCTTCAATCATGTTCTTGACTTTTCTCAAATCTTTTGTGTAATCTTCCAAATCAATCTCCAATAGTTATGTTTTTATATCTTTTTTTAATGAAAACATTCAAATCAATCCAAAGTCATTTTGCCCAAACGACCTTTGCGAAAGTCATCAACAACCGCTCTTGCAGTACGTTCCAAATCCAATTCCCCGCCAACAGCGACATATTTTCTTGTTTTTGCAATATCTGTCAAGTTTTCAACTTTGCCATATCTTTTTTCAATTTCAGCAGGATAAATTTTGTTGAGAAGTGTCAAAAATTCTTCTCCAAGTTCGACAAAATCCAAGATTTCATCCCGTACACTCCCAACATATGCCAATTTTTTGGCGACTTCTTGATTTTCAATGTTTGGATAGAGCGTCCCCGGTGTGTCAAAAACTTCCACTCCATCGCCAACCGAAAGCCACTGTCCACGTTTTGTCACCCCTGCACGATCACCCGTAAGCGTTTTGGCTTTTCGGCAAAGATTATTCACCAAAGTGCTTTTTCCACAGTTTGGTATTCCAACAACCATAGTTCGAATTGTTGCCTTGATGCCCTTTGTCTTAAACCTATCAATTTTCTCTTTCGCCAAAAGTTTAATTTTGTTCAATATCACATCACTCTTCCCAACTTTTGTGCTGTCAAAAAGAACATAATCCTTTGAAGCTCCTTTGAATTGAGGCAAAATTGTTTTCAATTTTTTTTCATCCGCCATGTCAATTTTGTTGAAAACATATAAAGTTGGCTTGTGTTGAATCAACTTGTCAAGGCTTGGATTGACAGATGAAATTGGAATTCGGGCGTCAAGAACATAAGTGACAACATCAACCTTTTTCAGTTCATCACTCATCTGTCGCAACGCTTTGTTCATATGTCCTGGAAACCAATTTATCTTCATCTTTCCACCTTTTTAAAATTGTTTAACACCCAATATATAGTGTGGTATGCAACATAATACACTTGATTTTGTGTAATATGCAATATTTTCAAATTTAATTCAGCAAGTCACTACGACGCTCTTTCGTCCGTTTTATGCTTTGTTCTTTTCGCCATTTTTCCACTTCTTGATGATTGCCCGAAACCAAAACTTCCGGCACAGACAACCCCATAAACTCTTGCGGTCGTGTGTATTGTGGATATTCCAAAAGCCCATTTGAAAAACTTTCGTTGTCCAGACTTTCTTTTGAAATCACTCCGTCAACAAAACGAGCCAAAGAATCAATAATCACCATGCTTGGAAGTTCTCCGCCGGTCAAAACATAATCTCCTATGGAAATTTGTTCGATTGGAAAAAGTTCAAAAATACGTTCATCCACACCCTCATAATGTCCACAAACAAAAATCAGGTGGTCATAATGTGACAAGCTTTCTGCTTTTTTTGATGAGAAAACTTCGCCACTTGGTGAAGGAAAAATGATTTTGCATCCTTTTTCATTTTCATCAAAGACAGATTTGATGGCATCATAAAGCGGTTGAACAGTCATCAACATCCCTGCCCCTCCACCAAAAGGATAGTCATCACACTTCTTATGTTTATCCTTGGAAAAATCTCTTAAATTCATAACATTAATTTCCAAAAGACCATTTTCTTTTGCCCGCTTCAAAATGCTTGTTTGAAGTGGTGCAAACGCTTCTGGAAAAAGTGTCAAAATGTCAATAATCATTTCTTCTCCTGTCTTTGCAATTTTCTTCGCGAAGTTTAATTTTCTTGATCAACTTTGGCACCGTCATACTCTGCCCTGATTGCATAGATTTGACCGTTCACCGACTGAAAAATTTCCTTTCTGAAAGGCACTTCAAAGAGCCGTCCTTCTTCCTTGATGATGAGAATGTCGTCGAAGCCATAGTCAGTCACATCCATAATTTGCCCCACAAATTCGCCATTTTCGTCGTAAATCAAATTTCCAACCAAGTCTTCAATAAGAAAATCGTCAACGGCAATCTTCTTAAATTCCTCTTTTGTTATATAGACGAATTTGTTGCGATATTTTTCTGCAACATTGCGGTCGGTTATTTCCTCAAATTGCACATAAGCATAACCCATTCTGTATGACGCAGATTTGACAACGCTCGGTTTTTTCTCAATATAAAGCGGATGTTTGCCATTAAAAATCGCAGGGATATCAATTGAAGGAAGGATTTTCACTTCCCCCTTTATGCCCTGCGGTTTAATGATTTTTCCAACACTAACAAAGTCCATTTCTGTCCTCAAATTACGTTTTCAGTCTTCAAACTTAACAAAAACTTTTTTGTGAAGTTTTGCCGAAACGGTTTTCATAATGGTTCTTATACTCGTTGCTGTCTTTCCATTTTTGCCAATAACTTTTCCTAAGTCTTTTTCAGCAACTTTCACTTTGTATGTGAGTGTCTTTTCGTCTTCTTCTTTGACAACTTCAACTGCATCTTCGTCTTCCACCAAAGTTTTCACAAGGAATTTCAATAAATCTTCCATATCTCCTCCTCAGCTTTGTTTATTTGTTCTCTGCTTCAATCGCACCGCTCTTAACCAAAATTGACTTTGCGGTTTCTGTTGGAGTTGCGCCATTTCTGAGCCATTTTTGTGCTTTTTCGTTGTCAATTTTGATTTCAGCAGGGTTTGTGAGTGGATTATATGTGCCGATAAGGTCGATATATTTTCCATCTCTTGGACTCTTCGAATCTGCCACAACAACGCGGTAGAAAGGTGCTTTTTTGTCTCCCATTCTTGTAAGTCTAATTTTTACAGCCATTTCTTTTCTCCTTTTAATAAATTTTTGAAAGATTTTCTTTTGCATAAAATTCTTTCGATATATATAAATCAAAATTTTTCCCTTTGGTCAATTTTGAAATATATTGATTTCAAGTTCCGATTCAACTAGAACATTCCACGGAATCCTTTTTTCCCTTTGAGCTGTTTCATCATCTCTTTGGATTGCTCAAACTGTTTGAGCAGAGCATTGACTTGTTGAATTGTTGTGCCACTGCCCTGTGCAATTCGCTTTCTTCGGCTTGCTTTAATGATGTCCGGATTTAAGCGCTCTTCTCTTGTCATACTTTGAATGATTGCCTTGTTGACTTCAAGTTGTTTTTCGTCAATCGTAACCCCTTTAAGTTTGGAAGACATCCCCGGAATCATTCCAAGAACATCCTGCAATCCGCCCATCTTTTTCAAACTTTCCATTTGCTTGAGATAGTCTTCAAATGTGAAAGAATTTTCGCGAAGTTTCTCTTGCATTTTCTTCACTTCTTCTTCGCTGACTGCTTCTTGCGCTTTTTCAATGAGAGAAAGCACATCGCCCATACCCAAAATTCGGCTTGCAATTCTTTCTGGATGGAATGGTTCAAGGTCTCCAATCTTTTCGCCTATACCTGAAAATTTGATTGGCTTTCCGGTGATAGCCTTGATTGAAAGTGCTGCCCCGCCACGAGTGTCGCCGTCAAGTTTTGTGAGCACAACGCCAGAGATGTCAAGGTCGTTGTTGAAACTTTCGGCAATTGTGACAGCATCTTGCCCCGTCATTGAGTCGACAACAAGCAAAATTTCATGCGGTTTGACTTCTTTCTTGATTTCCTTCAATTCTTCCATCAATTCTTTGTTGATATGAAGTCTGCCCGCTGTGTCGATGATGACAACATCAAACCCTTGCTTTTTTGCGTGTTCAATCGCTTGTTTTGCCGTCTTGACAGGATTTTGAGTTCCACGTTCAAACACTTCTGCGTTCGCCGATTTGCCGACAACTTGAAGTTGATTGATGGCAGCAGGACGATATATGTCACAGGCCACAAGAAGCGGTTTTTTGCCACTCTTTTTGAGATGATAGGCAAGTTTTCCGCACATAGTCGTTTTGCCGGCACCTTGAAGTCCGCACATCATGATTATTGTTGGCGGATTGGAGGCAATTGTCAATTTTTGATTGTCACTTGAAATCAATGTTGTCAACTCATCTTTGACAATTTTGATGACCATTTGCCCCGGAGTCAAACTTTTCATAACATCTTCGCCGATCGCTTTTTCGGTGACGGAAGAAACAAACTTTTTGACAACCATATAGTTGACATCAGCTTCCAGCAAAGCAATGCGCACTTCACGCATAGCTTCTTTGATTTCAAGCTCTGTCAATTTTCCACGTTTGGTGAGTTTGGAAAAGATATGATTAAATTTTTCGGATAGAGAAGAAAACAGTGCCATCACAATTCCTTTAAAATTTTTTCGACTTTTGCTTTGATTTCAGGATGATTTTCTGCCAAAATTTCGAGCTCTTGCAAAGAATTTGTCAAATCTTGTTTTCGTTTGAGAATTTGAAGCGAATTTTCAAAAACACTCAATTTCTCACACGACTTGTTGACGCTGTCCAACACCGCTTGACGAGAGATTTTTCTTTCATCAGCAATTTCGGCAAGTGTCATGTTGAATTGGAAATAATCTGTCATAATCTCCTGTCTGTCTTCACTCAAAAGTTTTCCATAGATTTCAAACAAGCGCCCATATTCCACAAATCTTTCAAGTTGAATTTTTGACATAATTAACTCCAATTTTGTCAAGCATTTTCGCTTTACACTGACATTATATCACATCGTTTTGCAATTTGCAAGCATTTATTCAAATAAATTTGAAATTATTGTGTTGGAAATGTGATAAAAAACCGGATTGAGCGTCACAACATCGTCATTTTGCTTCAAAATTCCTTGTTTTAGATATTCCAAATAATATCGATTTTTTGAAAGGTCAATATGTTTCAAACTCTTCAAAGAAACACCAAGACGGCATCTGAGCCCCAACATAATTTTTTCTTCGTCTTCTTCGTTGTCGGTCAAAATCTCAACATTTTGTTTGCCAAGTGCATAGTCTTGCACATTGCCGGCATTTTCAATACGCTTGCCGTCCAAAAAAGAATGCGCCGAAAGTCCAAAACCGAGATACTCTCCGCGCGCCCAATAGTTGAGATTGTGTTTGCTCTCAAAATTTGGAATTGCAAAGTTGCTGATTTCATATCTGTCCAAACCTTCATCTTGCAAATAATTTGCAAGTTTGTTGAATGCAACAATTGTTTGCTCATCATTCAATGGCGAATATTTTCCACTCTCAATCATTTTGAAGATTGGTGCGCTTTGATAAATTTCCAGTAAATAGCAAGAAATATGTTTGACGCCCAAAGACAAGAGATCTTTTGCATATCTACACAAATCTTTTCCGCTTTCCCCTTCCAAGCCGACGATAAGGTCACAAGAGACATTGTTAAAGAGTTTCCTTGCCAAAGAGATTTTTTCCAACGCCATTTTGCGATCGTGAAGCCTGCCAATCTTTTTGAGCGATTTGTCACTGAGCGACTGCACACCGATGCTTAAACGATTTATCCCCAATTCGCACCACTTTTTCAACAAACTTTCCGTTATTGAAGACGGATTTGCTTCAATCGTAAATTCGGCATATTTTTCCACCTTGAAGTTTTCAAAAACCGCACTGACAACTTTTTCAATTTGACTTTCACTCAAAATGCTCGGCGTTCCACCGCCGATATAAATTGTTTTGACGACTGCATCCACTTTTCTCTTCTCAATTTCCTTGATAAGCAAATCAATATACTTGTCTTTTTCCTTTTCGCTGGCACAAAAAGAATTGAATGCACAATAATTGCACTTACGTTCACAAAAAGGTATGTGGATATATATTGAAATCTCTCGTTTGCTGATATTTTCACCTCAAATCAAAATATAAATTTTCAAGAAGGTCAATTCTTGTCGTCAAGTTTCAAAATGCTCATAAACGCCTCTGACGGAATTTCCACCGAGCCGATTTTACGCATCCTTTTCTTGCCTTCCTTTTGCTTCTCCAAAAGTTTGCGTTTGCGCGTGATATCTCCGCCATAACACTTTGCAAGCACATCTTTTCGCATTGCGGAAATTGTTTCGCGTGCGATGATTTTGTTTCCTATGCATGCTTGAATTGGCACTTCAAAAAGTTGTCGTGGAATGATTTTCTTAAGGCGTTCCGTAAGTTCTCGCCCACGTGTGTATGCCTTATCCTTATGCACAATCATTGAAAGCGCATCGCACTTTTCACCATTCAAAAGCAAATCCACTTTCACCAAATCGGACTGCTCAAAGCCGGCAAATTCATAGTCAAAACTTGCATAACCTCTCGTTCGTGACTTCAACGCGTCGAAAAAGTCATAGATGATTTCTGCAAGTGGCAAAACATATTTCAGTTCCACGCGCTTTTTGTCTAGATATTGCATATCTTTATACACCCCGCGCTTATCTTGACACAGGTCCATAATCGCCCCAACAAACTCTGGTGGAGTGAAGACACTTACATTGACAATTGGCTCTTCAATGCGCGAAATTTCAACCGCCGGCGGAAGATTGGTCGGATTGGAAATTTCCAAAATCTCGCCGTCAGTTTTATAGACATGATAAGAAACGCTTGGCGCTGTGGTGATGATTTCCAGATTAAATTCGCGCTCCAATCTCTCGGTTATGATCTCCAAGTGAAGCAAGCCCAAAAAACCACAACGGAAACCAAACCCAAGAGCCGAAGAAACCTCTGGTTGAAACTGTAAACTTGCATCGTTGAGTTTAAGTTTTTCCAAACTGTCTTTAAGTTCGTTATATTTTGCCCCGTCCACTGTGAATATTCCACAAAAAACGACCGGCTGAACTTCTTTATATCCCGCCAAAGCTTCGGCGATTGGATTGTCAGCAAGAGTTATGGTGTCACCCACTTTGACGTCAGAAATCGTCTTGATTGACGCAGAAATATATCCAACATCGCCGGAAGAAAGCACGGAAACTTCTTTGGTTTTTGGCACAAAAATTCCAACTTCCGTCACTTCAAAAGTCTTGCCCGTTTGCATCATCAAAATCTTGTCTCCCGCCTTGACAGTGCCGTCAAAAACACGAATAAGACAAATCGCTCCTTTGAAGTTGTCATAATGGCTGTCAAAAATGAGTGCTTTGAGAGGCTTTTTATCGTCTCCGGTTGGTGCAGGAATTTTTGTTATGATTGCATTCAAAACTTGGTCTATGTTCAGTCCGTCCTTGGCTGAAATGCAAGGACAATCTTGCGCATCCAAACCAATCACTTCTTCAATTTCTGCCTTAACTTCCTCCACGCGTGCAGAAGGAAGGTCGATTTTGTTGATAACCGGCACAATTTCCAAATTGTTGTCAAGTGCAAGATAGGTGTTTGCCAAAGTCTGTGCCTCCACCCCTTGCGAAGCGTCCACCAAAAGCAGTGCCCCTTCACACGCTGCCAGAGACCGCGAAACTTCATATGTGAAATCAACATGCCCCGGCGTGTCAATCAAATTCAATTCATATTCCTTGCCCTCAAATTCATAGATAAGTCTTGTTGGAGCAAGTTTGATTGTGATTCCCTTTTCACGTTCCAAATCCATGCTATCCAAAATCTGCTCTTGCATGTCACGTTTTGAAACTGTGCCTGTCATTTCGATAAGCCTGTCTGCCAGAGTGCTTTTGCCATGATCTATATGTGCAATTATGCAAAAATTTCTAATTAAATTCAAGTCTTTCATATAAACATATTTTACAACATCCACAAAACTTTTCCAAACAAAACGTTCGTTTTACTTTGTTTTTTATGATAAATTTGTTTTACTTTTTGGATAAATTTTTGTTATTATAAATCAAAGGAGATTTTTCAATGGCAAAATTAATTTTTAATTATATTGTTGGAAACAACAAACAAAACAACGCTCAACAGAAACTCTCTGAATATACTCAAAAAGGAAAAAACGTGTTGTTTTTAAAACCAAACGACACAAACTTGGAAAAATCAAATACTCTTGTTTTTGACAAAACTGAAAATTTGAAAACGATATTTGAAAACGAAGAGAAAAAATTTGATGTCGTGATTGTCGACAACGCTCACCTTTGCACAAAAAAACAAATTGACGAACTGCGCGAAATCTCTGAAATTGTGCCTGTGCTTTGTTATGGCCAAAAAACAAACTTTCAAAACACACTGTTTGAAGGAAGCAAACGCCTTATAGAAATCTCTGACGAGCTCAAAGAAATCAAAAACACTTGCAAATGCGGAAAAAAGGCAATCGTCAACGGACTTTTTGTCAATGGACTGCTTGTGAGTGACAGCAATGAAAATACGACAACCCGCCCGCTGTGCTGGGATTGTTATAAAAAAGAACAATTTAAGGCAAGAATCTATGACAAACTCATCAAATATTTGAATATTTTTAAAAACAAAGAAACTGTTGGAAAATGGTCGTCCGATACTTCAATAGACAACATCATTTTGCAAAAACCTTTTGTGATTTATGATGAAGAAACTCAAGCGTTTATGAATGATTTTAGAGAATTCAAAATCAAAAATCCAGAGCAAACATTGGTAATAAACGACAATGCAAAAGATTTGAGAGAAATTTCCATGCGTGGCAAGTCATATGACTATGTCATGACACTGATTTCATATGTCATCAAAATGGAGATCACACATCCCGGTTTATTGAAGACTCTCATCGAGGACGGCACAATCGTGAAATGGCTGAGCCGAATTAAAAAAGTGGTGGATTGATTCAAATTAAATGAAAAAATGGAAGTTCTTGAAAAAAGTTCGTCCACAACGTTATATTCCATTTTTCACTCAAATATTTATTCAAAAAAGATTATAACGCATAAAAATCAAGATTATCAACCGTGATAATTAAAAAAAGATGACATTGCAGTCATCTTTTTTCGTATGATTTCAAAAATTATTTCACTTTTTCCATGTATGACCCATCACGCGTGTCAACACGAATGATG
>CAZQMZ010000008.1:0-41301 GCA_964594865.1 uncultured Lachnospiraceae bacterium | reverse complement strand
ATAGAAGTTTAATAACAATAAGTGCACTTATGGCACAAGGGCTTTATCCACAAGTTAAATCTCATTTGATTATTGGCAAAGAGCACGGATTCTGGGGAAAGATTTGAAAAGAATTTCAAAGATTTTATTGAAAAATATAACATTCGTGATATGTATAGTGCAGGTTTTTATCCCTATAAAACAAGTGAAGAAAAATGGGCATATTGGTCAAGGTATGTGTATATTAATCGCTACCAATCAAAAGCAAACCCAACTTACACTGCACTTTTAGATTTAGTTAAAAATAAAGATTATTTTGTTATAACAACAAATGTTGACCACCAATTTCAAATTGCAGGCTATGACAATCAATTGGAGTGTTGTATCTTTTTGAAACATCAACAAGCCTTTCTTCAAAAGAAACAATCTTCCCTTTCCCGTCTATTTTCATATCTGCCCAATTCAACAAATCTAAAAATTATCGTTATACTTGGAAAGTTCCAAAAACTTTAACAAGCAAAAAAGATATTGAAAAAGCATTGCAAAAAGCACAAATTGATTGGCAAGAAGAAGTTGATAGGAAATCAAAAGGTTTGATTACCAAACAAGAATGTGAGTTTATTTTGTTAAGTGATTATGCAAGAGATTGGTTAAATGAAATTTTAGTAAGAAGACCAGAAGCATATACCTATTATATTAAACAAAAAGATAATATAAAAGTAATAAATGAATTTTTTGGAGATAGAACTTTAATTAGTCGAATTGCTCCAATTGATTGTAAAAGATTTTATAACTATCTAAGCACAAGAACATATACAAAAAAGATTGTTCGAGTGAAAAATTCAATTCAACCGCTTATCAATGAAAAAGGTATGACATTACATAAAATTGCTGATGAGATGAAATTGTGTAGACAGACAATTCATTTGGCAACAAAGATTAATGAGCAAATAAACATTGAGACAGCAAAAACAATTACTAAATACTTTCGTATTCCTTTTGACAAGTATTTTAGATTAGATTTGTTAGAGTGTAAATATGCTAAAAGTGTAAATTTGAGTATAAAAACAACTCTTGTTATGCTTTTGAATGAAGCAATAAATGATGAGATTATTCAAGTTAATTATGCAGTGAGAGCATATAAAAATCAATTTGATAATGAACAGAAAGAAGTTGATACATACAACTTAAACGAAGCACGAATTTTTATTGAAAACGCAAGTAAAGAAAAAGATTTAAGAAAGAAATCAATTTTCTATTTATTTATGTATCTTGGATTAAGAAAAGCAGAAGTATGTGGCCTTGAATGGCGAGATTTTGATTTTGCAAATGATGAAATTAGCGTAAATAGAAATAGTATATATGCTGGAAAAGAATTTGGAATTATTACAAAATCGCCAAAGACAAAAACTTCTAAAAGAACAAATGTAATTCCGCCAGATTTGAAATCAGTTTTATTAGAGTATAAAGCATATTGGGAAGAAGAAAAAAAGAAACACGGAGATTTATGGGCGAATACAGATAGACTTTTTCTTCAAGAAAATGGACAACCTTTAAGTCCGTCAGCAGTTGCTCAATGGATTGCAGAATTTGAACAAAGAATAGGACTTAAACATATTTCACCAAAAGGTATGAGACATACAAGCATATCACTGTTATTGAATGAAGCGAATGTTCCTATAAAAGTTGTTTCGCAAAGAGTTGGACATGCTGATGTTAAAATAACAATGAATACTTATGCTCACTCAAATACTGATTTGGATAGAATTGCATCTGAAAAATTTAATGAATTATTTAATAAAAAGATAAAGTAAAAAGGAGTAAAAATGTTATCAAAATATTATTTGATACATACGGGATATTGACCGTAGTGTATATGCTTTTTTCAAGTAAAATTTAAAAAATATAAAAATTATAAATTAAAAAATAAATGATTATAGAAATATATTATAAAGGAGATAAAAAATTATGATGCGTATAAGGCAAATAATAAAAAAAATATTTGTTGACGATGAAGTCGTTGCAAAAATAAAAAAAATCGAGATGATTAATCAAGATGATGGGGTGTTTGCAATAACATTCAGATTATTAAGTGGAGAACATAAAGGTAATGATGTTGTAGATAAGGTTAGCAGTTTATCGACAAATAGAAGTTATGGGTGGAAATATCCTATTCTGAAAACAGTTTTAGGAATTTCAAACTCTGATAAAGATTATGTTGACCTTGAAGATATGTTTTTAAATAAATTGATTTTGTTGAAATTATCTGCATTTGATTGTGAATCAAGAAATGGTGTGCCATATCAATTACAAAAAATAAATTATATATTTGATAACAAACACAAACTTGACAATTTTGAATACGATTTAGAAACAGAATATAAAGTAATTAGAAATGAAATAGATGATTTTAGTGATGTTTTTGCTGATGATATATTCACAAAAAGGGAACAGAAAGAAGAGACTGCTAGTTAGCAGTCTCAGATTTCTAATAAAAAATTTATAAGAAAGTTTTTTCTGGAGCTGATGACGGGACTCGAACCCGTGATCTCTGCCTTACCAAGGCAGTGCTTTACCTGCTAAGCCACATCAGCATAAGAGTATGAAAATGATTACACTTTTTTACACTTTTATTACACTTTTGTGTTTTTATCAAAGAATTTATGTTATAAAAGTGCGTTTATATATTATTTTATAATATATAGAGAAATTGGAGATTTGGTTAAAGTAAATTATTACCAAGGCTGTGCGCTACCTGCTGCGCCACATAAGCATAATGAAATTTTATTGTGTTTTTTGTTGATTTTTGAGTGGTAAAATTTGCCATTTTTTATCTTACCAAGGCTGTGCGCTACCTGCTGCGCCACGTAAGCAAACGTTGATTTATATAAAATCGATTGTTAATGCTTTTTGAGAATAGCATATTTTTGTTGTAAAGTCAAGATTTTTAACAAAATTTCAAATTTTATGGACATTTTTTGTGCTGAAAGATGTGTTTTTTAATTATTTTAAAAAGATTGATTTGTCCAACAATGCAAATCAATCTTTTTAACTTTTTTATTTGATTGAATTTTGATTGCAAATTGCATTTTTTAAATCTTTTTGATTACAAGCAGGCTGTTTCCACTTTTGCCGGCTTTCAGGCCACTTACAAGCACAATTTTGTCTCCTTTTTTAACAATTTTGGTTGATTTTGCCTTTTCTAACGAACTTGAATTGACTTCATCCATTTTCTTGTAAGTCTTATCCAGCACAGGATAGACGCCATAAAACAGACTCATTTTGTGATATGTTTCCACATCAGGAGTGCAAGCAATAATTGGAACAGTTGGATGGAAACGCGAAATATTTTGCACTGTCTTTCCGGTTTCCGTGACAACCAAAATTGCTTTGACATCCCTTGTTTGGGAAAGGGCGTAGGTGGCATATCCAAGACTTTTTGAAGTGTTGTGTGTCACAATTGGCGTGTTTCTGCTTTTGACATAACTTTCCGTTTCAAGAGCTATGCGACGCATTGTTTCCACACTTTCGATTGGATATTTTCCAGATGCGGTCTCGCCGGAGAGCATAACTGAGGTTGTGCCGTCAAAAACGGCGTTTGCGACGTCTGAAATTTCTGCTCTTGTTGGGCGAGTGTTGTTGATCATACTTTCCAGCATTTGTGTTGCGGTTATAGAAATTTTTCCTGCATCGTTGCATTTTTTTATAAATTCTTTTTGCAAAATTGGGATTTTGACAAAATCAATTTCCACACCAAGATCGCCTCTTGCGACCATGATTCCATCGCTCACACGCAAAATTTCATCAAAATTTTCAACTCCTTTTTGGCTTTCAATTTTAGCTATGATTTTGACATTGTTGAACTTGATTTCTTTGAGATGTTTTTTAACTTCGATGACATCTTTTGCGCTTCCAACAAAAGAGATTGCAACGTAACTTGCACCCATTTCCTTGGCAAAAGAAAGATCGCTTTTATCTTGTTGGCTTAAATATGGCATTTCGGTGTCGACACCAGGAATGTTTATACTTTTGTTGTTGGAAAGTTCTCCGCCATTGATGACGCGACAGAGAACGTTTTTCTCCTCAATTTTTTCCACAGAAAGTTCAACATTCCCGTCATTTAGAAGAATTTTGGTGTTTTTTTTCAAAATTTTTGGCAAATTTGAATATGTCACGCTGACACAATCTTTTGTGCCAACAACATCTTCGGTTGTCAATGTGAACATTTCATCCTTTTTCAATGAAATTTTTCCATTTTTAAATTGTTTAATTCTGATTTCTGGACCTTTTGTGTCAATTAATATTCCAATTGGTGTATGCTTGTTCTCTCGCGCTTGTTTGACGGCTTCGATGAGTGCTTTATGGCTTTCGTGAGTGCCGTGACTCATGTTGAAACGTGCCACATTCATTCCAGCATCAATCATTTTTTCCAAAGTTTGCACATTGTTGCATGTTGGACCAATTGAGCATATGATTTTTGTTTTGTTCATTTTAACCTCTTTTAACCTTTAACATGATAACAAGTTTTAATAAAAAAATCAAATTTATTTTAGATCTTTTCACAAATTGTCAGTTTGTTTTTTTGATTTGCACAAATCTTTTCATTAAAATTTTTTAGCGATTGCAAAAGTTGTTGTTTTTTGACATAAACATCTGAGAAGTAAATTTTGCAAAAATTTTGAAAAAAATATATAAATAAGTTGTTTTTGTTGTTTTTTTATGCTAAAATTAGGCATATAGGAGATGTTATGAAATCAATGATGCTTGCCACTCTTTGGAACGATTTCAGCAATTGGGTTTCAGAGTGGGGAAATACAATTTTCATTATTGTCGTTTGCATTTTTGCTATTTTGGGGCTTTCTGCATTTTTGTCATTCTTCAAAAAGAGCATAAACAAAGACAAGAGACCAAAGTGGGGTATGCTGATTTTGGCAATCATCATGTTTGCAATTTTCACCGTTCTTTGTTGTGCAAAAATTCCAGGAACCTGATCTAAAAATTTTCAAAAAATCTATTGTCAAATCAATGTAATTTAAAAAGGAGTTTTTATTATGTTTTCAATGTTACTCAATGACCTTGTTGCACCTTGGATTTCAAATTCTTTTCCAATCATAAGGATTGTGCTTTTTTGTTTGGTTGTGCTTTGTGCGATTATCATCATCATCACAACACTTCTTCAAAATGATGAAAGCAACTCTGCAGATGTCATCACTGGACAGCAAGAGAGTTATTATTCAAAAAATAAAGGTGGTTCGCGAGATGCCAAATTGAAACTCATCACCATCATTTTCTCTGTTATTGCTGTTGTGAGTGTGGTTTTGTATTTCGTAAGTTTGATTATATATCCTGGAACCTAAAAAACTGTTGAAAACCAGACGAGCAATTTTGTTTTTAGGATTTTGTTATGAGTGCAAGAAAAAAAATTTTAGAGCTTTTGGATAAAAATAGTTTGGTCTTTTCAAATGCGGACAAACTATTTTTGTTTCTGTCGACTGCGCTTGATATGGATGTGGAAGAGGTCAAAAAACTTTTTTGGTCTTTGATTGAAAAAGGTGATGTTTTTGAAATTAGAAGGAACAAGTTTGTTACAATCCCTTCACATGGATATGTGAAAGGGGAATTTTTTGGCACAAAAAAGGGATTTGGTTTTGTCAAGGTTGAAGGGTTGAAAGAAGACGTTTTCATTCCTGCAAACAAAACAAAAAACGCTCTTGATGGCGAAATGGTCATTGTCAAACTTCTTTCACAAAATGAAAATGGTGGAGATGGAGAGATTGTTTCCATCTATAAACCTTTGCAAAATGTGGTCGGGACAATTGATATTGTTGGGAACAACTTTTTCTTATTGCCAGACAACAACAAAATTGCTTTTGACATTCCTGTGATGAAAACAGGGCTTAAAATCAAGAAAAACATGAAAGTTTTGGCAAACATCATTCGCACAGATGCCGGAAAGGTGAAATGTGCCGTTGCTGAAATTTTGGGATTTGAAGATGATGTCAAGGCTTTGGAGCTTGCCATTATTCGAGACCACAATCTTTTCGAAAATTTTCCAAGTGCTGTGGTTGAAGCGGAGAAAAAAGTTTCAAAAGTTGTGACTGCTTCTCAAAAGAAAGGCCGTCGCGACTTGACCGGAGAGACTATCTTCACCATTGATGGTGCTGATGCGAAAGATTTGGACGATGCGGTGCATATAAAGAAATTGAAAGATGGATATGAAGTCGGCGTTCATATTGCCGACGTGGGAGAGTATGTCAAACAAAATTCCGTCTTTGATGAAGAGGCGATGAAAAGGGGAACGAGTGTATATTTTCCAACTTCGGTTCTGCCAATGCTTCCAAAATCGCTTTCCAATGGAATTTGTTCGCTAAATGAAGGTATGGAAAGATTGACTCTTTCGTGCATAATGAGAGTCAATTTTGATGGCAAGGTGACTGATTATGAGATTTGTGAGAGCGTCATCAAGAGCGTTGCACGATTGACATATAAAGAAGTCCATGAAGCAATTTCCGGCGAAAAACTCAACGAAAAAACAAAAAAATTGAAAAAAGACTTCCTTTTGATGAGAGAACTTTGTGATATTTTGGAAGAGAATACGCGTAAACGTGGTGCGCTTGATTTGGAAATTCCTGAAGTGCAATTTGTCTTTGACGAAAATGGAATGGCAGTGGATATAGCGCGTCGAGAAAGAAACGAAGCACACAGACTTATTGAAGATTTCATGGTTTTGGCAAATGAAACTGTGGCACGACATTTTCACAAAGTTGGAGTGCCATTTGTCTATCGTGTTCATGAAGTTCCAACACGTGAAAAAGTGCAGGCGGTTTGTGACTTTTTGAAAGGAATTGGTGTCAAATATCCAAAAATTCCAGACTCAAACAACATAACACCGGCATATTTTCAAGAGATTTTGGATGGTGTTGAAAACTCCAACACCAAAGATGTTGTCAACAAAGTGGTTCTTCGATCCATGCAAAAAGCTGTATATTCCAACAAAAATTTGGGGCATTTTGGTTTAGCTCTTACAGATTATTGTCACTTCACTTCGCCAATAAGAAGATATCCAGATTTGACAATCCACCGAATCATCAAAGAATGGCTTCATTCAGGGCGCAAACTTTCTGCCACCAGAAAGGAAGAGCTGGAAGAATTCACATTTGAATCCGCACAAGAGTCTTCGGCGTGTGAGCGTAACGCGGACTATGCAGAGCGTGATGTTGACGATCTTTGGAAAGCATATCTCATGAAAAATCGTGTTGGAGAAGAGTTTGATGCCACAATTTCATCTGTGACAAGCTTTGGAATCTTTGTCGCACTTGAAAACACTGTTGAAGGTTTGGTGAAAGTGGAAGATTTGCCAGAAGATGCCTATTTGTTCTTTGAAAAACAACTCAAACTCAAAGGCACAGGGCATGTTTTTTCAATCGGAGATCATGTGAAAGTGGTGTTGACCAACGTCAATTTGCATACAAGAAACATTGATTTCAAGGTTAAAACTGTCTAAATTTTGCCCGTTTCAACTCCAACTTGGTCGATTTGTTTCATGTTTATTAAAGAAAAATCTCTTGCCGAATACTATAAAAACATGAAAATGCATATTTTTTTTAAAGTTTTGTTCAAATTTCTTTACTTTAATATGAAAATTTATTAAAATCTATTATAGTTTAGGCATCAAATTTATCGAAAATTCACAAAAAGTGCCGTTTTTTTAGAAAAAATTAAAAAAAATGACAAAAAAAACCAATTTTTTTTAAAAAGGGTATTGAAATCTTGAGAAAATGGTGCTATAATGGGAGGGAGAAATGAAGATTATTTCAAACAATCGAAAAGCTTTCTACAACTTCTTCATTTCAGATCAAGTTGAGGCTGGAATTGTGCTTGAAGGCTCCGAAGTCAAGTCTGTGAGGGCTGGAGGTGTGAGTTTGGTGGACAGTTTCGTCGTCGTTAAAAATGGCGAAATGTTTCTCAAAAATGCATACATCAAACCTTATGAAAAAACTTCTTCTTTCAAACCGGATGAGCGAAGGACAAGAAAACTTCTTCTGAACAAAGCGGAAATCCAAAAATTTGAAAGAATGACGAAGGAAAAAGGCTTCACTATTGTTGCCACAAAGATGTATTTCAAAAATGGCAAAGTGAAGGTGGAAATTGGTTTGGCGAAGGGCAAAAAACTTTACGACAAGCGCACAACCCTGAAAGAAAAGGCAATCAAAAGAGACATGGAGAGAAATGTTTAGGGGGGACGATTTTGGTTTCGACGGGGATGTAAACTTCACAAGTAAAGCACGCGGTGGGCGCCCAACACCTTAAACAGGACGGTGCGAAATAAACGCAGACAATAATGACAATGTTGTTTCTTACAACGGTCTTGCAGTTGCAGCCTAAGTTTGAAATGACGACTTGATTGAAATTTTCAATCCGCTCACCTTTGATCTTGCCAGTCAGAGTGCTGAGTGTCATAATCGGCAAAACTTTGCATTGAGTTTCCTTTGTAGGTGCAAAAAATTTAAAGGATAGTTTTTAAAACTTGTTTATGGGTGATTTAAAAGCGAAATTCAAGCATAAACTAAGCGTGTAGAAAGTTGTGAAATTTTGTTTTCGGACGAGGGTTCAATTCCCTCCGTCTCCACCAAAAAATTTGATCTGGAAATTGTTGAAATGATTTTCATAAAAACGCAAAAAGCTAAAAGGAAGGTGTGTTATGTTTAATTCTCTTTTAAATGATGTGAGTGTTGATGCGATGATTTTGGATGTGTTCATCATTCTTGGTGTTGTGATCGCTGCCTCCTTGGTTGTTTATCTTTTGTGGGAAGCTGTTTCTGCAATCATCAACAAAAACAAAACATCAGAAGAACTCAACCTTGGGGAAAACAAAAATTTGGTTAACGACAACTCTGTTGTGCTTGACTATTCTTTGGACGCAAAACCAGAAGAAACTTTGATTGACGAATCAAAAATTGAAGAAGTCAACGAAGTTCAAGCCGAAGAAGAAAAAACAGAAGTTGAAAATGAAACTTCTGAAGAAGAACGTTCAAATGCAGAGCGCAGAGCTTATTTGGAAGCAAGAAGACAAGAGCTTATTCGCAGAATGCAAGAATCTTCTGCTCAAGAAGAAGAGGCAACAGAAGAGGTTGAAGAAACTGAAGAAGTTGCAGAAGAAATTGTTGAAGAAGAGACCGTGGAAGAGCAAAAAGAAGAAGTTGCTGAGGATGTTGACACTTTGGCAGAGGAAAGACAAGCATTGGCAGAAGAAAAAGCAAGATATGAGACAATGGTCAAAGAACTTGAAGAAGCCAAGAAAGCTGTTGAAGAAGCAAAGAAGGAAATGGAAAATGTTGAACCTGTTGTCGTTCCTGTTGTCACAAACGGTGTTCTCTCTCTTGAAGAATTGAAAGCAAAATTGGCTGAAACAGAAGAAAAACTTAGAAACACTGAAAAAGAATTCAGACAATGCAAGAAGGAATATATTCCACTCAGAAAAGTTTGGTCAACTCACGAAAAAGACGAGAAAAAGCTTCGCAGAAAAGAAGCACTTGTTGCAAAGCAAAAAGTTTTGCTCTATGGTGTGAACAACTATGCCGACATCGACGAAGAAAAAGCAAAGAAACTTGCAGAAGATTTGGATTTGCTTGACGGACTCAAACTTTCTGTTCAACATTGCGAAGAAGTTATGAAGAAGAATGAAGAGAGATATCCACTTCTTGAAAGAATGTATAATGTTTTGAAAGCAAGAAATGATGAACTCAAAGCAGACATCGCATATTACAGAGAAGAAATTGATAAACTTGAAAACGAGCAAGGCGAAGAAGAAAATTAAAAGAAAATTAAACTTTATATATATAAAATTGTAAGAAAAATCACCAAATTTGGTGATTTTTTGTTAAATTTAAATCAAAAAAAGTCCACTTTTTGCAAGCGGGCTTTTTTTAAATTCCAAATTCTTTGAAGTCCAATTCTTTTTTCGTTCACACCGTTGGAATGTCTGTGACAGCAGAGGCAGTTGGATAGATTGGCAAGTCTTGAAGCCCAGGGCAAGAACTCGTTGTTGGAGGTTGCTTGCATGGCGGAAGAATTGGGTATCCATATGATGGAATGAGAATATCCACAACGCTGACAACTTTGATTATCACTTGAACGCATCCTGTCAATGTGAACACGTTTGGCGAAGTGAATGTTCCAACTCTGCTTGAAAAAACTCCAATTGCAATGATGTCGACTGGTGTCAGGGCAGGTTGAGGAACAAACAAGATGACAGATTTGTTGACGGTGAGTGTGGATAGCGCTGTTCCCAAAACTCCATTAGCGTCACGGTATGTAACCGTCACAGGAATTGTGATTGTGAAACTTACTGTTGCATAGTTTGGACAACTGTCCAATCTCTCAATGACAAGGTCAGAAATTGTTGCGTCTTGACCAGGAGTGTTCTCTGCTGAAACATAAGTCAATGGCAGAACAGGGTCAGCGGGGTTGAAATCGGTTACGGGCAAAATGATGCCTGTTTCGGTTGTGGAACATGTGCATGCATCAAAAACCTTGGTGGTTTCAATCAAAATTTTCTCACAGATACCACTAGTGACATTGCCACAAATTGGACCAGGCTTGTTGGGATTGGAATTGTTGATGTAAAAAGACATTTTTAACCTCCTTAAAGTCCATACGTTATATCTTATGAGCAACTTTTTGATTTTGCCACAGAAAGATGAAGAATTTGATTATGTTGTCTGTTTCATGGACCTTTTTATATAATGAAAAAAAATTTTAAAAATTTTGGCAAAAATGTTTGACTTTTGTTTTTGATTTGCATATAATAGTGCTAGCACTTGTAAGTCGAAAGTGCTAGCAAACTTAAAAAAAGGTTTTAATATGGAACTTTCCGAAAGAAAAATCAAGATTTTAAACATTGCTGTTGAAGAGTTCATCAAAGACAGTGCACCAATCACAAGTGGTTCGGTCAAAGACAGAAGTTCGTTGGATGTTTCCACTGCAACGCTGAGAGCAGAACTGAACGCACTTGAAGCAATGGGCTTTTTGAAACAACTTCACACTTCTGGAGGTCGCATCCCAACTGCGCAGGGGTATAGGTTTTATGTCGAAAATCTGCTCAAAAACATCAAAGCCACAAATGGCGAACTTGAAAGTGTGAGAAAGGTTATCGAAAACCGCACGCAAAGTTTGGATCAGATTGTTTCCAAAATTGCAAAAATCATAAGCAAGGCGACAAACTATCCAACGGTTGTTCTTGTCAATGGCATTGAAAATCTTATTTTGCAAGAGTTCAAAATTGTGCCACTTTTAGGCGAAAAATGTATGGTGTTGATTGGAACAAACTATGGATACATCACCGAACATTTGGATATCTCGGCAACTGCACAAAATTGTGAAGACGCTTCGAACTATTTGACAAAATATTTCAAAGGCGAAAGTGTTGGTTTCTTGATGAAGAACATCAACGCCTTCATGAAAGGTATGAGTGGAGAGATTGAAGCTTTTCAAACAATTGTTGACAGTGTTATTGTTGGTCTCTCAAAACTGAATAAGCACAAGCTTTTGAATGTTCAAGCAGAAGGCGTGGTTGATTTAGTGGAAGATTCTCGTGAAGATGCCAAAAAAGTGCTGAAAACTTTGAACGACGAAAGTGAACTTATTGAAGTTTTGGACGGAGATGAACAAGACATCTCGGCAGTGATTGCGGAAGATAATGAAGACAAATGTTCTGTCATCAAAGCGCCAATCATGGTGGGCGGAAACAAACTTGCTTCAATTGGTGTGTTTGGCCCACAAAAAATGGACTATATGGGCATTGCATCAGCACTTAAAGTGGTGGTTGACGAACTGAATAAGGAAAAAGGAGATGGCTGATGAAAGAAAAGAGAAAACATCGCGACAATGACGAAGAAATGACCGAAGAAAACAATTTTCAAACGGAAAATTGTGAATGCGAAGAGAGTTGTGATTGCGATGAAAAAGATTGCAAATGTCCTGAATGCGACGGCTGTTGCGACGAAGGATGCTGTTGTGACGAAGAATGCACTTGCGAGCAGGAGTGTGGGCAAGAACATATGTGCGAACATGAACATTGTCATCATCACGGACATGAAGCGAGTGAGTATTTGGCAATGGCACAGCGCCTTCAAGCGGATTTTGAAAACTATCGCAAACGTGTGGCAGAGCAACTTGACAAAGAACGGCAAAATGGTGCTGAAAGTGTGATTGAAGTTTTCTTGCCTTGTTTGGACACGTTCAAGGAAGCAAAAAAATCAATTGATGACGAGAGAATTTTGGCAGGTTTTAATATGGTTGAGGACAAAATTCTTGATGCATTGAAAACTCTTGGAGTGGAAAAAATTGAGGCAATTGGAAACAAATTTGATCCACATATTCACAACGTCATTGCTGTGATGAACGATGAAAACAAAGAAGAAGATGTCATTTTGGAGGAATATCAATCAGGCTGGATGATGAACGGAAAGGTCATTAGGTATTCGAAAGTGATTGTAAATAAACATTTATAAAAAATTTTATATATGAGAAAAAATCAAAAAAATACTTAAAAAATCGCAAAAAAACTAAAAAAAGTAAAGGGAGAATAAAAAAAATGAGTAAAATTATTGGTATTGACTTGGGAACAACAAATTCTTGCGTGGCTGTTATGGAAGGCGGAAAGCCAACAGTCATTGCAAACGCAGAAGGAGACAGAACAACACCTTCTGTTGTGGCTTACAGCAAAGACGGCGAGCGTCTTGTTGGAAAAGTGGCAAAACGTCAAGCTGTCATCAATCATGAAAACACTGTCATTTCCATCAAAAGAGAAATGGGGACAAATTATAAAGTTAAGTTGAACGGCAAGGAATACACACCGCAAGAAATTTCCGCCATGATTTTGTCCAAACTTAAAGCGGATGCAGAAAGCTATCTTGGAGAAAATGTGACACAAGCAGTCATCACTGTGCCAGCATATTTCAACGACAGTCAACGTCAAGCAACAAAGGATGCTGGAAAGATTGCCGGGCTTGAAGTTTTGAGAATTATCAACGAACCAACTGCTGCTGCTCTTGCCTATGGACTTGATAAGGGTGAAAATAAGAACCAAAAAATCTTGGTTTATGACCTTGGTGGTGGAACTTTCGACGTTTCCATTCTTGAAATTGGTGACAATGTGTTTGAAGTTTTGTCAACAAACGGAAACACTCGTTTGGGTGGTGATGATTTTGATAACCGCATAATCGATTTCTTGGTTGAAGAATTCAAGAAAAACAATGGCGGAATGGATTTATCAAACGACAAACTTGCAATGCAAAGACTTAAGGACGAAGCTGAAAAAGCGAAGATTGATCTCTCCGCAAAAGCTATGGTTAACATCAGCATTCCATTCATCACCGCTGACGCAAATGGTCCAAAACACCTTGAATGCGAATTGTCACGCGCAAAATTCGATGTTATCACCGAAGATTTGGTTAAAGAAACAATTGAATGTTGCAAAAAGGCGCTTGCTGACGCAAAACTTTCAACTTCTCAAATCGACAAGGTTATTCTTGTGGGCGGCTCAACACGTATTCCAGCAGTTTTTGAAGAGGTTAAAAAATTCACAGGAAAAGAGCCTTTCAAAGGGATCAACCCAGATGAATGTGTTGCCATAGGCGCTGCAATCCAAGCGGGCGTTTTGGCTGGCGAAGTTAAGGATGTGCTTCTTTTGGATGTCACTCCACTTTCTCTTGGAATTGAAACTTTGGGCGGAGTGTTTACAAAATTGATTGAAAGAAACACCACAATTCCAACCAAAAAATCTCAAATTTTCTCAACCGCCGCTGATAACCAACCAGGTGTTGACATTCATGTTCTTCAAGGCGAGAGAGAATTTGCCGCTCAGAACAAGACACTTGGAAGATTCCAACTCACTGACATTCCACCAGCACCAAGAGGTGTTCCACAAATTGAAGTGACTTTTGACATTGATGCTAACGGAATTGTTAAAGTTTCTGCAAAAGACCTTGGCACAAACAAAGAGCAAAACATCACAATCACAGCGTCTTCAAACTTGAAAGAAGAAGATATTGAAAGAGCCATCAAGGAAGCAGAAGAACACGCTGAAGAAGACAAGAAGAGAAAAGAATTTGTTGAAACAAAGAACAATGCTGACAACATGGTGTATACTCTTGAAAAGATGTTGAAAGAAAACGGCGACAAGATTTCGGCTGAAGATAAGAAGAAGTTGGAAGACGAAATTGAAAAAGCCAAAAAAGATTTTGAGAGTGACGACATTGAAGTGATCAAGAAAGAACTTGACGAACTCACAAAAGTTTCCAATGATGTCTTCACAAAGATGTATCAAAATGCAAATCCAAACGCAAATGCTGGTGCAAACGGAACGGGCGATGCTGGAAGCACAGACAACAATTCTGACAGCGACCCAGAAGTTACGATTGAATAATTAAAATCTTAATTGGAAGGTTGAATGAAAAAACTTTTGATTGTTGATATGCAATGCGGATTTATCAGCGAAAACAGCGAATCTTTGATTAAAAACATTGAAAATTTAATAAAAAATGGAAATTTTGATCAAATTATTGCGACAAAATTTGTTAATAATGGAAAAAGTCAATTTAAGAAGTTTTTAGATTATGACAAATTTTGCGATGCTGATGAACAAATGCTTTGCATAAAATTACCCAAAGATGCAGTCATTTTGGAAAAAACTTCATATGCTTTGCCGGGAGATTTGAACAAATTTTTCTCGGCAAGCGATGATGTCTATCTTTGTGGAACAGATTATGACTCTTGTGTGTTGGCAATATGTTTTCAGTTGTTCGACTTTGGAATTCAACCACATGTTATTTTGAATTGTGTGACTTCCCATTCTCATAACCCAATTCCAAAAGAAGATTTTAGAAAGATTTGTATAAAAAATTTTGGGAAAAATTCGATTATTGAAAAAGAATAAATTATAATTTAAACAAAAGGGGCGGTTTAAACCGTGGCAAACAAAGATTATTATGAAATTTTGGGTGTGAGCAAAGACGCGAGTGCGGATGAAATTAAGTCCGCATATCGTCGTCTTGCAAAAAAATATCATCCCGATTTGAACAAAGCGCCAGAAGCGGCAGAAAAATTTAAGGAAATAAACGAGGCATACGAAGTTCTTGGCGATGACAAAAAGCGTGCGAACTATGACCAATATGGCTCGGCTGACGGTCCACAATTTTCAGGTGGAGCGGGCGGTTTTGATGATTTCTTTGGCGGTGCAGGTGGTTTTCAGGGTTTTGGCGGTTTTTCGGATATTTTTTCGGATATTTTTTCAGCGTTTGGCGGTGGCGGAAGACAGGCACGCGTGAATAAGCGCGGGCAGGATATCAATGTTTCCATGCGTCTGACTTTTGAAGAGGCCATTTTTGGCGTTGAAAAAATCATATCGCTTAACAAAACCCAAACTTGCTCAAAATGTAACGGCACGGGTGCAAAAAATGGAACATCTTTTTCCACTTGTTCAGATTGTAATGGAGCAGGAAGAGTTCGCTTTCAACAAAAAACACCTTTTGGCACAACAATTCGCGAAAGCGTATGCCCAACTTGCAATGGAACAGGGAAGATGATTAAAGAGAATTGCGAAGAGTGTTCTGGAAAAGGTTACAAAAAAGCGCCAGCACAAATCCGCGTGAAAGTTCCAGCGGGAATTGATGATGGACAAACCATTCGCATGAAAGGTGAAGGAAATGCTCCGCAAGGTCAAGGTGTAAATGGCGACTTAAACATCAAAGTGAGTGTTTCGGCGCATCCAATATTCAAGCGCGTTGGAACTGATTTGCTGTTTGATTTATATGTTCCATTCACCACCTGTCTTCTTGGCGGGAAAGTGGAAATTCCACTCACCAAAGGCAAGACTATGCTTGACATAAAAGAATGCACTCAAAGTGGAACAGTCATGCGATTGAAAGGTAAAGGTGTGAAGGTGCTCAATCGTGACGCATATGGCGATATGCTTGTGACAATCAAGAGTGAGCCACCAAAAAATTTAAACAAAAAAGCGAAAGACATTTTGAAAGAGTTGGATGAAAAGTTTGATGATAATGATTATCCAAAATATAAAGATTTCAAAAACAAGATAAAAAATCTATAAAGACATATAAAAAAGATGGTGCATTTGAGCATTATCTTTTTTTGAGGTGCTTATTATCAAAATCTTTCATCTTTTTTATGTTTTATTGTAAAAGATTTGCCTTTTTTTGTGATTTTGGTGTAAGATAACTATATATGCAAAAACTTGCACACAAAATCTCAATGGAGGAATTATGAAAAGATTTTTTGGAAGACTTGAAAATGGCAAAATTTATATTGAAGGTGACGAGTTCAATCATCTCAAAAATGTGCTGAGATTGGGCGTTGGAGAAGAAATTTTGGTCAGCCTTTATGATGAAAATGAATATGCTTGTGAAATTGTTGAAATGACAAAAAAGGAAGCGGTTTGCAAAATCAATGGTTCAAGAATTTGTGAAGGAAATCCAACCAAAAACATCGTTCTCTTTCAAGCAATAACAAAAAAAGAAAAATTTGAATTTATTGTTCAAAAAGCCACCGAGATTGGCATATCCAAAGTTGTGCCATTTAAGAGTGAGTTTGTCATCGCCAAGGTGACTGAAAACAAAATGGACAGACTTCGTTTGATTGCACTCAATGCTTGCAAACAATGCGAAAGAACAATTCCGCCTGTCATTGAAGAATGCAAAACGTTCGACGAAGTGATTGATTCTTTTAAAGATTTTGATGTTGTTTTGTTTGCAAATGAGCGTGCAGATAGGGGTGAAAGCCTGAAAGATGTGGTTAAAGCAAAAAACATTGCCATAATTGTCGGCTCTGAAGGAGGATTTTCTTCCAAAGAAAAAGACAAATTCATCTCAGCTGGGGCAAAAGTGATCAGTTTGGGAAAACGTATTTATCGTGCTGAAACGGCTTCAATTGCTATGATGAGTTTGGTTTCCATTTTGACAGAAAATTGATTTTTTGGATATAGGGACAAGATGAAAATTTCAGTTTTGACACTTGGATGTAAGGTGAATAAATATGAGAGCGATGCTCTCATTTTTGAATTAAAAAATCGAGGATTTGATGCCACAGATAAGTTGGAGCAGGCAGATGTTTATATCATCAACACTTGTGCTGTCACCAACGAAGCTGAAAGAAAGTCGCGTCAAATGATTGAACGCGCAAAAAAAATGAACGAAAAGGCAAGGTTCTATGTCTTGGGTTGTGCAAGCCAAAATCGTCCAATGCAGTTTGACGAAAAAAATGTCAATTTTGTCATGGGTACAGCTGGGAAAATGAAAATGCTGGACAATTTGCAATCGCAGGGGAGAGAAATTTTCGAAATACCAAAGGACTATGAAGATGACATGTTCTCCGCGCAAACTTTGACAAGGGCATACATAAAGATTCAAGACGGTTGTGACCATTTTTGCACATATTGCATAATTCCATACATCCGCGGGAGAAGTCGTTCGCGTTCGATGGCAAGCATTTTGAATGAAGTGGAAAAATTGCCAGACAGCGTCAAAGAAATTGTATTGGTTGGCATTGATGTTTCCGATTTCAAAGTGGATGGACACAAGGCATTGGGAAGTTTGCTTGAAAAATTGGATGTATTTGGAAAACGTCTTCGTCTTTCATCAATGGAAGACAATTTGATTGACGAAAATTTTTTGAAAACACTTGCAAAGCTGAAAAATTTTTGTCCGCACTTTCACCTTTCTTTGCAAAGTGGGAGCGACGAAGTTTTGAAGAAAATGAATCGACACTACACCACATCAAGATTTGAAGAGAGTGTGAAGCTCATTCGAAAATATTTTCCGCTTGCCGGCATAACAACCGACATAATCGTGGGCTTTCCAACAGAAACGGAAGAAAATTTTGAAGAAACTCTTGCCTTTGTGGAAAAAATCAAATTTTCACAATTGCACATCTTTCCATATTCAAAACGTGACGGCACTGTTGCGTCAAAGTTATATCCAGACTTGTCCGGAAAAGTTAAATCAGAGCGAGTTAAACGGCTGGAAGAAGTTGGCGAAAAACTTAAAAGAGAGTTCATTTTGCAGAACAAGACCGCAAAGGTGCTGATTGAAGAGAAAAATGGTGAATATTTTGAAGGATATACCGAAAATTATATAAAATGTTTCATCAAAGGTGACTTCAATGTTGGAGATGTTGTGGAAGTGAACCTTCTTAAACTGTTCAAAAATGGAGCATTGGCAACTGTCATTTAAAGATAAAAATTTCTTAAAAAGCATTTTTTTTGCATTTTTTCTTGACAAAAACAATAAAATATGCTATACTTTTGCAGAAATTTGACCTTGAAAGGTGGTGAGAAAGTTGACGACGGTTAAAGTTGGTGAGAACGAAAGTCTTGAAAGCGCTCTTAAAAGATTTAAAAGAAAGTGCCAAAAAGATGGCATCATTGGAGATATAAGAAAGAAAGAAGCATATGACAAGCCAAGCGTTGCAAAAAAGAAAAAGAGCGAAGCTGCACGCAAACGTGCAAGAAAAAGAAGCTGATGAAAACAAACCGTTTTTGGTTTGTTTTTTTATGTCAGAAAATTTATTTTTGATTGCTGATTGAAAAAATTGTTTTTGAAATTCTGTAACAATATGATATAATGAAACTGAAAGATTTTGATTTTAGGATAATGACATGATTTTTAAGAAGTTTTTTAATAAAGATGCACCACTTGTGGATGAGTTTTCCAAAGAATTCAATGTTTTGCCGTCGACAATGTATCTCATCCTGTCACGCGGTGTTTCAACAAAACAAGAAATTGAAAAATATCTCTCAGCCGGCGAGCTTCTCGACCCGTTTCTTATTCGTGGAATGCAAGAGCTTTGTCAACGAATCAACCTTGCAAAGGAGTTGGGAGACAGAGTGGTGATTTTTGGAGATTATGATGTCGATGGAATTTCGGCAACAGCAATCATGCTCAAAACTTTGAAGAAGATTGGAATAACTGCAGATTTCTATCTTCCAAATCGCTATGTTGACGGCTATGGGTTGACCTGCGAAGTTATTGACAAAATTGAAAAACAATTCGCGCCAGATCTCATCATCACTGTGGATTGCGGAATTTCTTGTGCCAAGGAAGTGGATTATGCCAAAAAGAAAGGGATTGAAGTTGTTGTCACCGACCACCATGAAATTCCAGAAGTTTTGCCGGACACACTTGTCTTGAATGCAAAAATTGAAGGACAGGAATATCCTTTTCGAGAACTTTGTGGCACGGGATTGGCATATAAGATCAGTGAAGCACTTTTGGGACAAAAAAAAGCGGAAGAATTTTTGCCTATTGCAGCAATTGCAACTATTGCCGACATTGTTTCTTTGACGGGAGAAAATCGAAACATTGTCAAGCGCGGACTGAAAAGTTTTGACAAACTTCCTTTTGGACTGAAAATGCTTTTCAAAGAGAACAAGGTTTCGCTTTCAAATCCAAATTCAACAGACATTGCCTTCAAAATTGCACCAAGAATCAACTCTTCGGGGCGTATGGGTGATGCCAAAGACAGTTTGATGCTTTATTTAAGTGAAGATCCGTTGGTTGTGAAAAAATATCTCACAAAAATCAAAGAACATAATACCAAACGTCAAGAACTTTCGGCACAAATCTTGGAAGATTGTGAAAAAGCGTTGAAAAAAGTCGACCTTTCAAAAACTCGTGTCATATGTTTGGCATCAAAAAAGTGGGATCAAGGCATTTTGGGAATTGCTTGTGCAAGACTGATGGAAGAATACAACAGACCTGTTTTCTTGTTTTCACAAGTGGGAGATGTGTTGCATGGTTCTGGAAGAAGCATTTCAGACATAAACATTCATGAACTTCTTTCGTCGCTTCAAGACATTTTGGAAACCTATGGAGGACACACAATGGCGGCAGGGTTGACACTGAAGCGAGAAAAATATGAAGAATTTTGCAATCGCGTCAATGCATTCGTCTTTGAAAAAGTGAACGACAAAGTTTTCATTCCAATCAAATATTATGATTTGGAGCTCAAGAGTGAAGACCTTTCTGAAAGGTTTATGAAAGAGCTCGAACTATTGGAGCCTTTTGGGTGTGATAATGAACGACCGCGTTTCAAAATTTCCACAGAGAAACTGGAAATTATTCCAAAAAAGAAGTGCGCACATTGTGATATTAAGATTGGTGATTTGAGATTGAATTATTTCAACTTTGCAAAGAAATATAATGAAATAAATTTTGCGCGATATAAGTCATTTATCTTTGAGTTTCAAGGTGGTGGAACAAATGGAGTGATTTCTGAGTTTGATATGGGCAGTTTCATAACATCGGACGCTCATATGTTCACATATCCAATTCAATATGAACAACTGTGTTTCGACAGTGAGAAAGGCTCGCAGTTTTCTTACTATCCTTCAAACGAACTTGTTTCTTATGTTGCAAACACCACAAATTCGGTGTTTGGTACGGCATTTGTGGCATATTCGGCTTATGACTTTGTCAATTTTTTACGAACTTTTTCCAAAGAAAACATCTTCCATGTTGGAATTTTTGATGAATTTTGTTCAGGTTATAACAGTCTTCTTCTTTCGCCAAGTGGGATTGAATGGGCAAAGAATTTTGACCGAATCATATTTCTTTCTCCATGTTTGGATGAAGGCTTCATTGCAAAACTGAACGAAGTGACCAAGGCACAGATTTTTCTTCCTATGGAGCGCGAAGTAGATACACAACGATTTGCCAATCTTGACCTTTCTCGCGAAACTTTTGGAAAGATTTTCAAGGCTTTCACAAACAAAAATTATGTAAAGACCTATTCCATTGTGGACATATTTAAAAACAAAATCAAGGGCATTGGCTTTGACACATTCTATTGTGCATATCTTGTCTTTAAAGAATTGGGGCTTATCACCATCAAAAAGGACATTTTGATTGAAATCTCACAGACTCAAAATGTCAAAAAAGCTTTAACAGAATCGAAATTATATAACAAACTTTCATTATTGAAAAATTCATTGGGGAAAAAATGAGAAAAGAAATTTTGAAAATAATTTATGAAAACTTCAATTTGAACGACAAGGAAAAATCGCTTGTCGAAAGTGTTTTGGTGGATGAAATCAACTTGCCGAGGCTTAAAAACGTCATCGAAACGATGATTCAATATCACATTCAAGACGAAGTCTTGGTGGCATATATTCTTTTCCAATTTTCAAAAATAAGTGAAACTGAAGCTGAAAATTTGAAAAAAGGACTTTCCAAAAATCAACAAAAACTTTTTGAGACTTTCAAAATCTTGAAAGACGTCAGCACTTTGACAAAGGGCGGAGAGGCGGAAGATATCAGGCGTATGTTTGTGGCAATTTGTCAAGATATGCGTGTGGTGATCGTCAAATTTTCCACTCTTCTCTATGATTTAAATCTCATCAAAAATCCAATGTCAAAATCTGACCTCAACTTTGTCCAAATGGTCAAAGATATTTTTGCTCCGCTCGCCGAAAGATTGGGTTTGTCAAAATTTAAAAATGGTTTTGAAGACAAATGTTTTGAACTTTTGGAACCAAAAGCCTTTGAAAAATTGAAAAACAACGCACTTATGAAAACGGAAGACAACCAAAAACAGTTCAAAATCACAGAAAAAAAGCTTCGACAGATTTTGGATGAACTTCACATCAAAGGAGAAATTCAATCAAGGCAAAAGCATTTTTATAGCATATATAAAAAACTTGTCAAACAAAACATCACACTCGGCAAAGTCTATGACCTTCTTGCCATGCGTGTGCTTGTGCCAACTGTCGAAGATTGCTATTCCGTCTTTGGCAAAATTCACTCCATATACAAGCCGATTGCAGGGCGGGTGAAAGATTTTATTGCCTATCCAAAGCCAAATGGATATCAAAGTTTGCACACCACCATTGTCGCTGATAACAATCGTCCATTGGAAATTCAAATACGCACTTTTGAGATGCATCGGGCGTCGGAATATGGTGTGGCGGCACATTGGATATATAAAGAAAAGGGGCGCGGAAGAAACAAGTTTGACGAAAAATTGACATGGTTTAGGCAAATTTTGGACAATGCGAAAGACATGTCTTCAACAGAGTTTTTGGAAACGCTGAAAATGGACCTCTATGGTGAGTCAATTTTTGTTCAAACGCCGAAAGGAAAGGTTTTGGAGTTTCCTTTGGGAGCAACAATAATCGATTTTGCTTATGCCATTCACACTGAAATTGGAAACACTTGTGTGGGCGGAAAAATCAACGGAAAACTTGTGCCAATCGTCACCGAACTATCAAACGGCGATGTGGTGGAAATTTTGACAAATCAAAATTCCAAAGGACCTTCAAGAGATTGGCTCAACCATGTGAAAACATCAGGTGCAAGGACAAAGATTCGTTCCTTTTTCAAGAGTGAACTTAAAGATGAAAACATCAAGGTTGGCAAGTCGATTTTGGAACAAGCAGTCAAGGCACGCTCTCTTTCCATTGGAAAAGTCTTGAAAGAAGAATATCTTCTGGAAATTGCAAATTCCTTGATGATTGAAAATTTGGACAATCTTTATGCTGAAATTGGGGCTGGAAGTTTGTCTGTAAACAGCATTATTGGAAGACTTGTCAACCTTTATAACAAAGAAAAAGAATTTCATAATCATGACAGCATAATCACGGTCAAGAAAGATAAGGACGGTGTTTTGGTGGACGGCGACAGCGGGCTTTTGGTGAGATATGCCAAGTGTTGCTCGCCGGTCATCGGTGATGACATCATCGGCTATATTTCGCGTGGACGCGGAGTGACAATTCACAGACACGAGTGTCCAAATTTGAAATATCTTGAACCAGAAAGGTTGATTAAAGCGGAATGGGAAGAGAGTGCAAATTCAAACTTCTTGGCTGTGATCAAGGTGGTGGCGGAGAACAGCAACAGTGTGATAAACAACCTTAACGCCAGCGCACGAGAATTGAAAAACAAACTCAAAGGTTTTGGATATAAAGAAGTGAAAGACGAACTTGAATTTGAAATTATTGTTCAAATTTCAAACAAAACTGAACTTGAAGGCATTATCAAAAATTTTGAAAATCTTAAACATGTCAAATCAGTGCGAAGGAGTGGATGATGAAAATCTTTTGCAAAAATGATTTTGAAAAGGATATGCAAGATCTTGTCAATCTTTTTTATGACGAAGAAGATTGTCCTTTTTCCATTGAACATGATTGGCATGCGCAAGACAACATTGTGACAAGTGAAATTTTCATTTTGGACGAGAAAAATTTGAAATATTCAAAGACTTTTTCTTTGCCTAAAGACGCAGACGAACTTTTGAAAAAAAGTTTGTTGAAAAGAAATTTCAAAAATCATCTTTATGAAGTTTTGAGCGTAATCGCCAAAAAATCTTTGCCGTGGGGCTCGTTGACAGGGGTTCGGCCAACCAAATTTGCACGCGATCTCATTGAGCGCGGAGAAGTGAAGTCATATCTTTTGACAGAAACTTTAGTGAGAGAATATCACGTTTCCAGCGAAAAAGCAAAACTTGTTATGCAAACTCTCAAAAATCAGAAGTGTATAATTAAAAACGACAAACTTGTCGACCTTTTCATCAACATTCCAATCTGTCCATCGAGATGCAACTATTGTTCGTTCATTTCCAGTGAACTGTCACGTGTGCAATTGATTGTGGATAAATATTTGGATTGTCTTTTGAAAGAACTTGAAGCGATGAAAAAGGTCATTAAAGACAAGTCATACATAGTTCGCACGATATATATCGGTGGGGGAACGCCAACTGTTTTGTCGGCGGAACAACTCGACAAGTTGCTCTCTCAAATCAACTATCCAGATTCTGAATTCACTGTGGAATGTGGCAGAGCAGACACCATAACACGTGAAAAATTGGAAGTGCTTAAAAAACATGGGGTGACACGTATTTCAATAAATCCACAGACTTTTTGCGAAACAACCTTGAAGCGTATTGGCAGAAAAACCAAAAACAAAGATGTTTATGACGCATATATGCTTGCTCTTGAATTTGACTTTGTTGTGAATATGGACATAATAGCAGGCTTGACAGGTGAGAGATTGGGCATTTTTAAACGCACTTTGGGAACTCTTTTGGAACTTTATCCTCACAACATAACCATTCACACTCTGTCGCTCAAAAACGGTGCTCAAATTGCAGGGGAAAAGATTCAATATGAAAGCGACATCACAAAAATGGTGGATTACGCAGAAAAAACTTTGCTTGAAAATGGATATAAACCATATTATCTTTATCGCCAAAAGCACCAAGTGGGTGGCTTGGAAAATGTTGGCTATTTTCGTGACGACCATGTGTGCATTTTCAATGTCGACAGCATGGAAGACACTTCATCCGTCGTGGCGATTGGTGCAGGAGCAATTTCAAAGAGAGTGTTCAATCTTGAAAACCGAATTGAAAGGCAACCAAATTGCAAGTTCATTGAGGATTATATTTCTCGGATTGATGAGATGATTGAAAGAAAAATTAAATTTTTTGAGTGATTTTTCAGCGCTTTCGTGACATAAATTTAAAGTTTTTTACAATTTAATAAAAAAATTGCTTTTTATTGTTGCATTTTTTTTGGTAGTGTGATATAATGTTGAAGTCGATGACTTGAGACGCAGTTTTGCGGACACCTCAACCCAAGACTTCGTTTTTGGAGAAAAATGCTGATTTATTTTAGGCAAAATTTTTTGGAGGGAAAAATGGATAAGCAAAAAAAGATGGAAATCATCTCAAAGTTCAAACAATCAGAGAATGACACGGGTTCTGTGCAAGTTCAAGTTGCACTTCTCACTGAAAGAATCAACCACTTGACTGAACACTTGAAAGTTAACAAAAACGACAACCATTCTCGTCGCGGACTTTTGATGATGGTCGGAAAAAGAAAAGGCTTTTTGCAATATCTCAAAGAAAGAGATATCGAAGCATACAGAAAACTTATCAAAGATTTGGGTATAAGAGAAATTAAATAAAAAAAGGGGAGGATGTTTTTTCGCTCCCTATTTTTTTAGGAAAATTTGTCAAAAATTTTGTTGTCCGCAAAATTCAAAAAATGGGTTTTGATGACACGAATGAAGAAATAAAAATCAAAGAGAGGAAAATATGGAATACAAAAAATATGTGATTAATGTTGCAGGAAAGGACATCATTTTTGAAACGGGAAAACTTTGCATGCAATCAAACGGCTCTTGTTTGGTGCGTTGTGGAGATACGGTGATCATGGTCAATGTCACCATGAGTGAAGAACCAAAACCGGGCATTGATTTCTTCCCGCTTTCTGTGGAATATCAAGAAAAGATGTATTCAGTTGGAAAAATTCCAGGCGGATTTAAAAAACGTGAAGGACGTCCAAGTGACAAAGCCATTTTGGTTTCTCGTCTGATTGACAGACCGCTTCGTCCACTCTTTCCAAAAGGGTTTTTCAATGATGTGGTTGTTGTTGCAACGGCACTTTCAATTGATCCAGATGTCAGCCCAGAGCCTCTTGCCATGCTTGGTTCATCTTTTGCACTTTCAATTTCTGACATTCCATTCCTTGGGCCAACAGGTTCGGTTTCGGTTGGAATGGTCAACGGAAAATTTATCATCAACCCAAATCAAGAGCAAAGAGAAAGAAGCGAACTCTCTCTCACTGTCAGCGGAACAGAAGACGCTGTGCTTATGATTGAAGGTGGTGCAAACGAAGTTCCTGAAAACATCTTCTTGGATGCAATTATGTTTGCTCACGAAGAAATCAAGAAAATTGTTGCAGAACTCAAAAAGATTAAGGCAGAGATTGGCAAGCCTGTCAATCCAAATATTCCATATTATGTCATTCCAGAAGAGATAGATAAAGCAGTGCGCGAATATGCCGACAAGATTTATGACCATGTGATTGACACATTTGACAGACACGAGCGTGAAGACAGAGAAAAAGAGGCAAAAGTGCAGATTTTTGAACATTTTGCCGAGATTTTTCCTGAAAGAGAACGCGAAATTGGTGATGTTTTATATAAAATCAAGAAAGAGAAAGTTAGAGCACACATTTTGAACAATGGCGTGCGTCCAGATGGAAGAAAGTTGGATGAAATTCGTCCAATTTGGTGCGAAGTTGGTGTTTTGCCACGCGTTCATGGTTCAGCAGTCTTCACACGTGGTGAAACTCAAGTTCTCTCTTGTTTGACACTTGGCACTGTCAGTGACGTGCAAAAACTTGAAGGCCTTGACGATGAAGATGTGAACAGATATGTTCATCACTACAATATGCCACCATATGCAACGGGCGAAGCAAAGATGATCAAGTCGGTTGGTCGTCGTGAAATTGGACATGGTGCTTTGGCAGAAAGAGCGCTTGAACCAGTTGTGCCAAAAGAAGATGTTTTTCCATATGCTCTTCGAATTGTCAGTGAAGTGTTATCGTCGAATGGCTCTTCCTCAATGGCAAGCACCTGTGGGTCAACTCTTGCTCTTATGGACGGCGGTGTGCCAATCTCGTCTCCGGTTTCCGGAATTGCTATGGGACTTATTAAAGACGAAAATTCTCACAAAGTTGCCGTTCTTTCAGACATTCAAGGTTTGGAAGACTTCCTTGGCGACATGGACTTCAAAGTGACAGGCACATCCAAAGGTGTGACAGCAATTCAAATGGACATCAAAATCAAGGGAATTGACAAACCAATCTTGACTGAAGCGTTGGAAAGAGCAAGAATTGGCAGATTGCAAATTATGGACAAGATGCTTGCTTGCATTGATAAGCCAAGAAAGGAAATTTCCAAATATGCACCAAAAATCATCACTTTCACAATCGATCCAGATAAAATCAAAGATGTCATTGGTTCTGGTGGTAAAACAATCAACAAAATTATAGACGAAACCGGTGTCAAGATTGACATTGAAGATGACGGAACAGTGTTTGTTGCTTCAGTTGATTCTGAAATGAATGAAAAGGCAAAAAGAATCATCCTTTCAATCGTTGAAGATGTTGAAGTTGGCGATATCTATGACGGCAAAATTGTGCGCATAATGACATTTGGCGCTTTTGTTGACCTTGGTGGTGGAAAGGAAGGTATGATTCACATTTCCAAACTTTCAAACAAAAGAGTTGACAAAGTGGAAGATGTTGTCAAAATTGGCGACAGTGTGGAAGTTGAAGTGATCAAAATTGATGATAAGGGAAGAATCGATCTCAAACGCATAGTTCCAAAAGAAGAAAAAGAATCTTCAAAAACTGACAAGAGCAAAAAATAAACAGACAAAAATTTTTCAAAATTGATATAAAAATTTTTGATTTCGTCACTATAAAAAAGAACTTTGAAAATCAAAGTTCTTTTTTTGTTTGTGAATTTGTCAACGATGTTCAATCTTCCAAACCAACTAAATAGTCGATTGTAACACTAAAAAATTTCGCAAGAGAAATAAGATTGCTCATACTTGGCTCTCTAAGTCCGTTTTCCCAAAGACTGATGATGCCTTTGCTCACACCAACTTGTTTTGCAAGTTCCACTTGTCCAATCTTTTTTTCTAACCTTAATTCCTTTAAGATATCTTTAAAATAATTTTGTTCTTCCATATGAAATATTTTCTCACAAATGTGAGAAAAATACTTGACATCTTACTATTGTAAGAAGTATAATAGAAAAAACAAGATCTCAGAATTGAAACTTGTGAAATAAAGGAGAGTGTATGTTGATTTATATTTGGGTATTTTTAATTGTTTTGCTTTTAATTCCGATATTAATGTGGGTGGGGATTTCTCTAAACACAAAATATAAAAGAAATAAAATTAAACAAATAAATGAAGATGCAAGAAGAGAATTTAAGGAGAAAGGGTTTAACCCAGAAAGATACATATATATTGAAAATTACAGCACAATTTCAAGTTCAGAAAAGCAATTTATTGCTATAAACAAAACTCAAGGAAAAATTGGATTGATTGATTACGACAATGGCAATATTGCAATTGTTGATTTGAAGGATTTTGTTGATTTTGAGACTTATGAAGATAAGGTTGACAGTATGGTTGGCAGCAGTTATGAATGGGGTAAGAAACGCAGACTGACAACCTTCGGAGCAAAGCAAGTTTCAAAATGTAAAGAATTGAGATTCATTATTTATTTGAATAACGATAAAAATGATTCTTTCATTTACGAGTCGATTGGTGGGACATTTTTTAATCTTGGATACCATAGGCAATCAAACATATATAAAGAATGTGTAAAATCAATGCAAAGAGCAACAGGCCTGCTTAAAGGTATTTTAAAGGGAAATGATTTGAAAGAAAAATCGGATAATTTTGAAAAAATTGGGCAATTATTGAAGTGACATATGTGAAAATTAGAACTTTCGCTCAATATTATTATCAGAATTTTTGTTTTTTAAATCTTTTATGGCATAATAGCGTTTGTCATAAGGGTCTTTTTCAATGGTAAATCCATTGTTTAAATAAAATTTTGGTGTTCCGGTTGCCAATTTGCCATATGGCTGATAGTGCGCATAAATTTGGCAACATTGTTCTTTTTTTGCATATTTTTCCATTTCTTTAAACATTACACTTCCAAGCCCTGTCTTAAAATATTCGAAATTGGTGATTTCAATGCACTGAAGATCACATTTTGCGAACTTAAAATGATAAACTTCTTCTCGACCGGACTTGTTGTGATAGAAAAGCATATTGTTTTTAATTTCAAAATCTCTTTCGTTTGATCTATCAACATAAATATAATTATTGACATCGGTTTTGTTCTCAAAAACTTTTTCAATGTTGAAGTGACAATATCCAACCAATTTTCCATCATCATCAAAACTTTGGATGAGATAATAATTCTTACGTTTACTAAATTTCAACAAGACTGATTTGTCGTTATAAAGTGTGACTTTTTTCATTTTTTCTCCATAAACTTGAATAATTCCTTATTTGTATTCTATCACAGATATTTTCAAATTTCAAGGCAAAAATTAAAAAATATTTAAAAAAAAGTGTATTTTTTGTATATTTATCTTTTTTTAAATATTTTTCATCACAGATCAAAATTCAACACTTTTCTTCAAAATTTCCATATATTGATTTTAGAGGACAAATTTTCTTTGATTTTTTGTGCCTCTTATGTGTGATTAGATTTAAAGGAGGAATTGTTTTGAGTATCAATATTTGCAATGGAAATTTTGATCCTTTTGAATCACGTTGTAACATTGTCTTCAGAATCACAGGACCTCAAGGGCCGGTGGGTCCAATAGGAAGAACCGGAGCCACAGGCGCCACCGGGGCGACAGGACCAACAGGTGCCACGGGTGCAACGGGTCCAACCGGAGCGACAGGTCCAACCGGATTTTCAATCACTGGCGCCACAGGAGCAACAGGTGCGACCGGCGCAACAGGTGCTACCGGTGCTACAGGTGACACAGGACCAACAGGTCCAACGGGGGCTGACGGAGCGACTGGTCTTTCAGTGACAGGCCCAACAGGCGATACGGGACCGACAGGTGCAACCGGCCCAACAGGTGATACTGGTCCAACCGGAGCAACTGGACCAACAGGTGCCACAGGAGCAACTGGACCAACAGGACCGACTGGAGATACTGGAGCGACAGGACCGACAGGACCGACAGGTGCAACAGCAACTTTGACAACGGGGACTTTGACGGCAACCGAAACGGGTCCAACAACTGTTGCGTCATCCGCCGCAGTGGTTTTTCCAACCACAGTCACCGAAGAGAATGTGACAAACAACACAGGGACGGGAGAGATTACGATTGCCGAAGCGGGAAGATATTTGATTCTTTGGCAAGCAAATGTCAGCAATCCAACAACTCAGCAAACCATAACTTTGTCTTTGCAAGAAACATCACCAACTTCCCAGACCATTGGAACGAGTTCATCAAATGGAGAGCTTGCTGTTGGCAGTTCTGACGAAATTTCAGGTTTTGCGATTGTGGATGCAACGGCAGGAAGTATATTTCAACTTCTAAATTCATCAGCAAACGAAATTTCGGTATCAAATGCGAAAATAACTGTGATAAAAATAAATTAACAAAAAACGAGATAAGGAACTTTTGTTTCTTATCTTTTTTGTTGTTACGAAGTTTGTTTATGTGATTTGTTTTTTGGAAAAAATATCAATATGAATGAAAAATTGAAAAAATATCATGAAAAAAGAGATTTTTTGATGACAAAAGAGCCAAAAGGGAAGATGAAAAACTCCAAAAAACATATTTTTGTTGTGCAACATCATAGGGCATCGCATGATCATTATGATTTTAGGCTTCAATGGAATGGTGTGCTTGTCAGTTTTGCAGTGCCAAAAGGACCTTCTTTAGATCCAAAAGAAAAACGACTTGCGGTCCATGTGGAAGATCATCCGTTGGAATATGCTGATTTTGAAGGGTTAATTCCAAAAGGGCAATATGGCGGCGGCACGGTTATGCTTTGGGATAAGGGAATTTATGAAGCGGAGGGAAATTTTGGTGATGGACTGAAAAATGGCTCGCTCAAATTTTTTCTCTATGGTCAGCGTTTGGTGGGTAAATGGGCTCTTGTGAAACTTAAAAAAGAGCAAGACAGTTGGCTTTTAATCAAAGAAAAAGATGAATTTTCAAGCGAAAAATTTGATATTTCAAAGCTTGACACGAGCATAAAGAGTGGTCGAACAATGCAGGAGATTGAGAAGAGTTTCTCACACAATCCTTTTCAAAAGGTGAGTGTGCAACTTTGTAAAATGGTGAACAAATTGCCTGATGGAGAAGATTTTTTGTTTGAAATCAAATATGATGGATATCGCGTTGTGGCATTTTCTGAAAATGGCAAAACTAAACTCTTTTCGCGAAATCATGTTGACTTAACAAAGAAATTTGATGCGGTGGCAAAGGCGATAACCGAATTGGCAAGTGGTCGTGCACTTGTTTTGGATGGTGAAATTGTGCTTGCAAATGAGTTTGGATTGCCAAGTTTTCAAGATTTGCAAAATGCCGTAAAAAGCGGAAGGGCGGATCAAGCGATATATATGGTTTTTGATCTGTTGGCACTGGACGGTGACGACCTGAGAGAATTGCCGTTACTTGAACGAAAAAGTCGCTTGGAAGCACTCTTGAAGAATTCACCAAAAAACTTGCAATTTTGTGAACATATGATTGGAAACGGAAAGAAATTTTTTCAAGCAGTCAGCAAAATGAATTTGGAAGGTGTTGTAGGTAAAAGAATTTCGTCAAAATATAAAGGTCAACGCAACGATGATTGGGTGAAATGCAAGTGTTATCATCGTCAAGAGTTTGTTGTGGCAGGATTTGTCAAATCTGATAAGAGAGATTTGAGTGCGTTAATTTTGGGAGTATATGACGGAAATCAACTTGTTTATGTTGGGCGTGCTGGAAGTGGAATTGACAGCAAAATGGAAAAAATTTTATTAAAAAAATTTACTTCATTGATTGTCGAAAAATCACCATTTTCTTCTCTTCAAAGACAAAAAAATGTTTTTTGGTTAAAGCCCAAAATTGTTGTTGAAATTCAATTTGCAGAGTTGACAAAAGATAACATTTTGCGTCAAGCAAGCTTCAAAGGGTTGAGAGAAGACAAAAACGCGAGTGAAGTTGTGTTTGAAAATTTTGATGAAAAAATCAAAAAAAATGAAGAAAAATTGCAAAAAATTTATAAAAAAACGCAAAAAAGTTTAAAAAATGATATTGAAATTTGTGGAATTGTCATTTCAAATTCAAGTAGAAAAATTTTTAATAAAGAAAATATTTGCAAAATTGATGTGGCAAAATATTATGAAAAAGTTTCACAAAAGATGCTTGAATTTTTAAGCGGTCGTGTTTTGAGTGTCGTGAGATGTCACAATTCCATTGAGAATAAATTTTTCAAAAAGCATCCAACAGTAGAAAAAGAAGGAATTAAAAAAATCTATATCACAAATTCAAGTGGCAAACTTGAAGAATATTTTTGTGTTAAAAATGTTGCCGGGCTTATTGAACAAGTCCAACTCGGCACAATCGAATTTCATGCATGTGGTTCTCATATTGAAAATTTTGACAAACCTGATTGCATGGTTTTTGACCTAGATCCTGACGAACAACTTTCGCTTGAAAAAATTCGGCAAGGGGTGAGAGATTTGAAGATAATTTTGGACGAAATTTCTTTACAATCTTTTCTCAAAACAAGCGGCGGAAAAGGATATCATGTTGTTGTTCCGTTTGTTCCATCGGTGAGCTGGGAAGAATTTCGGAATTTCGCCGAAAATGTTGCCAAACTTATGGAAAGCAAATGCCCAGAGCGATATACTAGCAACATTCGAAAAGACAGCCGAAACGGCAAGATATTCATCGACTATCTTCGCAACACAAAAGGAGCAACAAGCGTGGCACCATATTCTTTGAGAGCGCGTGCGGGAGCAAAAGTCTCAATGCCAATCTTTTGGAGCGAACTTGAAAGTATTACACCGGATGGGGTGGATATGGAAGATGCAATCAAAAGATTGGAAAAAGATCCGTGGCAAAACTTTTCAAAAGTTAAGCAAAGCTTGAGAAAAAAATAGCAAAATAAAAAAGGATGGCGTTGCCATCCATTTCTATTTTTTCTTTGTTTTTGTTTGATTTTTAACAACTTTTTTGTCTTTTTTTTCAGTTTTCACTGTTTTTGTTGCGTTTGTCGGTTTTTTTGTTGAAGTGTTTTTGGATTTTGGTTCAACATTTTTGTCAATCTTTTTCTTGTTTTGATTGATTTCTTTGACAATGTTGTTTATAACTTTTGTTTTGTTCAACCACCAATCACGACTCCAAACTCGCATGATGTTCCAGCCGCGAGAGCGTAGGAATTTGTTGCGATATACATCTCTTTCCAAAATGGAATCACTGCTGTGATATGCTGCATAGTCGCACTCAATTCCAAGCAAATATTTGTCAAGTTTTTTGTCATAGACAGCAAGTGAGATTTTGTAGTCTGTGTTTCCCAAATTTGTGTCGACGGTGTATCCAAGTTTGACAAGTTCTTCTTTGATTTCATTTTCAAAAGGACTTGACAAAACTTCTTCTTTTGATTCTGGAAGAGAAGTTTTAAAACTGTTCAAAATATAGCCAATTTCTTTTGTGTTTTTGTTTGACACGGCGCGAACATATTTCAAATAGCTCTTGAAAATTTTTGGTCCTGCATTTTTGCTTCCTTCCACCATAAGTTCTTCTGGTTCAATGCTTGTGACAACATAAATTTTTTCTTTGGCACGTGTGATTGCAACGTTCAAACGGTTTTCACCACCTTCAACTGAAAGTGGACCAAAATGCGCAACAACTCTTCCAAATTCATTTTTTGCATATCCAATGCTGAATATGATGATGTCTCTTTCGTCACCTTGAACATTTTCCAAGTTTTTGATGAAGATGGATGTGTCTTCATTGTTCTCTTTTCGGTTTTGTTCGCGAATATATGCGTCGCGGAAAGCGGAATCTTTTTGACATTCGCGGTCAATGGCGTCTTCGATGGCATTTTCTTGTTCCGTGTTGAAGGTTATGATTCCAATCGAGGAGGTGTTTCGCTTGTTCTTTATCAATTTTTTCAACAACGTCACAATAGCGTTTGCTTCTTCAAGATTTCTTCTTCCAATCCACTTCCCATTGACTTTGATTCTTTCAATCGGTTTGTTGCCAATGTTCTTAGATAAATTTGGCGCGATCTGAAGGTTCCCGTCATAGAAAGCATAGTTCGAGAAGTTGATGAGTTCTTCGTTTTTACTGCGATAGTGATATGTCAAATTGGTGCTGTTGAATCTGCTGGTTGAAAGGTCAAGCAAACTTTCAACTTCAAGTGCGGCTTGTGTTGCAAGGTCAAGGTCTTCATCGCTGTCGTTGCCCATATATCTCTTCACAAATGTTGCACTTGGGCGCAACTGCTTGGAGTCTCCGGCAACAACAATATATTTTCCGCGATAGATTGTTGGAAGTGTGTTTTCAATGAAAACTTGGCTGGCTTCGTCAAAAAGAATGATGTCAAACATATCTTTTTTGAGTGGGAAGATTGTGGAAACACTTTCAGGAGACAACAACCAACAAGGGAAAAGTTTGATCAAAAAGTTCCCATAAAGATCCATCATTTTGCGAATTGGCATAAGTCCTTGTTGCTTTGTGATTTGATATAGATAGTTCTTGCTTTCTGGGCTGGTGTTGAAGTGGTTGATATATTCATTTTTGAATTTTTTCAAACAGATGTTGTTTGAAATCTCTTTTTCATCTTTTTTCAAAGATAAAATGCGGTTGGTTATGTTGTCAAAATCAATAATTTTTGAAAGTTTGTTTTTGTTTAATTCTTCATATTTAACCGCTTCGTGATATATTCTAATTTGCAAAATTTTGTTGACGATTTCGTTGTATTGTCTGGCATTTTTGGAATTTTCAAAAGCGAAATTGAGAATTATTCTTTCTTCTTCCGTCAATCCTTTGAGTGCAACATTGACATCTCGAATTTCAATGTAATCATTTAATGCATTCAGCAAAAGACGCAAAAAGACAGCGTTGCCGTTGATGATGTTGTCAATGGTCATGAGATAGCCATATTTGTCAAGCACATTATTCAAAAGGGTGTAGTTGCTGACATAATTTTGAATGTCATTCATGGCAATTTCAAACCTTGCGGTGAGTTCTGTTTCTTTGCTATTTATTTTGTGTTTAACGAATGGATATGCTGGGAAGAACAATTTTGCCCATTTCAAAGAAGAATACAGTTTTTTGTTTTCAATTGAAGAAATCATTTTCACAAGCGGTTTGATTTCTTCAATGTTTTCGACGTCGTTTTCAATGCAATAGACCATCAACTGTCTTGCATGAGGGTGTTTTGCTGTGTCAAATGGAACAATATTCTTTTGAGTGATTTCTTTCAAATATGTCTTCATTTGGTTGATGACATGAATGCCAACATCTGGTTTGATGTGATCAACCAACGGATTGCTTTTCTTCAATTCGATGTATCGATAATATAATTTTGCCTTGTTTTTGTCTTTGATCACACGCAATGTGGAAGACAATTCTTTGTAATTCATTGCCATGAGATTTTTGTTTTTGAGCATGAGTTTATAGAGTTCATAATCAAAACTTTTCTTGCCAATTCTAGAGGAATTTGCGTACATCTCTTGCAATGAAAGACCAAAAGGGGTCTTGGAAAACAGGGTGTTTGAGATTGTTTCCAACTCTTTTATTTCGTTCTGTATGTTTTCTTCCACTTTGTCAAATTCTTCGGTTGTTTCATTTTGCAAACCGCCTGCAAGCACAGCTTGATGCATTTGATTGCATCTTTCATAGAAAGCAACTTTGTTTTTTTCTGCATCAGTCAAAAACATACATTTTGAATTTAAGTTTTTCAAACGGTTGAACACCACATCAAGTGCAGCCTTCTTTTGTGAAACAACCAAAACTTTTTTGTTTTTGCAAAGTGCGTCCGAAATTATGTTGACAATTGTTTGCGATTTACCTGTTCCCGGTGGACCATAAATCACCAAATTGCCATTTTCGTTCAATTTTTGTATGGCGTTTTCTTGTGCATAGTCCAAATCATTGATTGTGAAGGTGTTTTCGTCGATTTTCTTGTTCTTTTTGGCGTTCTTCCCTTGCAAAAGTTGTTCAATTGCAAGTGAGGAAAGGCGTTTTTTCTCCAAAATTGTATAGTCGTTATAAATGGAGTTTGCAAGCGGAAATCTTCCAATTATGCACGCATTTGAAACTTGAAGTTCGCCCATAGGCAGAGCATTTTCGTTTAATTTTGAAAATTTGCAAAATCCACTGCCAAAATGTTTGTCAAGTTCAAACTTAAATCCAAAAGAGGCGAGATATTCCAAAACATCCTTGACATTTCTGAGCTTATAGTCCAACAAATTGTCAAATTCCATAATCAAATTGTCGTAATTTATGCGATGCTCTTTTGCATATGCCAAAAGCAAAACCTTGTTGAATTGCACAAACTCGTCTGTCTTTGCTTCAATGGAGACGGTGGTGTCGTTCTCAACATTAATCAAAACAGGGAAGAGAATGAGAGGCGCTTTGATTGTCAAATCTTTGTTTAATCTTCCGGTCACAAAAGGATAGCCAACAAAAAGTTCATATCTTCCTGTTTCTTTTGCAAATTCTTCAATTTCTCTTTTCAATGTTCGCAATGAAGAAACTTGTGCAGAGATGATCTTTTTGCCTTCTTCTCGCTTTATTCTTTCTCTACGTAAATTTTCCTTTCTTTTTTCTTCAACATCAAGATCTTTGACTTCTTTGAACTGCGACTTAACTTTGCCTTCAAGGTCAAAAGTTTCATAAAGTTTTTCTCTGTTCTCTTTCTTTATGACAGCATAACTTGTCTTCTTACCCTTCCAAAGAAAAGATAAAAATTCATTGAACTCCTCTTTGTCTTTGCCTATAATTTCTCCAATGTCATAAGAAAACTTTTTGTTGATATTTCGTGAATATAAACTTCTGTTCTTTCCGCTGATTTCAATCAATCTTTCTTTATAATATTTGTAAATCGACTTCATTTTCACCTCTTTTGTCCTAAAATTTTAACACTGAAATAGTATATCAAAAATCTTAAACTTGTGCAACAATTTTAAAAAGCAAATAAGAAAAATATTTTGTAATTTTTTTTGATTGTGACAAAAATTTTGAAAATTTGATAATATGATTTTACATATTGTTCAATCATTTATTTTGTTTTTGATGCGTGTGTGTGATATAATGTTCGCGAGGTGGAAAATATGAAAGAAATTAAAATCAAAAAAGTTTTAGGGCGTCAAATTTTGGATTCTCGCTCAAATCCAACTGTTGAAGTTGAAGTCACTTTGGAGAACGGTATGGTTGGTCGTGCTTCCGTTCCTTCGGGGGCATCCACAGGGGCGTTTGAAGCTGTTGAACTTCGTGACGGCAACGAAAAAATCTATAAAGGTAAATCAGTTTTGAATGCGGTTGAAAATGTCAATACGGTTCTTGCAAAAGCGGTTGTGGGTATGAATGCTTTTGATCAAAAGGCGATTGATGAAAAAATGATTGCACTTGATGGAACAGAAAACAAGAAAAATCTTGGTGCAAATGCCATTTTGGGTGTTTCTTTGGCTGTTGCTGTTGCGGCAAGCAAGGCAGACGGAAGATCTCTGTTTAAATATCTTGGCAAAGGAACAACTCTTCCAACGCCAATGCTCAACATTCTCAACGGCGGAAAGCACGCAGACAACAACGTCAACTGTCAAGAGTTCATGATCATGCCGATTGGTGCAAAAACTTTTTCAGAGGCTTTGGAATGGTCGTCAAACATATATCAAACACTGAAATCAATTTTGAAATCTCGTGGACTTGCCACAGCAGTTGGAGATGAAGGTGGCTTTGCACCAAATTTGAGCGATGACGAAGAGGCTTTGAAACTTCTTGTTGAAGCAATTGCCAAAGCAGGTTATAAGAAGGGCAAAGATATTGCCATTGCACTTGATGTTGCATCGACAGAGATGTATGACGAAGCAGTCAAGATTGGCGAAAAAGGAAAATATTATTTTTGGAAGAGCAAGAAACTGTTCACTGCTGACGAACTTATCAAATATTATGAAAAACTGATCAAAAAATATCCAATCATTTCCATTGAAGACGGGCTTGCCGAAGAAGATTGGGAAGGATGGAAAAAATTAACCAAAAAACTTGGCGGAAAAATTCAACTTGTGGGAGATGACCTTTTTGTCACAAACACAAAAAGACTTAAAAAAGGTATTGAAAACCATGTGGCAAACTCCATTCTCATCAAAGTCAACCAAATTGGCACCTTGACGGAAGCTGTGGAAGCAATCAAGCTTGCAAACAAAAATGGAATGACTGCCGTTGTATCTCACCGAAGCGGTGAAACGGAAGACACTTTCATTGCCGACCTTGTTGTTGGTTTGAGTTGCGGACAAATAAAGACCGGCGCTCCGTGCAGAAGCGAAAGAGTGGCAAAATATAACCAACTTCTGCGAATTGAACAAGAACTTGGTGCAAAAGCGATATATCAAGGAAAAATTTCGAAATAATAAATCAAAAAATCTATCAAGCACTGATAGATTTTTTTACATATCAACAAATTTAAAAACTTTTGAAAAATGTTTGACAATTGAGTGGGTGTTCAACTATACTATAAAACAGTTGAACAACCATTCAACTGAAAAACAGGAGAACAAAATGAGTTGTGGAGATAAATGCAAATGCGGGGGAAAATGTGATTGCAATGTCATTCATCAAGACATTGTCAAAAACACAAAACAAAACTTACTCAATGAAGAAGTTTTGTTGAATATGGCTGATTTTTATAAGGCATTAAGCGACAGCACAAGAATTAAAATTATCAATGTTTTATATGAAAGCGAATTATGTGTTTGTGACATTTCGGTGCTGATTGACATGACCAAATCGGCAACTTCGCATCAGTTGAAATATTTGAAGGAGATGAAATTGGTCAAATGTCGACGACAAGGCAAGGTGATTTATTACAGTTTGGCAGACAGACATGTCAAGGACGTGTTTGAGATCAGCAAAGAACATATTTTGGAGTTTGAAAATGAAAAAGATTTTGAAAATTGAAGGACTTGATTGTGCAAATTGTGCAAGGACTTTGGAAATTGAGATAAACAAAATTGACGAAGTTAAAAACGCAAAAATTGATTTTGTCAAGTCAAAACTTTCTTTTGAAAGCGAAAATGTGGATGTGGCAACACGCAAAATCATCGCTTTGGCACATCAAATTGAACCTGATGCAAGGATCATAACTGCTCAGTCTGGCAAAAGACAAAATCACACTTTCATCAATATTTTGTTGTTGATTTTTGGAACAATCTTGGGTGTTTGTGCTCTATTTATCAATATGCCAACTGTCTTATTTTGGGTTTTATATGTTGTGGGCGCACTTTTGATTGGGTTTCGCACATATTTCAAAGCGATCATTCTTCTTTTCAAGGGCATCATCAACGAAAATTTTTTGATCACAATTGCTGTTGTTGGTGCGTCGGCGATTGGTGAATATATGGAAGCGCTGATGGTCATTTTCCTTTATACAATCGGCAAAATTCTTGAAGGGATTGCTGTGAACAAATCAAGAAAATCAATCGAAAAAATCACCAACATTCAGCCGGAATATGCCGTCACGTTGAATGACGATGTTGAAGAGAAAGTTCTTCCGGAAAGTGTGAAAATTGGAAGTGTCATTGTTGTCAAACCAGGCGAAAGGGTTCCGATTGACGGAGTTGTGCTTGAAGGGATGTGCTCAATTGATATGCAAAGTTTGACCGGTGAAAGTTTGCCTGTTGGTGTCAAACCGGACGATGAAGTCCTTTCGGGAAGTATTGTTTTGGACGGAGTGTTGAAAGTTCGCACAACAAAAGAATATGGGCAAAGCACTGTAAGCAAAATTCTTGAATTGATTGAAGATGCTTCCGAAAAGAAATCAAAAACAGAAACAGTCATCTCAAAAATTTCAAAATGGTATACTCTGGGCGTTATACTTTTGGCTGTTATCGTTTGGGGAATTGTTTGGGCGGTTGGAAAGAATTTTGACACGGCGCTATACAGCGGATTGATCTTTTTGGTTGTTTCTTGCCCATGTGCTTTCGCAATTTCGGTTCCGCTTTCATATTTTTCAGGAATTGGCAATGCATCAAAAAACGGCATTTTGATCAAGGGGTCAAACTATCTCGACGCCTGTGCCAAAATGAATGTTGTCGCTTTTGACAAAACTGGCACATTGACGACCGGAATTTTCAGTGTTGAAAAAGTTGTTAGTTATGACAAAAGCAAGACGGAAGAAGACATCATCTATATTGCAAGTTTGGGCGAACAAAATTCTTTGCATCCAATTGCAAAATCAATCATCAATCACAACAAAAAGAAGTTAGTGAAGGTGAAAAATTTTAAAGAAATTGCAGGAGAGGGGGTCTACTTTTCATTTAAAGATTCAAAATATTTTGTCGGACGAAAAGGGAAAAACAAAAACAACACAACAGTGGAAGTTTTTGAAAACGAAAAGAAAATTGGAGAAATTGTGCTGTGTGACACCATCAAAGAAACTTCTTCACAGGCATGTGCAAATCTCAAAGATTTGGGAGTCAAGACAGTTATGCTGTCGGGAGATGTCAAAGAGATTGCTGAAAGTGTAGGTAAACAAGTTGGCGTCGAAGAAATTCATGCCGAACTTCTTCCGCAGGACAAATATTCTTGGATTGAAACTGCAAAGAAGGATGAAAAAACATTTGTTGGATATGTCGGCGATGGCATAAACGATGCACCATCTTTGATGCTTGCGGATGTTGGCATAAGTATGGGCATCAATGGAAGTGCATCAAGTGTGGAGGCGTCGGACATTGTTTTGGTTGACGACAATCCAAAAAAGGTTGCAACAGCCATCAAAATTTCAAAATATACACGAAAGATTGTTTGGGAAAACATCATAGTGTCCGCCATTGTCAAAGTGTTGTTTTTAATTTTGGCAGAAACGGGGGTGTCAGACATGGCAAGCGCGGTGTTTGCCGATGTTGGTGTGACAGTGCTTGCAGTTTTGAACAGTTTGCGCGCGTTATATTTTTCTCCAAACAAAACTGAACATAAAAGAAAAAAATAAATCACGAAATTGATATGAAAAAAAAGTTTTTGTGTGATATAATTTGATTGGGAGGTTTTATGAAAAAGAAAATCGAAACAACCGAAGCCATTTTTCCAATGCCGGTCTTGATGATTGCAACTTACAATGAAGATGGGTCGGTGGATGTCATGAACGCTGCTTGGGGGATGATGTTGGAGAGAGACTATGTGGTTTTAAATTTGACTGAAACTCACAAGACTGTCAAAAACATAAAAAACAGAAAAGGTTTCACTGTCAGCATAGCTGATGCCAAACATGTGGTTGAAGCGGATTTTTTTGGAGTGGTCTCGGCAAACACAATGCCGGACAAATTTGAGAAAAGCGGATTGACTGCCGCAAAGTCTTCATTGGTTGACGCGCCAATTGTGAACGAATTTCCAATTTGTATGGAATGCGAGTTTGTGGAATATCAAGACAATGAATATGGTTGCGGAGTCGTTGGAAAAATTGTCAATGTTTCCGCCGAAGAATGCGTTTTGAAAAACGGACAGGTTGACATTTCTCTTCTTGAAGCCATTGCATTTGATCCATACACACATGGATATTACAAAGTGACCGAAAGAGTTGGAAACGCATTTAAAGATGGTTTTAAGCTAAAAAAATGAAAATAATCGAAAAAAAATCAAAAAAAACGCAAAAAAACGTGATTTTTTTAAAAAAATGATATGTTTTTGAGTAAAAAAAACAAGGCTTAGTCAAGCAATTTTGAAACTAGCGGTATTTTTTGAGAAAGAAAAGAGTATAAC
>CAZQMZ010000007.1:0-45729 GCA_964594865.1 uncultured Lachnospiraceae bacterium | reverse complement strand
ATTTACACGCTATTATATCATATATAAGACCAAAGAAGCAAATATTTGTAGTTTTTAGTACATATCAAAAAATAAAAAAAATTTTAAAAATTGGCACTCTTTTGTTGACATTGCTAGCAGAAACGATGTATAATTGTCAATGTATTGGGGAAAACCAATATTTAGGAGGTGTAAAATGAAACATAATGACAATTTTGATTTGATTTTAAGAGGAGATGACAGAGATTTCTTTGACGGATGGTTTGATGACTTCTTTCCACCATATCCACCAAGAAAAGATATGAAAAGATTTAATGCCATCATGAAAACTGATGTCAAGGAAACGGAAAACAACTATGTCTTGGACGTTGATATGCCAGGATTTGACAAAAAAGACATCAGTCTTGAGCTTGAAAACGGCTATCTTACAATTTCTGCAAAACGTGAAAACAAAGTGGAAGAAAAGGATGAAAAGAGATATATCCGCAGAGAACGTAGCTTTGGGCAATTTAGTCGAAGTTTTTATATTGGCGAAGTGGATGAAAATGAAATTGAAGCCAATCTCAAAGACGGCATTTTGACAATCAAACTTCCAAAACAAAAGAAAGAAATCAAAAAGTCAAACCGTATTGAAATCAAATAAAGTCAAAAAAAGAAAAAAAACTAAGAAAATTCTTAGTTTTTTTTAATATTTTCTGTTTTTTTATTTATTTTTCGAAATTAAAGATCATTCTGCAACAGGCACCTTTGCTTGGAGTTTGACACCATCTTTTTGATATGTATAATTTTCAACAGAAAAACTGCTCTGTGGATTGTCGACAATCTTTCTCGTTTCATCTCTCATTTTTGGAGATTTGAAATTATAAAAATCTTTGACATTTGGGTCAAGCACAAGTTTTGGTGATGCAAAACCAAAAACCTTTTCAAAATCTGGATGATTGAACAAGGTTTCAACAATATAGTCCGCCTTTTTGAAGGCAGGGGATTTTGTGACTGATTTTGTATACGCTTCAAAATCAATTTTGTTTTCGGAGAATTTCAAATATTGCGGATCATCACTGTGCAAGTCAAACCTTCCAATTTTTTGTTCCATAGCCTTTGCTTCGGACAAAAGGGCGTCAAAGTTTGCTTCATTTTCTTTTATGTTCTGTGCAAAATCTTTGAATACTTCAAAATCTTCGTTAGACAAAATTTGTTTTGCCTTTTTCAAATCAACATCTTTCATTTTTTCTTCAATCAACTTTGCTCGTGAAAGGGTTATGTCCACAATGAAAGGCACATGTCGGTCATATATGTGACTGTTGACAATCATGTGAGAAAGTTTTCCCGGTTTAAATCCACAAACTTGTGCAAGCATATGGACCAATCCTGCATATTGCACAACATTCCAATTTCCAGCTGCCAAAAGGTCGTTGGAGCGTTGATTCAAAAACATATTGAGTTCTCCGTCAGTGACATCAAATTGCATTCCATGCACGCAAGGATAGAGCCCCATTTCGTGCAAGTCCTCATGCACAAAAAGTTCGGTGACCATACTTCGAAAGGCGGGTTGGTTTTTGAGATACCAAATCACACGGTCAATTTGGTCAAACTCTCCATCTTTATATTTTGCTTTTCGTCCAGCTTGATAGCCATATGCCTTGCCAATGCTTCCATTTTTGTCTGCCCATTGATCCCAAACGTGACTGTTAAGCTCGTTGACATTGTTGCTCTTTTTCTGCCATATCCACAAAACTTCATCGATTGCTGCCTTCCAATTTGTGAAACGCAAGGTGACAATTGGAAATTCTTTTGCAAGATTATACACATTGTTGACAGCAAAGATTTTTGCAGTATGTGCGCTTGTGCCGTCAGCCCACTTTGGACGAACAACTTCTTTTGTGTCCCAACTTCCCATCTTCAAAACATTGTTGGTTGTTTTGAGATAAATCCAATCTGCTCGGCTCATTTTTCCTCCCGTAAATGACTATTTTAATTAACTTTATAGATATCATTGTTCACAACATATTGTGCAAGTTTAATGAAATTTTCATCTTTCAGTTCGTGAGATATGTGCTCCGAAATCCAAAGTTCACATGCATTTTTGGCATCTTTAAATTTTTTCTTTAGAAGTTCAATTTCCACCCCAGAACAATTTTTGGTGCAACCAGTTTCTTGATAATACTTCATTTGCATTGATGCTTCAAAGTGGTCAACTATGCGCGCAAAAACGGCTTCTTCACTGTTTCCTTGGTCATATTCCAAAAAGAGTTCATAAATTTGTTTTTTGCATACAAGTGGTTGCAAAACCTTTGCGACCGCTTCTCTTTCTTTTTTGTGTTTTATTTCTCTTAGAATCTCATCCACAGGGGTCACATCTCCAATCAAATTCTCACCAAGTTCATGAAAAGCAAGCATAAAAATCACTTTTTTAATGTCAAGGTCAAGTTCAAATTGGTCATAAATTGCAAGCGCCAGCATTTGTGAGCCATATATGTGTTCGGCAACGCTTTCAAGTCGGTCAGCTTTGACATTCCATTGCAGCCAACCGGTTCTAAGCAATGTTTTTAGTTTTTGAGTTGTTGCATAAAATTTGCAAATGTTTTCAAATTTCTTGTCTTGATTCATGGATTCCTCTCTATTTAACAAACTTTTTCATAAGGTTTAAAACTTCTGCACGAACTTCTTTGATGGCGTTTTCTTTTTCTGTAACAACGCGATATATCATTTTGGCAATAATTTTCATTTCTTCTTCCTTCATGCCAAGCGTTGTAACAGCCGGTGTGCCCAATCGAAGTCCACTTGTCACTGTTGGACTCAGTTTTTCGTTTGGAATGGAGTTCTTGTTGGTTGTGATGTTGGCTTCGTGCAGAAGGTCGGAAGCTTCTTTGCCAGTCACGCCAAATAGTGTGAGATCAACAAGCACAAGATGATTGTCTGTTCCACCAGATACAAGGCGAAAACCATATTTTTTAAGTTCGCTTGCCAAAACTTTGCAGTTTTTGACAACTTGTTTTTGATATTCCTTAAATTCTGGTTGAAGTGCTTCTTTCAACATAACTGCCTTGCCGGCAATGACATGTTCAAGTGGTCCACCTTGCGTTCCCGGAAAGACGGCACTGTCAATTTTTTTGCCAAGTTCTGCCTTACACAAAATCATTCCACCGCGTGGTCCGCGAAGAGTTTTGTGAGTTGTGGTTGTGACAACATCGGCATATTTGCAAGGGTTTTCGTGCAGTCCGCCAGCCACAAGTCCAGCAATATGTGCCATGTCCACCATCAAGTATGCACCAACGCTGTCGGCAATTTCACGGAAACGCTTGAAATCAATCTTTCTTGGATATGCACTTGCACCAGCGACAATAATCTTTGGATGACATTCTTTTGCCAATCTCTCCACATCGGCATAGTCAATCAGTTCTGTCTTTGGGTCGAGTCCATATGATACAGCCTTGAAAACTTTGCCTGAAACATTCACTTTTGTACCATGCGTCAAATGTCCGCCAGCTGGAAGTGACATCCCCAGAATTGTGTCACCGGGTTTACATAACGCCAAATAGACAGCAAAGTTTGCGTTTGCGCCAGAGTGAGGTTGAACATTGGCATATTCTGCATGAAAAAGTTTTTTGGCTCGTTCAATCGCCAAATTTTCAATAACATCCACATTTTCGCAACCGCAATAATACCTTTTTCCAGGATATCCTTCAGCATATTTGTTTGTAAGCACACTGGAGACTGCTTCGCGCACCGCTTCGCTTGTGAAATTTTCGCTGGCAATCAGTTCAATGTGTTGTTTTTGACGGGTTTCTTCATTTTTTATTGCTTCATAAACTTCAATGTCCGTTGTTTCCAAATTTTTATTATTCATAAAATCTCCATTTTTCAAAATTGTTTTGGGTTGTTGTTGAGATATGTGTTAAACCGTAATTTGTGGTTGTTTTCAGTGATTTCTGCCGAAGATTTTTCAAGTTTGAAACCGTGTTTCTCAACATCGTCTATATATGTGTCTGCTGGCACAATTTCATCGACAACTGTCACATATGCCACGCGACAATAATCCATGAGCAAGTTGTATACACTTGCCCCACCGCACACAAACACATCTTCGGTGTCATAGTTTTTCAAGTTTAAAAAAAGTTCTTCAAGGTTGTGCACCACAATCGCTCCGGGAGCTTCAAAAAATGGATTATTGCTCAAAACAACATTTGTGCGATTTTTTAGTGGTCGTTTGGGAAGAGAAAGATATGTCTTTTCACCCATAACCACCACTTTTCCCATCGTCTTTTCTTTGAAGAAGGCCATATCGGACGGCAAATGAAAAAGCAGTTTGTTTTCTTTGCCGATGCCATAATTTTTTGAAACTGCAACGATAAGATTCATTTGTGCTCCTTTTATGATTTGTTATCTTTTTTATCTTGAAGTTCTTTTTCTTTCATTTTTTTGAGTAAAGTTGCTTTTGCTTGATTCAGTTTCACTTGTTCACTTGTTTTGATAGAGCGGTTTTTTGCAAGTGTCAGCGTGTTTTCCATAAGACAAGCCACTGTCAGCGGGCCAACTCCGCCGGGAACAGGGGTGATGAAAGAGCATCTTTTTTTCACTTTTTTGAAATCGACATCTCCAAGAATTTTTCCGTCCACACGATTTATGCCAACATCCACAACAACAGCCCCTTTTTTGATATGGTTCTTTGTTATGAAATTTGCTTTTCCAACTGCCACAATCAAAATGTCCGCAGTGGATGTGATTTCTTTCAAGTTTTTGGTTTTGCTGTGGCATATTGTCACAGTGGCATTTCGCTCTTCCAAAAGTGTTGCCACGCTTTTGCCAACAAGCAAACTTCGACCAACAACAACGGCATGTTTACCTTCAATTTCAATGCCATATTTGTCCAGAAGTTTGATTATTCCTGAAGCTGTGCAAGGAGCAAAGGAAGAGTTCTTTGCAAACAAAGCTCCAAGATTTTGATTTGTCAAACAGTCCACATCTTTTTCAGGGAGTATGGTGTTGATTGCATGCGTTTGGTCAAGATGGGCAGGAAGAGGAAGTTGCAACAAGATTGCTGAAACTTCAGAATCTTTGTTCAACAAGCCAATCTGTCTTTCAAGTTCGCTTTGCGAAATATTTTCTGGCAAGCGAACAACTTTTGACTTTATTCCACAAAATTCACAAGCACGCACCTTTGAAGCAACATATGTTTCACTTGCATTATTTCCTTCCACAATAACACACGCAAGTAAAGGTGATTTGCGTGTTTTGCAAAACATCGCCACATCCTCTTTGACCTTGTTTTTGATTTCATTTGAAAGCAATTTTCCATCCATAATTTTCATAAACTCATTATATCACAACCAATCAAAAAACAAAAATAAAACAATAAAACAAAAATAAAAAAGTTGGCACAAGAAAAAACATGATCGTTTTTCACAATAAAAAAGATATTTTTGGAAGAAATTTCAAAAAATTGTTGACATAAGAAAAAAAATATGATAAAATGCAAGAGCAAATGGGGGTATAGCTCAGCTGGCTAGAGCACCTGCCTTGCAAGCAGGGGGTCAAGAGTTCGAATCTCTTTATCTCCACCAGTAGTATAGGAACAGCACACAACACAAACGTTGTGTGTTTTTTCTTTCGTTTTTAGATTTTTAAAGTATTGACTTTTTTGTTTCAAAAGAATATAATAATTTTAGCAATTAAATGATTGCTCAAGCAGTTCGGTCATTTTGACTAAATGGACTTAAGTCCGTGGGGAACTGCTTTTTTTATTTTCTTAAAAAAAGTATTGACTTTTTTATTTAAATTGTGTATACTCTTCATAAGAACGTTGAAGGCAACGCGAATTAAGTTTCGATATCTCGTAAAATAGCACTTGTTATTTCGTTCTTTTTTTTTATTTTCGTACTTTTTTATTTATAACTTTTTCAATTTTTGCCTTATCTTTTTCTGTGAATTTCCAACCTTTGTATAGTTGTTTTGCAAATTTATTCTCTTTTAATTGTTCACTTTTTGGCTTAATATAAGCTCCTTTTTTATCATTAGGATTTGGATTCTGTCCAAGTTTAATATTCTTTACTCCTTGTAAGCTGGATGTCCGCTTACTTTGTTTTTTCTAAACTCATTACGCTTTGTTTCTTTTTGATTTTTAACTTTCATACTTCACCTCATTTATTAGACTTTTTTATTATTTTAAAAAAGTATTGACTTTTTTGTTAATATTGTGTATAATAACAACGTATATAGCATTACTTTTTGTTTTCCTATATATGGCTGTTAAACAGTGAACCCGATTTGAAGAAGTCTTTATGACTTCTTCTTTTTTTGTTACAGAAAACCACGGGATAGTCCCGTGGTTCAAAAGAGGTTAACCTTTACATAAAAAACTTCCTGTGTTAAAATATCTTCGTAGCCTACACTAAATATTTTTAACACAGGAGATTTTTGTCATGCATGACACAAATAGTTTAGCACATTCGACTTGGAATTGCAAGTATCATATAGTATTTGCACCTAAGTATAGAAGGAAAGTGTGTGCAATTCTAAGGCGATTGTGCGAATGGAAACAAGTTAACATTATAGAAGCGGAGATATGTAAAGACCATGTACATATGCTTGTAGAAACCCCGCCACACTTAGTTTTGGCGGGATTTATGGGATATTTAAAAGGGAAAAGCACAGTATTAATATATCAAAGGTTCACAAACCTAATATTAAAGTATAGGCATAGGGAATTTTGGTGCACAGGGTATTATGTAGATACAGTAGGGAAGAACACGAAAAAGATAAAGGAGTATATCGCGAACCAATTAAAAGAAGACAAAAGAATAGAGCAAATGACAATGCAAGAAATAGTGGACCCATTTAAGAGAAAATAAAGCGGTTCGCGATTCGCACAGTAGGCTACGCGTTTACGCGTCCGCTAGAACAAAGGGTTTTACCCGTGGATTTTTATTATTAAAATTTAGTTTTGATGTTGTTTAATTCGTTTTATGTATAAAAAAGGTTGCTTTCTATATTTTTTTATATGCTGGGATGGTTTGAAACTAAAATGAGTAAATAATATGAAATTAAACAAAAAATTGTTTCTTTATTTTTATCAATTAAAGGAAGAAAAAAAGAACTCAGTTTCCCGAGTTCAACATCCTGTTAGTGAGCGTCCTCACTCAGCCTACATGGCATTTCAGCCAAGATTTAAATAAGAGCGACTTATTTAAATAATTAACTCTAGGTTAATCAATAATATTATACGCAATTTCAAATAAAAAGTCAATACCTTTTTAAAAAAAACTAAAAATAAGGAGAAAAATTCAAAATCAATGAAAATTGTTTCGTTGGAAGCTGTTTTAGTTCCCTTATTTTCTTTGGTATGGTATAATATTTAGCAGTTGTGCCATTAACTACAACGCAAGGCAAAAACCGAACAGAGTTGGGAGGTTATAAAAACAAAAAGACAGGCAAAAAAAACTTATTTTAAACATTACTTAGAGATAGAAGACAACGAAGGGAACCCTATTCAAGTGAATGAAAAATTCAAAGAAAATCACAAAAATATGGATGTCCCACATGATAAAGTTGAAAAAATTAGAGATGTAATCTTTAAAAAAGCTATGACAAAACAACATAATGTTAAACAGTTAAATAAATTTAAAAAACGAAAATAAAAAAAAGAGCCATTCATACGGCTCAAATGCTTATGCTCTAAAAACATAAGCCTTACACAAATAATTGTGTAGTTCATTTAGAACAACGTGATTGTATCATATTCAAACAAAAAAGTCAATACTTTTTTTTAAAAAAACTAAAAATAAGGAAAAAAACACGAAAAAAGAAGAAATTTTGAAAAGTAAAAAGATAAAAATCCGCAAGGTCAATAAAAACGACAGAGAGCGCCAGGACAGATTATCAGCGTCAGTCAAATTATATAATCACCACATCAAATGGAATTCAATTTTATAGCAAAAATGGAAGTTTAAAAGACGCCTTGGGTTGTGAGAATTATGCCGTAAAAAATTTTCCAGACAAGAAAACAGCAGCCACAAAAAAGTCTTAGTTCTCTTATTTTCTTTGGTATGGTATAATGGAATGTGTTTAGCAATTTTTAATTTAATAGTTTTAGTTCCCTTATTTTCTTTGGTATGGTATAATAATTTGTGTTTTGGCTCTGTTGGCTTAATCGTTTTAGTTCCCTTATTTTCTTTGGTATGGTATAATAAGAAAGCAAAAAATATAAACATACCATTTGTTTTAGTTCCCTTATTTTCTTTGGTATGGTATAATAGGGAAACTGCAAAAAGCCTTAGATGTGCGGTATTTCGCGGGGTCCAAGGCTTTTTTGTTGTTTTATTTTTATAAAAAAATTAAAATTTGAGCCGATTTTGGGTTATAAAATTTACATTTTTTGAAAAATTTATACTTTAAATTGGAGTTATAAATTGGATTGTTTTATTTGAGACGATTGTAAAAAAGTTATTAATTTAACCATTAAGTAATATTTTTTTGAAAAGTTAAAGAAAAAATTGACAAAATTTTCTAATTATGCTACATTGATAATGTAACTTTATACCATACCAAAGAAAATAAGGTTACTAAAATATGGGATTTTCCTTCGGGAACCCGTAAAGCTCTAAGCTCGCAAGTCCTTGCGGGCTTATCTTTTAAATGGGGGAGGGCTTATGAAATATAGATTGGCATTGGATATTGGTATTGCATCTGTGGGTTGGTGTGTGCTTGGTTTGGACGAAAATGGACAGCCGTGCCATATTGAAAATTTAGGGGTGAGAAAATTTACGCCTGCAGAAGTGCCAAAAACGGGTGATTCTCCAGCTGTTCAAAGAAGACAAGCAAGGGGTATGAGAAGAAACATAAGACGAAGAAAAATTCGACTATTGAAATTGTCAAATCTTCTTAAAAATACCATTTTAAATGGCGAGGAGATTGAGTTTTCTCCTAATGATGTTTATAGACTTCGTGCGGAAAGTTTGGACAGGAAATTGTCTAATATGGAACTTGCGCAAGTGCTTTACTCAATTTTTAAACATAGAGGCTTCAAATCAAACAGAAAGAGTGAGGTAAGTGCAGATGACAAAGTTTCTGTTGATGGTGCAAAGGCTAACAGTGAGAAGGTGAAAAACTATCGCTCTGTTGGTGAAATGTTTTATAAATGCCCTGATTATTTTGAAGAAAGGGAAAAAGTTGTAGGTGATGAGATTAAAAAGTTTCGTGTCTATCACATACGAAACAAGGAACATAGTGTCAAGAACACTCTTCTTCGCGACGATATTTTAAAAGAATTGTCTCTAATATTAAAAACTCAACAAAAATTTAATTCGCTTATCACACCTACGTTTATTGAAAAAGTGGAACATTATTTTACATATCAAAAATCTTATGATGTTGGACCAGATTTTCCAAGCAAGTATCGTGTTAGTTTCAATGTTGGAAAATGTACTTTTTTCCCGGAAGAAAAGCGGGCTTCAAAAGGCACTTTCAGTTATGAATATTTTACAGCACTATGTGATATAAACAACTTTAAGATCAACGGACAGCCTCTCACAGAAGAACAGCGTAAAAAACTTATTGATGCATTTTTATCTTTGAAGGAAGTTAAAAGTGATGAGATACGAAAAATCTTAAATATTGGTGATGACGATATTTTAACCGGAAAAAGTGGACTTGATAAAAAAAGAAAGGTTATCTTTAAGCGCCCATTTTCGTATGAAGTTTTAAAAGTTTTAGAGCTTGATAATCCGATTGAAAATCAAGATCTTATTGACGAAATAGCAAAGATTTTTTCTCTCTACAAGATGGATGATAGGCGTTTGAGAGAATTACAGGCAAATGAGTTAACAAAAAGCATTTCAAAAGAAAAACTTGACGAACTTATAGGTTTAGACACAAACAAATTTGGCAATTTGAGTGTTAAAGCATTAAAACTTTTAATTCCATACTTGGAGCAAGGGGATATTTACTCAACCGCAGTGTCAAAAGCGGGCTTACAACAGAAATTCGGCGACAGAATGAAAAAACTAAAATATAATCTTTTGCCGGAGATTGAAGATATAACTTCGCCTGTTGTGAGAAGATCGGTTTCTCAGACTATAAAAACTGTCAATGCCATCATTGACAAATATGGCTCGCCGACTTCAATCTATGTTGAACTTGCAAGAGATATGAGCAAATCTTTCAAAGAACGACAAAAACTTGAAAAGGAAATAAACAACAACTTAAAAAATAAAGAAGAAATAATAACAAGATTAAAGGAAGAATTTGGAATTTTATCGCCAACAAGTGAAGATGTTTTGAAATTTAGGCTCTATGAAGAACAGGATGGTAAGTGTCTTTATAGCGGAAACGAATTGTTGAAAGTTCTTGGTTCTATGGCAAACATTTTATCTAATAACAACACACAGATTGATCATATAATTCCATATAGTCGCTGTTATGACGATAGTTACTTAAACAAAGTTCTTGTTTTAAGTAACGAGAATGCAATGAAAGGAAACAGAATTCCTTATGAGTATTTTGGTTATGATGAGAAAAAATGGAAAAATTTTGAGGAACGCGTAAATTCGAACAACAAAATTTCATTTAAGAAAAAGGTTCGTTTATTGAAGAAATCTCTTTCCAAAGCTGAGGAAGAAGAATTGAACAGTCGTGCTCTTAATGACACAAGGTATATTTCAAAGTTTATGAAAAATCTTTTTGAAAATCACCTTGTTTTTGAAGGAAACAACAAGCGACCAGTCAGAACAGTGAATGGCAGTATGACAAGCTTTATGAGAAGAATATGGCGTTTGCCTAAAAACAGATTTGAGGACGACAAACATCATGCCGTTGATGCTTGCATCATTGGGTGTGTTGACAATGGTATGATTATGCGTGTAAGTAAGTATCTTCAAAAGCTTAATTCACGAACAATTAAAGACAAAAACATTATTGTGGACAAGTCTACAGGAGAGATTTTTGACGATGAAGCAATAATAAAAGAATTTGGCGAAAACTATCAAATGCCATATCCAAATTTCAAAGAGGAACTTCTTGCTCGAACGGAAGACATAATACATGATGAAACTTTGGCAAAATTGGGATATACAGAAGAGGAAATTGCCACAACAAAACCAATTTTTGTAAGCAGGATGGTCAATCACAAAGTTACGGGAGCTATGCACGAAGAGATGGTTAGAAGTAAGAAATTGTTAAATTCAAAGCCGGGCAAGTTGACAGTATTGAAAAAGACATCAATTCAGAATTTGAAAATTAAGACTCTTTCCAATGGCGAATTTGGTGAAATTGAAAATTATCCACAAAAATTTATTGATGACGATCCTGTGTTATATAAGGCACTTCGTGACAGATTGATTGAATTTGGTGGAGATGCAAAGAAGGCATTCCAAGAACCATTTTATAAACCATCTAAATCTGGAAAGTTTATGAATGAAGTGAAAAAAGTTAAATTGGAATCTTCAACCAGTGCTTTTATTGAGAAAAATGGTGGTGTTGTGGCTAATGATTCAATGATCAGAGTTGATGTGTTTGAAAAGCAAGGAAAGTTTTATCTAATACCTGTCTATACGATAGACTATTACAACAAAAAATTGCCAAATAAGGTTTGCAAAAGTAATAAGGTTGAAGATGAATGGCCAGAGATTGACGAAACATATAGCTTTAAATTTTCATTATTTCAAAATGACCTTATAAAAATATCAAATAATAACGGTTTCAACTTTTTACCTTTGGATAAGAAAGCCGAGAAGAAAAAAGTTAATATGAACAATCTTTTTGTTTATTATGTTGGTGCTGATAGGTCTACTGCTGGAATAACATTTGAAACCATAGATGGCAGGTATTGGTCGAGAAGTGGAATTCAAAATTTATGTGTATTTGAAAAATATGAAGTTGATATTTTGGGGAATATTCGCAAGGTTGAAAAGGAGATGAGAAAGGAGTTTAAATAATGGCAATTTACAACATTTTTGTTGGAAGTGAGGCTCATATAAGCATCAAAAACAATCAACTTAGATTAAAAAATTTGGAGAAAGAGGAAGATTATCCTATTGAAGATATAAACAGTGTCATGATTGAAAATTTGCAATCAAACATTACCGCCTACACTCTTTCTAAGCTTGCTGAAAACAAAGTGATTGTCTATTTTTGTGATGAAAAACATCTGCCGTGTGCATATCTTTTACCATACTATTCGCATTACAGCCAAAGAAAGGAAATTGGTATGGCAAGTAAAATCAAAGTATACATCCATTGCCAAACAGTCATAGGTTGATTGTTTGGGTCAACAGTTCTCAAATTATCATTATCCATATTTTTTCCTTATTTATCATCCACTGGATTGGTTTGGTTTATTTTATTTTTGTCGTCTTTGTTTTTTATGTTCGTGAAAACAATTGCACTTGCACCGATAGGAAAAAACATAGCTAGCACATTTAAAATGATTGCAGTTGTTTCAGTTGTCTCAGAAAGTCTAATAGGCTTAATAAAAGCATTTATAACAAATGGAAGAAGAATTAACACAGCCGCAATCACTCTTTTTACAATGCGATAGGTTCGATTTGTTCTATCTTTTTTTCTTCTGTCCACAAAAAATGAAATTACAAAACACAACACTGCCACAGCAAGCAAGAAATAAAAAGCGTATGACAAATATTCAAAATAAGAGTAATCATTTGGTAAATTAATGTTGTCCACAAGATCTGACCAGGATGCTGTAAAATAAATGTTCATACCTACCTCACCAAAAAACTGTTTAATTGAGATTATCAAAAACAAAGATCCGACAAGGGATATAACTTGATCGGATTTTGGTTATGAAATATTGAGATTTTGTTTTAGAACTGTTATCTATGTGCGTGGAATTCAGCAACATTGACATTGTTCAGTTTTCGTTGTTCTTCAACAAGGGTTGAAAGCATATCTCTCACTTTGAAAGGTTCTTTGATGTTTTTGAGAACAAGAACAGGTTTGCTTTTATCACTGCTCTTCACAATAATTGTGCCGGTGCCAACAATTTTATCAAGCAAAGAGCGATGCAAAGTCAAATCGCAAACTCTGTATAAGTTGATTTCATCAATCACAGAAAAAAGCAATCCAATGTTTGAAAAAAGCTTCATCCAAGCGCCTTCTTTTTTTACAAGGCTGTATCTCGTGAATGAAAGTGGCATGCCCAAAAATCTTTTTCTATCGCGCCAAATAACTTCAGCTCCTGGTTCGTATTTCATATCCTTCTCCTAAAATCAATTTATTTCCTAGCCCTATTTTACAATAAAAAACACAAAAAGTAAACAATTTTATAGAAAAAACATTAAAATATCAACAAAAAGGTCAAAAAAATGTTGGTTGAAAATAAAAAATCCCGTGAGGGATTTTTTTAAACTGTGACGCGTCAAGCAAAAATTGATGTTATGAATATAAATTTTCAATAAAATTTATTTATTTCACTTGTTGCATCCGCAATTTGAGAGCAAAATTAAGAACAAAAGAGTGTCGCAATCAATGCAGATTTGTCCGTCCTTGTGTCCGCCGAAGCCACAGCCACAGTTTTGTAAGAGCAAAAGCAAGAAGATGAGGGAGCAACTGTCACATCCGCCGTTGCAATCTCTTCCAACTTCGCCACAATTTGAGCCTCCAAAAAAGTTCATTTGTGCCTCCTAAAAAGATTTCTTATGTACGACTTTTATGTATAGAAAAACTCTACACATTAACAATGTATTAAAAATCGTCAAAAAATGTGTAAACTTTCCTGACAAGACAATTTTTAAGAGACAAAAAAAGCCTTGATTTATATCAAGGCTAGTGCATAAAATTATTTGTTTTTATATGTCTTTTTAAATTTTTGTTGTTTTTCCCAAATGGACATAACCATTTTGTGAGGGAAAATCTTCACCATCAAAGTCTGCACTCTGGCAATAAAGCCATACATGATCACTTCTTTGCGTTTGAGTGCACCTTTCATTGCACGTTTGATAAGTTTTTCAGGGTCATACATTGCAACATATTTTGTGATAACTTTTTTGTCGGAATTGATTTTTGTTGCGCGATCGAAAAACGCTGTTTTTGTCCAAAACGGACAAAGGCAAGAAACGGAAATCTTGCGACTTTTGAGTTCTCTGTTCATTGCACGAGAGAAAGAGAGAACAAAAGCTTTGCTGGCGCCATACACAGCGATATATGGAATTGGTTGAAAGGATGCAACCGATCCAAACTCCACAATGCGCGCACCTTTTTGCATAAATGGCAGACACAAGAGAGTCATGTGTGTGAGAGCTTTGCAGTTCAAGTCAATCATACCAAGTTGTGCTTCCATGCTGATTTCGTCATATCGTCCAAATTTGCCATATCCACTTGCATTGACAAGCCATTCAACACTGACTTCTTTTTCAGCTTTCAACGCTTTTTCCACAGTTGCGAAACTTTCTTCTTTTGTCAAATCCAGATCAAAAAACTTGAAAGGTGTTTTAAGTTCTGTTTTCATGCTTTCAACATCGTCAGTTTTCAAAGCCAAGCCCCAAATTTCGTCCAAGCCCAATTTGTCAATTTCAAAACAAAATCTTTTCCCCATTCCCGATGAAGCGCCGGTTACAATTGCAATTTTTTTCATAAAAACCTCCATATATTTGAAATTCTAGCACAACAACAAAAAAAAGGCAAAGAAAATAATGGATAAATTTGCTTTTCTTTTGACATTTTGCTTTTCTTTTGATAAAATTTATAAAGAAGAAATTTTCTTCTTAGGAGAGTTATGGACATCACGATCAAATTCATCGGCAACAACGACAAACTTTTCTCAAAAGTTCCAATTGAAAAGTTAGATCCAAAAACGACGCTTATTGTGCCGGAAACTCACAATGCCATTTTAATTGAGGATGGACAAATGCTTCAAACACTGTCGTCTGGCAAATATCTCATCTCCGAATTTGTTGATTTCAAAAATGAAATAAACTGTTCGTTGGAAGTGCTTTATATGTCTAAGACGGCAAAGTTGAAAATGCTCTGGGGGACTCCTCAAAAAATTTTGCTGTTGGATGAAAACTTGCAGACGGACTATCACGCAGGGTTCAGCGGTGATTTTGAAGTGCAAGTGGGTGATCCGCGAAAGTGTTATTTATATCTCGTTGGTGCAAATGAAGAGTTGACGGCAGATTTTCTTCAAGAAAGGTTGCAATCCAATGTTGTGTCGGTCATGGAAACGGTGGCGTTGGAATACATCAAGGAGAACAAAATCTCATACAACCAAATTGCTCTTCACAAGAAAGCGATTTCACAAAAAGTTTTGATTGTGCTTTCACACAAACTTCAAAGTGAATATGGAATTGCGGTTTTTTCTTTCAATATTGCAAATATTATAATCGACGAAGATGACCGCAAACGTATGAACAACTTGCAATCAAACAAAACAGAGGCACAGTTGAGATGTTCCAACTGTGGAGCAATCTTGTCAAGAACGGACAAATTTTGTTCCAATTGCGGTGAGAAGATAAGAAGAATTTGTGCTTCTTGTGGAACGGAAAATGCTGATGGTTCAACATTTTGTTCAAACTGCGGTGAAAAGCTTTAAAAAACAAAAAAAGGAGAGAATATGACGGCATTATACATAATTTGTCTGTTTATCGTTATTGGTTTGGCAATTTTCTATATTGTTCGTGAGTTTTACATCAAGCCAAAGAACGAGAAAAACGGCGGAAATGCAGGAGTTCATAAAAACAAGAAGTCAATTGCAAACATGGTTGCAAATGTTGAAAGTATCATTGTTTATGCCAACGGAAATGACGACCTATGTCGACGTCTTGTTGAAGTGAAGGACAACATTCGCTTTTTCAATCCAACCACAAACGAGAAAGTGCTTATGATTGACAACAAGATTTCAAACAAATTGGACGATCTCAAACTTGCAACGGCAAAGGACAACAATCAAGAAACTTGTTTTCGACTTTTGGAAGAGGTTGAAGCGTATATTGTTCAGCGCAAAAAGGAAGAGATTAACGCATGAAAAGAACTTATCAAACTTCAAACAAAATTTCGCCAGAAGACGAAATCAAGACAACAAAACAGCTTAAACTTGGATATCTCAATCTAAGCGAAAACTTTTTTGAGCAAGCAGAGATGAATTTCAAAATTGCGCTTGAACTTGACGAATTTTGTGCGGATGCATATTGGGGATTGATGCTTGCAAAACTTAAAGTGAAAAATGAAGATGAGTTATATTCCAATCCACTTCAAAACAAAGATGCGACGAAGATGATGGAATGCAAAAAAGCTTTGGAATTTGCAGATGAAAACACGAGAAAGATATATCTTCAGTTGTTGGAGCAAATAAACAAAGTCAATCAAGGCGAGAATTATTGAAAAAAGGAGAAAAAATGGGACTGTTGAGCAAAATATTTAAACGAAACAAATTCAAGAACCTGAATCGTGAAGATCTGGTCAATTCCATTTGTGAGCTGGAACGTCAAGAACGGACAGTGGAAGCGGAAGTTTTTCAAAAGGTGAAAGAAATTGACGCGCTTATTGAAAAAGGTAAAAAGGAAAAAAGCAAAGATTTGCAATTGTTTTATGCAAAGAAGATTATGCATTTGAACGAAGAAAAGCAAACTTGCATGGAAAGAGGAATGTATTTGTTGTATAACATCCGCCTTATGAACAAACTTAAAGACGCATACGACAGCAACAACTTTTTCAAAACTCAGACCAAAGTGCCACTTTCGGAACTTTTGAAAGATCAGAAACGACTTGCAAAATTTTTGAATAAAGCTTTGGTGACAAGAGTGGCAAATGAAGACATTCTCACTTCGGCAGACGAACTTTTCACCGAAGTGCAATCGGCATATGAAGTCAGCGAACCAATCTATGGCATTGGCAAGAACGAAGAAGAAATCTTGGCAATGTTTGAAAAAGAAAATCAGCTTGCAGATGAAAACGAACTTCTGGAAGAAAAACAAGAAAATAAACAAAAAAAGAAAAAAATACAAATGGAGGAATAAAAAATGGGAATTTTCAAATCAAAACAACAAAAAGAAATTGAGAAGAAGATGTTGATCAAAAGAACAATCAACACAATGAACAAGCAAATCAACAAACTTGAAGAGCAGAAAAAGGTGTTTGTTAATGCGGCAAAACGTGCAAAACAAAAGGATTTGGAAGCACAATACAACTTGGCACTTTCGGGTTATAAAATGACAGTGCAACAGCAAAAGCGTGCACAAGAGATGCTTTTAAATTTTGAAATCACGGCACAAATGAAAGACGTCACAATGATGACATCACAATTTTTGAAAGGGATGAGCGACATTTCCAAAGAGATGTCCAAACTTGCGGACGCTAAAGAATTTGCAAAAATTCAAGCACAATTTGAAGAGGCAATGGCAGCAGTTGAAACTCAAACAGAACAAATGGACAACTTTATGGAGATGAGTCAAGAAACTTTCTATAATCAAGGGCTTGACAAGAGCGGAAAGCAAATGAGCGACGAAGAATTTGAGAAGTTCATTGAAGAACAGGCAAGTCAAGACGAACTTTCAGAAGAAAACCTGGAAAAAGAAATGGCAGAGATTCGAAAGAAAATTGAAAATGAAAGTTCAGGAAAATAAAATATAATTGGTGAGATCGAATATGGCTGAAAAAAACATCAATATGCTGAATGACGCTTTCAATATGTATATGGAGAAAGGAAAGCTGGCAAAAGCAAAAGGAAACTTGACGCTTGCCAGACGGAATTTTTTGCTTGCAAGCGAAACCATGATGCAAATGGCAAAAATAAGTAAAGGCAATTTGAAAGAAGTTCGGGTGGAGCGTGCAAGAAGACTGGTTGAGATTGCGGAAAATTTGGAAAAGACTCCGCAAAAAATCAACAAAAGAAAAGACGAGCAAATTGATGAAGAAGATGAAGTCAAAAAATGGCAGACCGCAGAAATTCCAAATGTCACATTTGACGATGTTGCTGGGCTTGAAGATGTCAAAAAAGCAATCACGATCAAGATGATAAATCCAACAAAGTATCCAGAAAAATATAAAATGTATGGCAAAAAGACAGGCGGTGGAGTGCTTTTGTATGGACCTCCGGGCACAGGAAAGACGATGATTGCAAAGGCGATTGCCAACGAAGTTGGGGCAAAATTCTATGCAGTGAAAGGATCGGACATTGTCAGCAAATGGGTTGGTGAAAGTGAGAAAAACATAAATTCACTTTTTGAAGAAGCCAACAAGCAAGACCGTGCAATCATCTTCATTGACGAAATGGACAGCTTGATTGGGAAGCGCGGATTGGACACTCACAACGACAAAAGGGTTAACGAATTTTTGCAACAAATTGACGGCTTTGCGGGCAAAAATCCAAACTTGCTTTTGCTTGGTGCAACAAATCGACCTTGGGATATTGACAGTGCAGCAATGCGTTCGGGACGTTTTTCGCAGAAGATATATCTTTCACTTCCGGATGCGCCAGCAAGAAAATTTATGATTGAAAAAAGCATGAAAGGCGTGCCGGTGAACAAAGATTTTGACGTAGATAAAATTGTTGCGCAAACGGAAGGGTATACGGGCGCAGACATTGAAGAGCTTTGCGACCGAGCCAAAGACGAACCTCTTTTGCAAGCAATTGCAACCGACAAAGTGGTGTTGGTGACAAACGACGATTTTGATCGAGTGCTGGAAAATTTTCCGCCAAGTGTGACGGCAAAAGAGTTGGAAGAATTTGAAAAATACAACGAAGAAAACGGCTACATAAAAAAGGGAAAGAAATCATAACAAAAATTTTTTAAACAAGGAAAAATATGAGGGAGCGTGTTTGTAAAAATTGTGGAGGAAGAGAATATAAAGTTGTCGGGCAAAACATGGTCAAATGTGCGTTTTGCGGAACTTTGTATGTCAACGAACACGCGTTGAAAGAAGAAGATGTTTTGATTGTTGGCGCCAACGAGATTCAACGCGCCTTGCGTTTTGATGACGCTGTTGTTGAGTTTGACAAAATTTTGTCATACTTTCCACTTTCCTTTGAAGGATATTTTGGAAGAGCGTTGGCAAAAAACAAAATAATTTGTTATACCAACAAAAAAGGGACATCGCGACGACCACGTTTTTTTAAAAAAGTTGTTTCGATTCTTGATGATGAAGATTATCAAAAAGCACTTGAACTTGCACCAGATGAAAGCAAAGCTGACTTTCAAAAGCAAGCAAGACGGATTGAAAAAATCAAGAAAAAATATGAAGAAATTTCTGTCAAAAATGAATATGACGTCATTTTGTGCGTAGCCAAAGAAGAGAAGGAAATTCTTGAAAAAGCACAAAAAATTGTTGAAAATTTAGAAAAAAGCGGCAAAAAAGTATATTTTTTGCAAAATTTAACCCAAAAAGAAGGAGAAGAAGACACTTTTCGTGCGTTGGAAACAAGTCGCGTGATGGTGCTTTTTGCCAACAGTAAAAACGGTTATTTTGAATTTAAACACCTTTTTGACAGATATTTATATTTCATAAATCGCAAAGAAAAGACACAAAGCAGTTTTGTGTGTGCAACATGCGAAGAAAATTTTGCTTCTCTTCCGCGTGAGCTTTCTTTTTGCAAAAATTATGTAGATTTAAACTCCAAAACTTTTGTGCAAGATGTGGAAGATGTTGTCAAGAGAGAAATTGAAAAATCAATCAAAGAAACTGCAAAAATTGAAACAATCAAACTTGACAAAGTTCAACCACAAAAGAAAGAATATATCAACCTTGAAACAATTTCTCCACAAGAACTTGGAAATTATGAAGTGCACAACATCGCTGTGGACAATCAAAACAAAATTCAATGGATTTATTTAACTCTCAAAAATTCGGATTTTGAAACGGCAAGAAAATTGATCGATGAAGAACTTGAAAACCAACCATACAGCAGCGAACTTCTTTTTGCTCAACTTTTGGCAGAGAAAAAAATAAAGACGCCGGAAGACTTTTTTTCGAGTATATCCAATTTCAACGACAAAGAAAAAATTGACAACATATTGCGATATGCGTCAAAAAATTTTGCCGAAAATTTTGTTGACGGGTGGGAGAATTTGATTGAGGAGTTGAATGATGAAGATTATTACATAAAATATTTGACCTATCTTGCAACATATTTCTCTCCAAATCGCGAAAACTTTATTCAAAGTGCGCAAAACTTGGCAATCGAAAGTCAAAACGAAGAACTTATTGAAGATGTTTTGAAATGTTTTGATCCAAAAGATGTTGACAGATTTATTTCTTTCTATTTTTCATTGGCACAAGCGATGGACAGTGAAAAGTATTATAGAAAAATTTTGGAAATTGATCCTGGTCATGCACCAAGCAACATCGCGCTTTTTTTGCATAAATTCAAAACGACAATTGATATTTTGACATATCGAAACGCCGAAGAAATTGAAAATATGCTGAAATATTTCAGTGACGAAAACATATTCAATTTTGTTGACAAGGTTGTTGACATGATTTTGTCTGTGGCGTTTATTGATCTTGAACAAGCGCAAAAACAGATTGATTTTTATATTGCTTACATAAACAACGAAAAAGATTTGTCATCAATTTGTGTGAAAATTGCAAAAAAATTTCAAGAGTTTTTCTTTTTCAAACAAGCGGAAAGATATTTGGCGATTGCAATTTCCAAAGATCAAAACAATTTTAAACTCTATTGGACTTTGATTCAAGTTAAGGCACATTGTCGTTCGGACAATGAATTGATTATTTCAAATGTCAAAGTTATTGAATTTCCGGAGTGGGGGACTCTTTTGTCGCTTGCAGACGATAAGCACAAGGAGTTCTATGCCGAGATTGCGAGCAAGGGGAATTTATATAAAGGCACGCGTGTGGCATTCAAAGAAGATTTGCCTGACAAAGTTCATTTGGTGACAAAACTGCAAGAATTTTTGTCTAGGAACGAAAAAGTTTTGCTGGAATATGAAATGGAAAATGCCGAAGTTTCAAAATATTTTCATGTTCAGTTTGTTCCATTTGAAAGTTATTTAAAAGAATTGGAAAACATTGAAACTTTTGGAGAATATTATGATATGGTGGAAAAAATTGAACGACGGCTTGACGCGCTCGACCTTAATCTTGATATGTCGGTCAACGTTTTGAAACTTGATGAAAAAATGGGAAAGGCAACCAAGGTCGTTAACTCCGAAAATGAAATTGAACCAAGAAAGAAAGAGAAAAACAAGAAAATTCTTTGGACTGCTTTGTGTGTGGTCTTTGAAGTCTTTCCGCTTTGTTTCACAACCATATTGTTTTTGTTGACAGCCATAATTCCGAAAAACATTTATATGAACTTTTCTCAAAACTTTTTGATTTCATCATTGGTTTATTGTGTTTTCATTGCACTTGGCAATTTTGTTGCATATGTCATTTTGAAGAAAAGAAGAACTTTGAAACAAAGGTTGTATTTTTTGATTTTTTCTGTGATTGGCGCTCTTGATTTTTTGCTGTTTTGTTTTGCTTTTTATCCTTCAACTCAAATTGAAATTTCAAATGCCAAAGAATTGCAGGCGTTGTTGAAAAATGCACCATATGCCAATTTTGTGCTGACTGATGACATCGATTTTGATGGACAAGAGTGGAAATCTTGCAATTTTTATGGTTCTTTGGACGGTCAAAATTTTGAGATATCCAACATCAAATTGACAAGTTCATTTTTCGAGAAGAACAGTGGTGAAATTCAAAGTTTGACAATAACAGTTCAAGATGTCACTTTGAAGAACGTTTCGCTTTTTGGTATTCTTGCATCGTCAAACACCGGCACAATCACAGATTGCACTGTGAATGGCAATATAACAATCTCAACCGAACTTGATGCTGTCATCGGCGGAATGGTTGGAAAGAACAGCGGAGAAATAACTTTGTCCGAAAGCGATGTCACCTTCATTGTTGAAGCGCAAAACAATGTCAATCTTGGCGGGCTTGTTGGTCAAATTTCATCGAGTTCTGCGAAAATCTATCAAAATTTGGTGACAGTGCATATTGATTTAAATGTCGACAACGTTGAAGAGATAAATGTCGGTGGGTTGATTGGTTTTTCAAATGTCAACAGTGAAATTGCTGAAAACTCTGTTCAAGTTAACATTGATGTCAGTGGTAGTGCAACAAATGTCAATCTTGGCGGACTTGTCGGCTATGGGTCAAATTCCAGTCACGACAATCACACAAGTGGCACAATTTCAACAGAGGACAGTTTGACAAATGGTTATGTTGGCGGACTTTATGGGCAATATGTGAATTCTTCTCTTGAAAACTCAATTTTGCATTCATATTCACAGGTGGAAATTTCATCAAGATTGACTTGTGGAACGATTGTCGGCGGTCTTGCTGGCACAATTGAATATTGTTTCTCAGATCAAACAGATTTTCAGGTTTATGGAGAAAGATTGACAACTGCTGGAAGAACAAGTCACTGCGAAAATGTGACTGAATATGATGCAGAATTTGGTTTTGACGAGAAAATTTGGGAAATTGATGAAAATTCTTTTCCAAAACTTATATGGGAAATTTGAGCGATTGGCGGAAACTATAAAAAATTTTTATTCATATTTAAATATTGCTTGCATTATTTTCATTCAAGATGTATAATATGAATTGTTGACTTGTCAACATTGGAGAAGAGTATATATGTTTAAATTATTGAAACATCTTAAATTAATTGATTATTTTTTTATGTTTATTGTGATTGGGTTGGTGGTTCTTCAAGTTTATTTGGACTTAAAACTGCCGGATTATACAGGAATAATCATCAACGAGCTTACAGGTGAAGGAGAAATCAATGTAAATGTCATCTGGATCAATGGCGGGTATATGCTTGCTTGTGCTTTTGGAAGTTTGGCAAGTGCCATTGTGGTGGGGTTTTTTACTGCCAATATCTCTTCAAGGCTTACGTATAATGTTCGTGCAAAAATCTATGACAGAATTCAAAACTTTTCGCTTTCGGAAATCAATAGGTTTTCAACAGCAAGTTTGATCACCAGAACAACAAACGACATCACACAAGTGCAGATGTTTTTTGCCATGGGTTTGCAGGCAATTTTCAAAGCTCCAATTCTTGCTGTTTGGTCAATTATCAAAATATTGGACAAAAGTTGGGAATGGTCATCTGCAACAGCGGCGGCAGTTGGCATTTTGATTATCATGGTTTTGATTACTGTCATTTTTGCTGTGCCAAAGTTCAAGAAAATTCAGCAAATGACGGACGACATCAATCGTGTCACACGAGAAAATTTGACAGGGATCAGAGTTGTGCGAGCATCTAATGCTGAAGATTTCCAAGATGAGAAATTTGAAAAATATAACGACAGAATGACAAAGACTCAACTTTTTGTCAATAGGATCATGGGCATCATGAGTCCGGGTATGAATTTGATTATGAGCGGGTTGTCTTTGGCAATCTATTGGATTGGTGCCTATATTGTGAAAACAGAATTAGACATTTCAAACATGATCACATTCATGTCTTACGCAGTTCAAGTTGTCGTTGCATTCATGCTTTTGATCATCATATTCATCATGCTTCCAAGAGCGCTTGTTTCGGCAAGGCGTATCAACGAAGTTTTGGACACGAAAAATTCCATCATTCCGGGAACATATACAGAAACAGAGTTCGATGGAACCGCAAGTGTTGTTTTTGAAAATGTTTCGTTCAAATATCCAGATGCCGAAGAGTATGTGCTCAAAGACATAAGTTTCACCGCAAATGAGGGTGAAACGGTTGCGTTTATTGGCTCAACAGGAAGTGGAAAGAGCACGCTCATCAATCTCATTCCAAGACTATATGATGTCACGGAAGGACGCGTGCTTGTGGATGGCGTGGATGTCAGAGATTATGACCCGAAAGTATTGAACAAAAAGATTGGATATGTTCCGCAAAGAGGTGTACTTTTCAAAGGAACAGTGAAATCCAATGTTAATTTTGGTGATAACAACGCCGATGATGACACAATCAAAAGTTCGATCAGTGTGGCACAGGCTTCCAACTTTGTTTCAAGAATGGGCAACGGTGTGGACAGTGCGATTGCACAGGGCGGAACAAATGTTTCTGGCGGACAAAAGCAAAGACTTTCGATTGCCAGAGCGATTGCAAGAAAACCAGAAATCTTCATTTTTGATGATAGTTTTTCGGCTTTGGACTATAAGACAGACGCAAAACTTCGTGCAGCACTTAAGAAAAATGTCACAAAGTCAACAAAGTTTATTGTTGCACAGCGTATTGGAACAATCAAAGACGCAGACAAAATCATTGTTCTGGACAATGGAAATATGGTTGGCATGGGCACTCACGAAGAACTCTTGAAAACTTGTTCGGTTTATCAAGAAATTGCTCTTTCTCAACTAAGCAAGGAGGAATTGTAATATGCCACACATGAGAATGGTTGCGACTGAAAAGGCTGAAAAAGGCACTTTTACCAAGTCGATGGGAAAACTTATAAGGTATTGCAAAAAGTATTGGGGATGGATCATCCTTTCCATGGTGTTTGGAGTTGTTGGTGTTGTTGCTCAAATTTTAGGCCCAAATAAAATTGAAGATCTGACAAATTTGATTAAAGAAGGAATAGAATCTAGTTCAATGGACTATGATACAATTCTCAGCATTTGCGTTTTCTTGGTTGTTTTGTATGCTGTGGGAGCAATCTTCTCGTATGTTCAACAATACATCACCGCAACAGTAACGCAAAGAACAGTCAAAACTTTCCGAACTGACATTTCAAAGAAAATCAACCGTTTGCCATTAAATTATTTTGACACACATATGTATGGCGATGTTTTGAGCCGTGTGACCAATGATATTGACACGATCGGGCAAAGCTTAAACGAAAGCATTGGAAGTTTAATTTCAAACGCAATGTTGTTTGTTGGCGTGCTGATCATGATGTTTGTCACAAATTGGATCATGGCACTCACAGCCATTGTTTCAACATTGATTGGTTTTGCTTTTTCGTTGATTTTTCTTACGCGTGCACAAAAATATTTCAACCAAAATCAAAAGAATTTGGGAGAAATGGAATCGCATATTGAAGAAGTTTATTCTGGACACAATGTGGTGCAACTTTTCAATGCAAAAGACAAAACAGTGAAAGACTTTGATAAAGTCAACAAAAAACTCTTCAACAGTGGTTGGAAATCACAGTTTATTTCTGGAGTGATGCAACCGGTTATGGTGTTTGTTGGAAATTTTGGATATGTTGCTGTGTGCGTTGTGGGTGCTTTACTTGCAACTTCTGGGTTAGGTTCAATAGGTTCAATTGCTGCGTTTATCATTTATGTCAGACTGTTTTCAAGCCCACTTTCACAGATGGCTCAAGCGATGTCACGTTTGCAATCGACATCTGCTGCTGCGGGACGTGTGTTCGAATTTTTGGAAGCGGAAGAAATGCAGGACGAGTCGGACAAAACGCTTGTGCTTGATAATGTGAAAGGTGATGTGGAGTTTGAACACGTTGTCTTTGGCTATAATCCAAACAAAATCATCATCAAAGACTTTTCTGCCAGCGTCAAAGCGGGGCAAAAAGTGGCAATTGTTGGACCGACGGGTGCAGGAAAGACCACCCTTGTCAACTTGCTTATGCGGTTCTATGAATTAAATTCTGGTGACATCAAAATTGACGGCGTCTCCACCAAAGATATAAAGCGCGAAAATGTTCATCAACTCTTTGGAATGGTTTTGCAGGACACTTGGCTGTTTGAAGGGACAATTAAGGAAAATTTGAGATACAACAATCCGGACGTCACAGACGAACAAATTGTGGAAGCTTGCAAAAAGGTTGGTGTTGACCACTTCATACAAACCCTTTCGGACGGCTATGACACAATGATTTCAGACTCAATCAACCTTTCTGCTGGACAAAAACAACTTTTGACAATTGCAAGAACGATGATTGCCAATCGTCCAATGATGATTTTGGATGAAGCAACAAGTTCGGTGGACACAAGAACGGAAGTTCTTTTGCAACAAGCAATGGATAAGGTTATGGAAGGAAGAACATCCTTCATCATTGCGCACCGTCTTTCCACAATCAAAAATGCCGATATGATTTTGGTTTTGAAAGATGGCGACATTGTGGAAAAAGGAAACCACGAAGAACTTCTTGCCAAAGGCGGATTCTATGCCGATCTATACAACGCACAATTCCAAGAAGTTTAAAAACGGGTGAAAAATAAAAAATGAGAAAAAATTAAGTATAATAAGAAAGAAATTTCGCAAAATACTCACGAGGTGAGTTATGATGAGATTTCTTTTCTTTTTTATGGGAGTGCCAATTATGTTTATGTCGCTTTTTCAAGCAGTGGATGTTATGCCATATGTTCAAAACATTGATTTGATTGTCAATGGCAATGAGATTGTTTTGACCGAAGAAGAGCAAACATCCTTGAAAGATCAACTCACAACATTCTTTCAAGATGCACGCATAATGCCGGCGTTTGGGGTGATCACACCACAGATGTATGAAGAGCAAATTCAAGACGGCGTTTTTGTTTCATTGAAATTTGACGAAGTTTTGGAAATAAACGGCTTGCCTTTTGATGAACTTGTCTTCAAAGTGCAAAGTGATTTTCAGGGCTTTAACATGGCACGTGGAATAAACGGAGTTTTTCAAGGAAGATGTATCTTCATCGATCTGAACGGACAGAATATGCAAGAACTTGCTGATTACATCAACTCCATTGAATCTGTGCAAGCTGAGTTGGAGAATGATGTAGATGATATTGAAGAAGATGAAACGCTTGAAAATGTTGAAATACCGGACGAAAAAGATGTGATTGAGAACGATCAACAAGAGAAAAACGATCAAGAAGAGAGCACAGAAAATCAAGGAATGAAAACAATGAAGTTAAATAAAAATTTTCAAAATTAAGTCAAAAATATTTAAAAAAACATCCTTGTTTTATTTGACAATAAACATCGATTATAATACAATATATAGGTAACACGAGTGTGAACAAATGCCATATATTGTATTTTTTCATAACAAAACAACACAAGATATGGTAATTATGAAAAATTTATTACAGGAGAAGATAAAATGGAAGAAGAACAGATTAAAACAGAAATAGAAGCATGGAAAGGATTCAAAGGTGAGAAGTGGAAAGAGAGTATTGATGTTTCTGACTTCATTTTAAATAATTATAAAGAATATCGCGGAGATGACAGTTTCTTGGCGGGCATTTCTTCAAAAACTCAAAAAGTTTTAAGCAAAGTGGATGCGCTTATGCTCAAAGAGAGCAAGGTGGGTCTTTTGGATGTTGAAACGACTATCATCTCTGGCATAAACAACTTCAAGCCAGGCTATATTGACAAGAAAAATGAAGTGATTGTTGGTCTTCAAACAGACAAACCGCTTAAAAGAATTGTCAATCTTTATGGCGGCATTCGCATGGCGGAAAAGGCGCTTGAAGCATATAATCGCAAACTTGATCCCGTGATTTTTAAACATTTCAGTGAATATCGCAAATCTCACAACGATGGTGTTTTTGATGCTTACACACCAGAGATTCGCCGAGCAAAGTCAGCAGGTCTCATCACAGGTCTACCTGACGCTTATGGACGCGGACGCATAATTGGCGACTATCGCAGAGTTGCGCTGTATGGCATCGACTTTTTGATTGAAGAAAAGAAGAAAGATTTGCTTGGCATTGATGTTTCTTCGGAAGAGAACATTCGTCTTCGCGAAGAAGTGTCAGAGCAAATCAAAGCACTTAATGAAGTGAAGAAAATGGCGCAAGGATATGGTTTTGACATTTCCAAACCTGCAACAAGTGCAAAAGAAGCTTTTCAATGGCTTTATTTTGCCTATCTTGCAAGTGTCAAAGAAAATAATGGTGCGGCAATGAGTTTGGGGCGCACTTCGACATTCCTTGACATCTTCATCGAACGCGACATGAAGGACGGCAAACTGACAGAAGAAGAAGCTCAAGAACTTGTTGATCAATTTATCATCAAACTGCGACTTGTTCGCCATTTGAGAACTCTGGAATATGACGAAGTGTTTGCAGGCGATCCAACTTGGGTGACCGAAAGCATTGGTGGCATGGCTGACGACAAAAAGAGTTTGGTGACGAAGAACTCTTTCAGATATCTTCATTCTCTCATCAATCTCAAACCGTCACCAGAGCCAAATTTGACAGTGCTTTGGTCGGAGAAATTGCCAGCCAATTTCAAAAAATACTGCGCAAAGATTTCCATCGTGACCGATGCCATTCAATATGAAGGCGATGATGTGATGAGAGAAATCTATGGAAATGACTATGCCATTGCATGTTGTGTTTCAGCGATGAAAGTTGGCAAGCAAATGCAGTTCTTTGGGGCGCGTTGCAACTTGGCCAAGGCTCTTTTGTATTCTTTGAACGGCGGTTACGACGAAAAGAGTGGAAAACTTGTTGTTGAAGGGATTTCAAAGAACACCGAAAAGACGCTCACTTTCGACAAAGTGTGGAAAAATTATCAAAAAACATTGGAAAAAGTGGCAAAAACATATGTTGACGCCATGAACATCATTCATTATATGCATGATAAGTATGCCTATGAGCGCGAACAAATGGCTCTTCACGACACAAAAGTTGAAAGACTTATGGCCTTTGGCGCAGCAGGATTCTCTGTTGTTGTTGACAGCCTTTCAGCAATCAAGTTTGCAAAAGTCAAACCACTGAGAAATGAACAAGGTATTATTGTTGATTTTGAAATTGAAGGTGATTTTCCAAAATATGGCAACGATGATGATCGTGTGGACGAAATTGGCGTGCAAGTGGTGAAATATTTCTTCGATTGCTTGAAGAAACATCATCTATATCGCGACGCAAAACACACTCTTTCACTTCTCACAATCACATCAAATGTGATGTATGGCAAAAAGACGGGCTCAACACCAGACGGGCGAAAAGCTGGCGAACCTTTTGCTCCAGGAGCAAACCCAATGCATAATCGCGATTGCAGTGGAGCTTTGTCATCTCTCAACTCTGTGGCAAAAATTCCTTATTGCAACTGTTGTCAAGACGGTATTTCAAACACCTTTTCAATTGTGCCTGATGCTCTTGGGCGTGACGAAAAAAGCAGAATAAACAATCTTGTCAACATTTTGGATGGATACTTTGTTCAAAAAGCGCAACATCTCAATGTCAATGTTTTGAATCGTGAACTTTTGATTGACGCCATGAACAACCCATGGAAATATCCAAATTTGACAATTCGTGTTTCTGGATATGCGGTGAACTTCAATAAACTTTCCAAGGCTCATCAACAAGAAGTCATTTCACGCACCTTCCACGAAGAGAGATAATAGGATGCATATGAAAGAAATTGTTGGAAATATTGCAAGTTTTGAAAGCATGGGGTTGGTGGATGGACCCGGTGTGAGATTTGTTGTCTTTTTGCAAGGCTGTCCACTACGATGTGCCTATTGTCACAATCCGGAAATGTGGAACGTCAAAGAAAAGAAAATTCAAATGACGCCCGAAGAATTGGTGGCGAAAATCAAAAAATATGTGAGATATTTTGGCGAAGATGGCGGTGTGACAATCTCGGGTGGAGAACCGCTGATGCAAGCAAAATTTGTCACGGAAGTTTTCAAACTTTGCAAAGCAGAGAACATTCACACTTGCCTTGACACTTCTGGACACGGGGATGCGACTGACGAACTTTTGGACAACACAGACCTTGTGATTTTGGATGTCAAAGAACTGAACAAAGAAAAATATTTTTCACTTGTTGGACAAAAAATGGATAAATTTCAAAAATTTTTGGCAAAATGTCAAGAAAAAAACAAAAAAATGTGGCTCAGACAAGTGATTATGCCAAACTATAACGACAACAAAGAAAGTGTCTTGAAATTGAAAGCGTTTGCAGAAAATTTAAATAATATCGAAAAAATTGAACTTCTTCCATACCACGACATGGCAAAGAAAAAATATGCCAACCTTGGAATCAATTATCGTCTTAAAAATCTTCCACCAATGGATAAAGAAAAATGCAAAAAACTCGAAAAATTTTTAACTCCTTGATTAAGGAGTTTTTTTATTATTAAAATTTTTATTAAAAATAATAAAAAAATATAGAAAAACAAAAAAATACAATAAAAATATTAAAAAATACAATTAAAATATTAAAAAATCAATTTTTTAAATATTTTTTCTTTATAATATATCATAAAATTCCAATTTTTTATTATTTTTTTATTTTTTATTTATTTTAACAATATTTTTTATTTATTTTAACAATATTTTTTATTTATTTTAACAATATTTTTTATATTTTTTTAACATTTTTATTATTAAATTTTCTTTAATTTTCAATATTTTTTTATTTTTATTATATTTTTTAATATTTTTTTATTTTTGATTAAAAAATATGCAGAATGTCAAAAATTTGGCATGGATTATGTTTTGCTGGTGATTGTAATTATAAGTTTTGTTAGGGGATATATCAAAGGTTTCATCTCAATGATTTTTTCATTTGCCAGCATTTTCGTTGTTGTTTTTGTTTCTTGGAAATTGTGCGACTTTTTTCTGCCGACATTTCAAACTTGGCTGGAAGCAGGGCTTTCAAACACTTTGATAAAAATTTTGAACGAAGCAATTCCGGGGAATTTTTCCAACATTGCTGATTTACAAACGGCAGTTTCTCAATCAAATTATGCAATATTGTTCAACATAGTGCTTTTCAAAATTCTTGGAAATCTTTCCATTGACGGAGAGATGACAGCTGGGCAAATTTTGTCGCCAACATTGACCACTCTTCTCATCAAAGTCATCACATTCATCGTCATTTTTGTGGTGCTCTATATTTCCATAAAACTTGTTTGTTCAATTTTAAACAAGATGATAAAAAAATGCGGATTGACATTTGGCAACCGCATTTTTGGTGGTCTTATTGGACTTGCAAAAGGAATGATCATTTTTTTGATTTTATATTTTTTGCTCAATGCTCTTTCCAATTTTCTGCTGAATGAAACTTTAAGCAATTTTGTTCAAAATGGCGTTGTTTCAAAATGGCTTTATGAAAACTTAACTGAAAAGATTATTGATTTGTTTTATTGATCACACTGTCAAATACAAAATTGAGAAGGCAATCAAAGCTTGTGCGGCGTAATACAAAAGGTGGTTGATATAAATCCAAACTTTTTCGTTTCGTCCGCCAAAATATTGCATTGAGAGCACAAGGTCGGACAGCAAGAAAGCAATCATTCCGCCTGCAAAGATCCAGAACATTGGAACATAGATTGCAATTGAAATTGTGAACGCTGTCATGAAGGTCAGTATGAAACTGTATAACACAACAAGCCACAACATTTTGCCAAAATCCATATTCATTTTCTTGGATGAAAGCATGATGATAAGTGTCAATACAATTGCCACGCCGGCAGAGATGAGGATGTTCCAAAGCAGATTTTCCGCAAGCACAGAATTGTTATACAACAGCACTCCCACAAAATAGAAGATATGTCCAACTATGAAAGATGTGGTTCCAACCACAAAATATTTGTCTCCTTCTTCTGGATACATGATTTTGAGATCAAGAATGATATCTCCAATCAGTCCCATCACCAGCCCTGCAACAATCAACAGGTTGATGGCTGTTGAGCCAGTGGTATAGATTGCGAAAATTCCACACAAGATGAAGCAAACGGACGACAATGTTTTAAGTGCAAGTGACCAAACCGTTGCTTTTTTTGCTCTGACAACACAGAAAAGCACACAAAAGATGATGCTAAAAACTGCCAATAACAAACTTCCAATCATAATTTTTCTCCTTTTTTATTTTTTTTGATTTCTTATTCGTCAAAGAAATTTAAAACATCTTGATATACTTCTTCTTTGTTTATTTCATTAAGTAATTCATGTCTTGCACCTTCATAGAGTTTCATTTTTGCATCAATATTGTTTTTGAGATAGAGTTTATAGATCTTTTTGACTTGCTTGCCGCCCTCGCTGACAGGGTCGCAATAGCCGGAAATAAAGAAGATTTTTTTGTTGCCAATTTTGTCGATGCCTTTATTCACTTTGGTCATGTTTTTCATCATGCTGTGATAGAAACTGAACGGGAAAGAACCACCGCACAGTTCGTCTTGATTATACTTTTCAAACACTTTATCATCGCGAGACAACCAATTTCCGTTTTCGAATTTTTTGTTATAAGACTTTATACTGATTTTTTCTTCAATGCCGTTTCGTTTATCTTTTTTCTTGAAAGGAGCAATAAATTTAAACAAGAGATTTCCTGCTTTAAACATAAAATTACTTCCATCCGCTGTTCCACAAAGGACTGCTTTTTCCACCAACGGCGTTTCTTGAATCAATTTTTGCGTCAGCATTGAGCCATATGAATGACCAAAGATAAAGATTGGAAGTTTGTATGTTTCGTGAATATAGGTCAATAGGTTGTGTTGGTCTGCCAAAGTTTCGGTGAAAATATCTTTTTCGCCTCGACCATACTCATCTTTGTTAGATATCGTATGCCCATGACCGCGAAGGTCACTTGCCACAACAATATATCCGTTTTTGTTCATGAAGTTGGCAAAATCAACATATCTCAAAGCGTGTTCTTGCATCCCGTGAATGATCAAAACCACTGCTTTTGGATTTTTGACGTCGTCATAAACATAGGTGCACAACTCCAAATTGTGATAGCCCAAAACTTTGATTGTTTTTGGCATCTTTTCTTTTGCAGGTGCAGTTGATTTTTTGCTGGTCGCTTTTGTTTTTGTGGTTGCAGTTTTTTTTGTGGCTGTTGACTTTTTCTTTGACGAAGTTGTTTTCGTCGTTGCCTTTTTGCTTGTTGCAGTTTTCTTTTCTTCCATAATTCCCTCCTATAAAGAATTTACCGCTTTTTGCCAGCCTTGGTATAGGCGAGCACGTTCTTTTTGATTTATTTTTGATTTATATATTTTTTCGCTTTGGGTGATCTTCTTCAAATCGTTTCCACTTATCAATTTCAACTTCATCATTGCCACATAGATTGTGCCCATGACAGTGGCTTCACTTTCCTTGCTTTTTGTGACGTTTTGATCAAGCATATCCGCCAAGAATTGAAGTAAAAATTCGTTTTGACTTCCGCCACCGTCCACACTGATATCGCGCAACTTTTGTCCACCTTTTTTCATTTCATCCACAAGTGCTTTGGTGTTGTATGCCATACTTTCAAGGCAGGCGCGGACAATATGCTCTTGTTTTGTGTCAAAGGTCATTCCAACCAAACAGGCGCGCACATCGTCTTTCCAATATGGTGCACCAAGTCCAGTGAAGGCAGGGACAAAATATACGCCCTCATTGCTTTGAAGTGACTGTGCCATTTTTGCCGTTTTTGAGACATCTTCGAACATACCCATTTTTCCCAGCCATTCAAGCGCACTGCAAGCACTGTATATGCTTCCTTCCACAGCATAGTCTGTCTTTCCGCCGAGAGTTCGGGCGACAGTCAAAATCAAACTTTGACTTGCTTGAAATTTTTCTCTCTTGACGTTTGTCAGCACAAAACCACCCGTTCCAAAGGTGACTTTTGACGAACCGTTTTCAATCTTTCCTTGCCCAACCATGCTGGATTGTTGATCTCCAATCATGGAAAGAATTGGTGCGCCAAGAAGAGATTTTGCAATTCCAAAATCTCCGTCGCAAGGCAAGATTTTTGGCAAAGAAGACTTTGGAATGTCGAAGAGTGAAAGAAGGTCGTCATCCCACTCAAGACTGTCGATGTTCATAAGCATTGTGCGACTTGCGTTTGTGCTGTCAGTTACATGATTTCCTGTCAACCGAAAAGCAAGAAAACTGTCGATTGTTCCGAAACACAATTCATTTTTCTTTGCCAAGGCGCGTGCTTTTGGACAATGTTTCAAAATCCATGTCATCTTTGAAGCACTGAAATATGAGTTTGCAATAAGACCAGTCTTTTGCTGAATTTTCGTTTTGACATCTTCTGACAACTGTTGAATCATGTCGGTTGTTCGTCGACATTGCCAGACAATGGCATTATAGACAGGTTGTCCGGTTGTTCTGTCCCACGCAACCACCGTTTCGCGTTGGTTTGTGATGGCAATTCCCAAAAGTTCGGACTTGTTGACAGAGTTTCTCTTCAAAACCGTTTTCGAAACAGTCAAAATTTTCGAAAAAATTTCTTCGGCATCCTGTTCCACCCAACCGTCGTGAGGATAGAACTGCTTAAATTTTTTGCTCTCTTTGTCAATAATTTCAAGTTTGTCGACATCAAAAAGAACAGCACGCAAACTTGTTGTTCCTTCATCCAAACCCAAAATAAATCTTCTCATAGGCTTCTCCAAAATTTTCTATTCAAGCCACATCTTATGATTATTCTAACACAAAACAACAATTTTAAAAAATGAATTTCAAAATAAATTTAAAAAAATAACAAAATTTTTACCAAAAACATTTTATTTTTTCAATCTTCAACCATTTACGAAGAACTCACATCTTCGACTGCATGCGGAAGATTGATATCCAATGCCATAACAATCAAGGTTTTGACAAGAATTGTGGATGAATGTGAAAACGAATTTTTAAATACTGAGTCTAACTACACGAGAACGGTTGGCACAGACGACGACACGGGATATTACATCTTCACCAAAGTGGCTTAAATTATCAAATTTTTAAGTTGTCAGAAAAATTAAAAAAGTTACGAATTTTGCGTTCGTGATTTTTTGTATGAAAGATGTTTTTTTGTTTAATATCTTCAATGTTTTTTGTTTGACATCTTCGTGGGGAAATCGTTAAAATATAGGAAATGGAGGATGAATGAAAAAAGTTTATGATTGCATGATTGTTGGTGCAGGCGTGGTTGGTGCGTGCATATTCAACAAGATGACGCGTATTGGGAAATCTTGTCTTATGTTGGACAAGGCAAGCGATGTTGCAACAGGCGCGTCAAAAGCCAACAGCGGACTCATTCATGCGGGCTATGACCCTTTGCCAAACTCTTTGAAAGCAAAGTTTAATGTTCGCGGAAATCAAATATATCCAGACTTGTGCGCTCGGCTTGGTGTTCCGCTGAAAAAGTGCGGTGCGCTTGTTGTTGGCGACGACGAGCAGAAGATTGACGCGTTGCTTGAACGGGGAAAACAGAACGGCGTGTGTGTGGAGAAGTGGAACAGAGAGCAAATTCAAGCCAAAATTCCACAGATTGCCGACAATATTTCTGTGGCGTTGTTTGCGCGCGACGCGTATATCATCAGCCCATATCTTCTCACTGTTGCTCTCACCGAAGAAGGAATGATAAACGGTGGCGATGTGGCGTTGGAAGAAGATTTGTTGGAAGTGAAAAAAGTTGACGGCGTTTTTGAAGTTAAGACGGCAAAAAATGTTTATCATTGCAAGAGCATTGTCAACAGCGCAGGGGCGGGATATAACCAAGTTGCCAAGATTTTGGGAAGTGAAAGGAAAAAGTTGCAGTTCAGACGCGGAGAATATTTTGTCTTTGACAAGGTTTGCGGGCTTGATGTTCCTTGCACAGTCTTTCCACTGCCAACATCGGCAGGAAAAGGTGTGCTTGTCACGCCAACAGTCGACGGAAATTTCTTGATTGGTCCGACCAGCGAAGAGAGTTCCACCACCACAGAAGTGACAAGGCTTGGATTGGAAACAATCAAACAACGCGCTGGGAACATCATCAAAGATGTCAATTTCCGCCAAGCGATAAGGCAGTTTGCTGGTGTGCGCGTGATTTGTGGCGATGATTTTGTTGTTGAAAAATCGAAAAAAGTGGACGGAGTGATCAACCTTGCGGGAATATGCTCGCCTGGACTTTCTTCTGCCCCAGCAATCGCGGAATATGTTTGCAAACTTTTGAATTTCGATTTGACCGAAAAGGAAAACTTGAAAAAGGTTGAACCGTATGTCATGTTCAAGGATATGGACAGCCAAACACAACAGCAACTTTTGAAAACGGATGAAAACTATCGCGAAATTGTCTGCAAGTGCGAACATATCACAAAAGGCGATGTGTTGAACGCATTGCGTCGACCACTCAAAATTTCTTCTGTTGACGGAATCAAACGCCGAACAAATGCCGGCATGGGAAGATGTCAAGGTGGCTTTTGTTTCACAAAGGTTGTGAAGACAATCTTTCAGGAACGAGGCATTGCATACGAAAAAGTCAAAAAGGAAAATCGCGGGAGCGAAGTGGCGCTTTGTGATTTGCGGGAGGGAAGTCATGATTAAAACAGATGTGCTTGTGATTGGCGGTGGTCCTGCTGGAATGTCGGCGGCACTTTCGGCATCGAAAAACGGAAGCAAAGTGATGTTGATTGAACGAGATGAAGTTTTGGGCGGAATTTTGAATCAGTGCATACACAATGGCTTTGGGCTTCACTTTTTCAAAGAAGAATTGACCGGGCCGGAGTTTGCGCATAGGTTCAGAGAACTTGTCGAAAAAGATAAAAACATCACAGTTGCTCTCTCAACTTTGGTGACAAAGATTGACGACAGAAAAGTGGAAGTTATGGGCGCGCTTGGTGTGGAAACGATTGAAGCAAAAGCGGTGGTTTTGGCAATGGGTTGCCGAGAGCGAACGGCGGGCAACATCTCTCTTTGCGGAACGCGTCCGGCGGGAGTGTTGACGGCGGGAACGGCACAAAAAATGGTCAACATTGACGGCAAAATGGTCGGAAAAGATGTTGTCATTTTGGGAAGCGGTGACATCGGTTTGATTATGGCGCGCAGATTGACTTTGGAAGGAGCAAAAGTGCATGCAGTTTTGGAAATCAACAGCACAAGCTCGGGGCTTAGGCGAAACATAATGCAGTGCTTGGAAGATTTTGACATTCCACTTCTTTATAACACCACCATTTTTGAAATTGTCGGCGAAAACAGAGTGGAAGGCGTCTATTATGGTCAGGTTGATGAAAAAATGCAACCGATTGAAAACACAAGAAAATTTCAAAAGTGCGACACAGTGGTGCTTTCTGTGGGACTTATTCCAGAAATGGAAATGGCAAACTTTGTGGAGAAATCTCGCATAACCAACGGTGCCATTGTCAATGAGTTCTATCAAACAGACAAGCCGTGGCTGTTTTCTTGTGGAAACATTTTGCATGTGCATGACTTGGTGGACAATGTGGCATTGGAAGCGGAACAGGCAGGCAAGTTTGCAAGTTTGTTTGCTCAAAGAAAACTTCCAGAGCACACAAAACCAATTCAGATCAAAGGTTCACAAGATTTTTCATATGTTCTTCCAAGCATGATATATGAAGGAAGCGGACAAGCGGAAGTGAAATTTCGCTTAAAGAACAAGGTTGTTCGAAAAACACTTGTTGCAAAGTGCGGAGCAAACATTTTAGGCAAAAAATTTGTTCTGGCAGGTGTGCCGGGCGAGATGATGAGTTTTTCTTTCGACAAAAGTGGTGCAAGCGGTGAAATTGTTTTGGAAATTGAGTGAGGTGAAAAATGACGAGAGAGATGATTTGTATTATGTGTCCTTTGGGATGTAATTTGACCGTAAAAGTTGACGGCGAAAAAATTGAAGTTTCTGGAAATGGATGCAATCGAGGAGTTGTTTTTGCGAAAGAAGAAATCACTTGTCCAAAGCGTATTGTGACGACATCAGTCAAGACGGAAAATGGAGTCAAGTCTTGCAAAACCACTGTTCCAATTCCAAAATCTATGATTTTCGATTGTGTCAAAGAGATTGAAAAACTTCGTTTGAAATCGGTGAAATTTGGTGATGTGATAATCAAAAATGTGCTTGGCACCGGCGCCGATGTTGTGGTCACGGCAAACGATTGAAAGTGGAGAGAAATTATGTTTATTTCAAAAAAATTGCGAAAAGCAGACAAAAGTGTTTCAAATTTGGAAGAAGTCATAACAGACAGCGAGGGTTTTGCTGTCATCACAATCAAAGCTTCCGACAAGTCACAGATTTTTTCTGCATATGACTATGACAGCAATGAAAAACTTAATGAAGAACTTGGCAACTACATCAAAGATGAAACGCGTTTTGTGCCAATAAAAAAGGATGTCAGATTGAAAATCTATACATCCAAAGATATAAATCAAGTTGAAGTGGAAAATGCCATTCGAAACAAATTTAAGAAAGATTACAATGAAATCAAGAGTGAAAAGAAAGGAAATTTACTGTTTTGTTTGTCGATGCTCATTGTCGGAATTCTTTTTCTTTCCATGTTGCTTTTGTCAAATGTATATTTTCCAAATATCTATCTTGAAATCATTCTTGAAGTTGGAACTTGGGTTTTCATATGGGAAGCGATTGACGCTTTCTTCTTGCGTGGTATGCAGTTGAAAAACAAACAAATCCGCTATTTGAAAATTGTCACAGCAAAGATTGAAGTGATTGAACTGGAAGATATCAAAGAATTGGATTGAGAGTTATGACTTTTTTTGGAATTTTCCGTCCTTTTTGTGAACAATAAAGCCAACATCGTTTGATTGAGAAAGGTCTTTGACGCGTGCCAATGCCTTTTCTTTTGTTTCAAAAGAAGCGATAATTCTTTTTGCACCATCTTTCTTGATGACCCATGCCTGTTTTTCTTTGTCATAGACAACGCGATAAATCGCCTTTTTTGAAGATGCTTTGACAGTTTCTTTTGAAGAAGATTTCTTATTGGTTTTCTCTTTTGAAGAAACCTTTTTTTCATTTTTTTTATTTTTGAACCAACCCATAAAATTTCTCCTTACCCTTTCATTATAAAACATTTTTGTTGCTTTTTCAATGCTTTTGCAAAAAAATATGAAGTATTTTTTTGGAAATGTTTTTGTTTAGCCTTGCATGTGTGATATAATTCATCCATGAGCAACATAATTCAAATACGAAATTTAAAGAAATATTATGGAGATGTCAAAGCAGTCGATGACATTTCTTTTGATGTCAAAGAAGGAAGTCTGTTTGCGTTTTTGGGGCTTAATGGTGCAGGAAAATCCACGACAATCAACATCATTTGTTCTATCTTGAAAAAAGATAGTGGTCAAGTTTTTGTTGACAGAATGGATTTGGATAAGGATTCCGACAAAATCAAACCGCTTATTGGCGTGGTGTTTCAAAACTCTTCGCTTGATGCCATACTCACCGTCAAAGAGAATTTGGCAATAAGAGCGGGCTTTTATGGACTTAAAGGCAAGGAACTGAAAGAGAGGTTGGACTTTTTGACCGAACTTTTAGATTTAGGAAAAATCTTGAAAAAACCAATAAAAAATTTGAGTGGTGGGCAAAAGAGAAGAGTGGATATTGCGCGCGGGCTTTTGAATTTGCCAAAAATTTTGATTTTGGACGAGCCAACAACAGGACTTGATCCACAGACGCGTATGAAAATTTGGGAGCTCATTGACGATTTGCGCATTTCACGCAAGATGACAGTTTTTTTGACAACGCACTATATGGAAGAGGCGAACAAGGCGGATCGAGTTGTCATGATTGATTCTGGGCATATTGTGGCAAACGACACCCCGCACAATTTGAAGAACAAATTTTCCAGCGACTATGTCAAAGCATATATGACGCAAAATGAAGAGTTTGAGAAAAAATTGAATCGCGAATTTGTCTTCAATGGAGAATTCTATCTCATCAAAATCAAAAACAGTGAAGAAGCAAAAGAAATCATAAAAAATTGTGATGAATTTTTGACAGATTTTGAAATTGTCAAAGGAGATATGGATGATGTATTCTTAAACATCACGGGCAGAAAGTTTGTTCAAGGAGAAGGAAAATGAAGAAAAAAAGCAATGTGGCGCTTTCTCTCTACGTGCTTGTTAAACGAAATATCAAGTTGTATTTGAAAGACAAAATGAATGTATTTTTTTCTGTGCTTGCACCAATCATTGTATTGCTGTTATACATTCTTTTCTTGGGCGAATTGCAAGTGAACTCCATCACAAGCATGTTGGAAAGTTATGGGTTGCAAGACGCTTTGACAAGGTCGGATGTCAGTGCATTGATAAACAATTGGATGATCTCTGGTGTTATGGGTGTGTCATGTTTGACTGTTGCCGTCAATGCAAATTCCAGCATGGTCAGAGACAGACAGACGGGGAATTTGAACGATATGTTGGCGTCACCAATCAAACGATGGGTGATCTATGCAAGTTACATCATCTCCACGTTTTTGATAACTTTTTTCATATGCATGATTGTGCTTACACTTTCGCTGATCTATCTTGCTTGCACAGGCGGATTTTTCTTGAGTTTTGTTGATGTTTTGGCAATTTTAGGAATAACAATTTTGGCTTGCATATGCTCGGCTTTCTTCATTGTGTTGATTTGTGGCATGATCAAAACGGTGAGTTCTTTGTCGGCAATCAACGGTGTATACAGCACAATCATAGGTTTCTTGATCGGAGCATATATGCCTTTCAGTATGCTTCCAAGTGGTGTGCAATATCTTGGATGTTTTGTGTTTGGAACATATTCCACAGGATTGTTTAAAAACTATTTCTTGCGTGGTGTGTTGAACAATATGTTAACCAAAGTTCCGGCAGACAGCAACATTATTGAAGTTTTGACAGAAAATTATTCTCTCAATCTAGACTTTTTCGGACTGGAAATCTCACAGGGTTGGATGGTGTTTGCTTTGATTTTTGCAATCGTTTTGTTCGGCTCACTCATACTCATCTTATATTCCAACAAAAAAACCAACTTTTTCTCAACAGACAAAAGAATTAAGAAAAAATCAAAAAAAGCGTAAATTAAAAGCGTAAATTATTAAAAGTTAAATAAAATTTATTATCAAAATGCAAAAAAGGTTGGCAAATGGAAGAAGAAAAGAAAAAGAGAAAAGTTAGAAATTGGGTTGGCGCTCTTTTCATGTGGGGATTCAAACTTTTCCCAATAAAGAAGAACAGAATTTATTTTATAGCGAGAAATGGAGCGCAGTATGCTTGCAACACAAGAGCTTTTTTTGAATATCTATACAAAAATCATCATGACGAATTTGAGTTTGTTTGGTGTTTAAACAAGAAAAATAGCGAACTTCCAAAAGATGTGAAGAGGGTAAAACATATGTCTTTTAAAGATTCATATTATCTTCACACAGCAAAATATATCATAAACAACACAAGATTCAGTATGCTTTTTTCAAAAAGAAAAGGACAAGTTTACATAATGACAGATCATGGTGGACCATTTGCATACAAAATGGTGGAAAAGGACCAAAAATTGCCTAAAATTGTGTTATGGAATTCCAAAATTGACTCCAATCAAATGGATTGTTTGCTTGCTGGTTCAACCCAGGCGCAAGAAATCAAAGAAAAAGCATTTTTTTGTGAAGGGAAAACATTTTTAACCGGTGAACCAAGATATGACCAACTGATAAACAAAAATGAGGTCCAAATCAAGAACACAAAAGAAAAATTGGGTTTGAGTGGAAATGACTATATTGTTTTGTATGCTCCAACTTTTAGAGAGAAACAATCTTTCAAAGATTTGTTAATAGACAATGAAATACTCAAACATGCGTTTGAAAAAATAACAGACAAAAATGTCAAAATTTTGTATCGTTTTCATCCATATTTATTGAAGAAAGGTGCGAGGGATATGGTCTTTGAAAATTATGTTCTCAATGTGACTTCATATCCGGAAATGCAAGATTTGATTTTGATTGCAGACATTTTGATAACAGACTTTTCGTCATGCATGTTTGACATGATGGTTGCTGGAAAGCCATGTGTTCTATACACAAACGATGCTGACAGATATTTGTCAAACGAAAGGGGAGTATATATTCCTTTAAATCAGTTGCCCTTTCCAATTACAAACAATGAGCAAGAACTTGAAAACGTTATTGAAAATTTGGATGAAATTTTGAAAGAATATCGCCAAAAGGTAGATATGTTTACAAAACAATTGGGAGGGGTGGAAGACGGCCACTCGTGTGAAAGAGTCTATGAACTGATGTTGAATCTTGGAAGAAAAAACAAAACAAGGAGAGAAAAGTGAACAGGGCATTGATTTTTGCAGGCGGAAAAGGAACAAGAATGAAAATGAATAATGATTGCCCCAAACAATTTTTGGAAATTTACGGCAAACCAATCATTATTCACACTCTTGAAAGATTTGAACACAACAAAAATGTTGATGACATTGTTGTTGTGTGTATTGAAGGTTGGACTAGTTTTCTTGAAAATGAAGTCAAGAAATTTGGTTTAAAGAAGGTTTCAAAAATACTTCTTGGAGGGAGAACTGGTTTTGAATCAAGGATGATTGGTCTTGAATATATATCTCAAACCAAACATAGTGAGAAAGATGTTGTTTTGATTCACGATGGAGTTAGACCTTTCATTCCAGACGAAATTATATCAAAAAACATAAGCATGGCAAAGCAACATGGCAATGCGATAACAATTGCACCTGCAACAGAAACCATTATTGAGAAGAATGAAGTGAATGGCGATGAAATTTTGGACAGAAACAAATGTATTTTGGCAAGAGCCCCTCAAACTTTTGTTTTGTCAAAAATATATTCTTATTACAAGAAAGCCTTTGACAATAATCAAACAGATATAATTGATTCGGCAAGTCTTGCACGAATGAATGGAGAGAAATTGAATTATATTTCAGGCCCGTTGGAAAACATAAAGATCACAACTGTGATTGATTTCTATGCGGCAAAAGGAATCATGGAATCAATGAAAGAATATCTTTGAGAGGAAAATATGGTTATAGAAGACGATTTGCGTGAAATTGCAGATTATATAAAAGAATTTGATATAAAAAACTCAAAAATTGTTATAACAGGTTCGACAGGGTTGCTGGGTTCGCTTCTTGTTAATGGGCTTTTGTTGGCAAATGAGTTGTATGGCTTGAATAATTGTGTTTTTGCACTTGCCAGAGATGTCAAAAAAGCACGAAAACTTTTTAATTGCAACAACAAGATGCTTTTTATAATAAAAAATGAAATCACAGAAAAAATCAAAATTTCAACGGATGTTGATTATGTTTTTCACTTTGCGTCAGTAACAAAATCCAAAGAGATGGTTTCCAACCCAGTTGAATTGATAAAAACAACTGTCATTGGTTCACTGAATGTTTTTGATTTTGTAAAAGAAAGGAATGTCAAAAGCGTGGTGTTTGCGTCATCTATGGAAGTTTATGGCGTCTTAAATGAATATGACGGAACATTGGATGAAACAAAATTGGGGACGCTAGATTTAACAAACATAAGAAATTGCTATCCAGAGAGCAAGAGATTGGTGGAAAACGCTTGCTCTTGTTATGTGAATGAATATGGGGTAAACATCAAAGTTGCAAGATTGACTCAAACTTTTGGAGCAGGAGCAGATTTTGATGATTCACGAATTTTTGGCGAAATTGCAAGAGATATAATTTTTAAGAAAAACATTATTCTCCACACTTCTGGAGATTCAGTTCATGATTATTGCTATACAACTGATGCGATTTATGCACTTTTGACAATTGCTATCAAAGGAAGGGCAGGAGAAACTTATAATGTGGCAAATCCAAACACAAACATGAGCATAAAAGAAATGGCAGAGCTGATTGCTGACAAATTTGGAGAAGGAAAGGTTAGGGTTATTGTTGAGGGAGATGCTTCAAAAAGTGGATGCTATGGCTCCAAAAGCGTTATCAAATTGAATATTCAAAAATTAAAAAATTTGGGCTGGAAACCAAAATATGACTTGCAAGATATTTTTAAAAGACTTATTGCTTCTTTTGAAGATGAAATAAACACAAAATAGACCATAGTTTGCAATAAGTTTGCATTTGACAATTTTGTATGTTATAATTTTGCCATGAAAACTGAAAATAAAATACCAAAAATTATTCATTTTGTTTGGCTGGGTGGAGAGAAATCTCCAATTGCTCAAAAGTGCATTGAAAGTTGGAAGAAAAATTGTCCTGATTTTCAAATTGTCGAATGGAACGAAAAGAATTTTGATGTAAATTCTCATCCTTTTGTCAAGGAGGCGGTTGAGAAGAAAAAGTGGGCGTTTGCATCCGATTATATAAGATTATGGGCTTTGGCAAAATTTGGAGGGATTTATCTTGACACCGATGTTGAAGTTTGCAAAGATTTGACTCCATTCACAGAACTCAATGCTTTTTTTGGGTTTGAGCATCGTTATGTTTTGCAAGCATCAACCTTTGGGTGTGCCAAAAATCATCCATATTTAATAGATTTTTTAAAAATATACGATGGTCGTCATTTTATAGACGAAAAAGGAAAGCAGGCAGTCACGCCAAACACAGAAATTTTGACAGCCCTTTTGAAATATAAATATGGTTTAGAATTAAACAACACATATCAAAAACTAAGTGATGGTGTTGTTGTGTTTCCAAATGAATATTTTTGTCCAAAAAATTATATGACTGGGAAAATATCCAAAACACAAAACACATATTGTATACATCATTTTGATGGTTCGTGGCTTAAAACAAGCAAAAAGAAGAGAGATAGACTTTTTGGAAAATTTGTCAAAATAATCGGTGAAAAAACTGCCATTCGTTTTGCTGGAATGTATTACAAAAGTCAATTCAAAAAAATTTGGAAAGAAAACAAACAAAAATTCAAATAAACTATGAAATAAATTTAAAGTGTCACTGGGGGATTTTATATGATACATTCGACTTCTGGCGGAATTTTGCACGAGAATAAAAGATATGACTATGCCAAAGTTGTCATTGGCGGGGTGGGGTATTTTTATATTTCACCTTTCAAAGATTTGAAAGAAGGGGACATTGTCAAGGTCCCTTTTCAAGGAACAATTGCAGAAGGGAAGGTCATTCGTATTGACAGGGATGTCAACGAACAAAATTTTCCAATTTCTGCAAAAAAACTTAAAAAAATCATTGAAGTTTTGAAATGTTAAATCAAAAAAAGTTGATATGGTATTATAAATTGAATAAAATTTAGGTGAATGAAAATGATAATCTTTATTGATAAGAAAAAATTTGAAGTTGAACTTGAAAGCAACGAAACAAGCAAGGCACTTGTTGAACTTTTGCCACTTAAACTTGTTATGCAAGAACTTAACGGTAATGAAAAATATTGTTATATAAACAAAAGTTTGCCGACTGACGAACAAAGAGTAAAACATATAAATGTTGGCGATATTATGCTTTATGGCTCTTCATGTCTTGTTATATTTTATAAAAGTTTTTCCACGCCTTATTCCTACACCAAAATAGGAAAAGTAAAAAATCCCGAAAATTTAGCAAATCTTGTAGGTTCGAGAGATGTCAAAGTTGTTTGGGGAAAGAATTGACAAGGAGTTAAAATGAAGATTTCAAGTTGCAGAGGTATAATCATCAAAGGCGATAAACTTGTTGTTATGGAGCGAGAAAAAGGTGGGCGAAAATATTGCACTTTTCCTGGCGGACATATCGAAGAAAATGAGACAAACGAAGAATGTGTTGTCCGCGAACTAATGGAAGAATTTGGAATTGTGGTCAAACCGAAAAGATTGGTCTATGCTTTTGAAAGCAAGGGCACAACACAAGTTTTTTTTGTTCTTGATTGGATTTCTGGAAAAATACACAAAACCGACGGCGAAGAATATCAAGCAAACCGAAATAGTGGCACATACAATCCTACAATGATTGGATTAAGTGAACTTGTTAAAAAGAACTTGCTTCCAGAAGAAATAAGAGATCAACTTTTAAGCGATTTAAAGACATATGGTAAAGATTTGAACAGAGAGTATATAGAATTAAAGAACAAGAACAATAATTTATATTAAAATTATAAAAATGAGGGTTTATGAACAATAGTAAAAAATATTTAGGAAAAAAGGTTGTTGTTGAAATGGACAGACCGCTTGGGAGTAAACATCCAAAGCATGGGTTTGTCTATCCTGTCAATTATGGCTACATTCCAAACA
>CAZQMZ010000006.1:3823-46704 GCA_964594865.1 uncultured Lachnospiraceae bacterium | reverse complement strand
TTCCTTTAAAGCATCTTTATTTGTGCACTGATATAAAAGACCTCTCTCTTCCAATGTGTCAAATAATTTTGTATCAACTTTTTCCATTTTTCTTCTCCTTTTATTGTATTAAATTTAGTTTGACAGCCAGAACTCTATCTTTTTTTTAAAAAAAGCACGCCAAGTCTTTTTAGGACGAAGCGTGTGTTTCGTGGTACCACCTAAATTTAGTTTTATTGAAAACTTCCAAAAAATTTTTCAATTTCATGTGTTCACTCTCTTTGTTTGAATAAGCAACCTGTTGACAACAAAACTCTCATTAGTTCATTCGCAGAACTTGCGCGCAAGACTTGATGTGAATGTAATTCGAACTTTGCCACCGTCAAGGTTTTTCACCAGCCAACCCTTCTCTGTGCACTTAATGACAAACCTACTGTTTCTCACCCCGCCATCTTGATTAAGTTATAAAGATATATTATCAATCTTTTCAATATTTGTCAAGCAATTTTTATTTCAAATTTTTAATTCTCATTTTTTTATTGTTGGCGAATAAAAATCTTTATCTTGTGCACAATAAGAATAGAAAGTGGGCACACTTTCAAAAAGGAGGAAAAATATGCAAAAATATAGACCTGGGGAACAAGTCCCTGAAACCGGAGAGTATTTGGCTCATGACAAGCAAGGAAAGACTGACGGCAAGACAACATACTTGGAAGAAGGGAAAAGATTTCCTGCAACTCAACATGAAGGAAGTTACTACACAAAGGAAATGGAAAGATAGTTTTCTTTAATGTTGAATAATTTTTGCAAAAAAAGAGCATTTTTGCTCTTTTTTTAAGTTTTTTTCGTCTTTTTGAGATATTTGATATTTATTTCTTCTTTTTATCTTCCTTTTGATTAAAATTGTAAATTTCACAGAAATCAAAATTCTTTTCTTTATACTTCAATCCCACAAGAGTGTCAATGTTGACATTGTGTATGCTTTTGAAGATATGTTCGTCCACTGCTGGAATTGATTTTTTGAGTTGTTTAATGAGTTCTTTTGTCTTCTTACGAGCGGAAATGTCTTGATAGTTTTCACTTTCAGTGAAACGACAAGCACAATTGAGAAATTGTAATTTGTTATAATCCACCCACGCAATCACATCTTCTTCATGAACACAATAAAGAGGTCGAATCAATTCCATACCCTCAAAGTTTTTGGAACGCAATTTTGGTGGCATTGCCTGAATTTGTGCACCATACAACATCCCCATGAGTGTGGTTTCAATCACATCGTCAAAGTGATGTGCCAAGGCAATTTTGTTGCATCCGCGTTTTTGTGCCTCACTATACAAATGTCCCCTTCTCATGCGAGCGCAGATATAGCATGGCGACCCATCCATGTCTGCCACAGTTTCAAAAATGTTTGTTTCAAAAAACTCGAGTGGAATTTCCAAAATTTTTGCATTTTCTTCAATTTTTTGACGATTTTTTGCAGTATATCCCGGATCCATGCAAAGAAAAACCACATCAAACTCAACTTCTGTTATTCTTTTGAGCATTTGAAAAAGTTTTGCCATAAGCATGCTGTCTTTCCCGCCAGAAACACAAACAGCAATCTTATCCCCCTTTTCAACCAAGCCATAGCACTTGATTGCAAGGATAAATTTTGTCCAAATTTCCTTTCGAAATTTTTTGTTCAGACTTCTTTCAATTTCTTGCACCCTTGACAATTCTTTCATAAAATCATTTTACATTTTTTTAGTCAAAAAATAAAGTGTTTTTCAAAAATAATAAATAATATTACATCTTTTTCAAACACTATTTATATGAAGAAAAAGAAAAAAGATGAAAATGACCCACTTGGACCATAATCACCATTTTAAATCAAAAAATCAATGTATCATTCTTGCCCGTCGTTTATATACAAAATTCCAAGCGTGTGTTCTCCGCAATGACTGGAAATTGTGCCACCAGCACGAGTTTCATAAATCTCTTCAAACCCACGATCTTCAAGTGCTTTTCTTGCAGCGGCAACCATACCTTCGGTGGCGGTGGTGTATGTCAAAAATGCACGTTTCAAGTCTGGCGTCTTAAACTCTGCCAAAACGTCTTTACAATAGTTCTCCACAACTTTGTCCATGTTTCCACGATATTTGTGATAAGCGCCCATTTTGCCGTCTTTCACCAAAATTTGTGGACGAATTTTCATCAAGTTTGCACCAAAATATGCCAGCGCACTGCATCTTCCACCTTTATATAAATAGTCGAGGCGTTCAAGCACAAAACTTGCTTGAACACTTGACACACGCACTGAAACTTTTTCATAAACTTCCTTCGCCGAAAGTCCACTGTCTGCAAGTTCACGCGCATATATTGCAAGAAGCGCAATCCCTGTCGAAAGCGAAAGGCTGTCCACCACAAAAACATTTTCACATTCTTGAGAGACATCTGTTGCGTTTTGACAAGCACTTGAAATTTGACTTGAAAGAGAAATATGCACAACCGCATCAGCGGTTTTCAGTTGTTTTTCAAAAAATTCTTTATATTGAGCTTTATTTATTGCCGAAGTTTTTGGCAAAATTTTGTTTTTCTCGACAAATTTGAAGATGTCTGTTGAGGAGATTTCGCCGTCTTTGAATTCATTTTCTCCCAAAATAACCATAAAAGGAATTGTTGCAATTTGATATTTTGAAAGCAACTCTTTCGGCAAATCAATCGTACTTTCCGCAGTTATTGCAATTTTCATATTTCCTCCTAAAAATGAAATTTACACAAGAATCATTATTATGATACAACATTTTGTAAAAAAAAGCAAAAGAACAAACAAATTTAAAAAAAATCACAATATTCTTGTGATTTTTTTATAATCTTTAATCCTTCTCAACAACAAGTTTATAACAAGTTGCAACTTCGTCATCCACTCTCACCTTATCACTTATTTCCACGCCAGCAATGACATAGACCTCATTTCCACTTGCAAGCACAGGAATATAGTCGCGCACACGAACAGGAATTTTTTTGTCAATCAAAAACGATTTAAGTTTTTTCGTTCCGCCTCCAAATTTTTCGAAAACATCGCCGTCTTCACGATAGCGCCAACGTGCATCCTTTGGAACTTTGCGATAATCAAAATAAAGCGCACCGTCATCTTTTTTCATATTTTTGACATTAATTCGTTTTATAATCACCTTGCCATAGTTTTCTGCATCAAACTCTTCACATTTCAAAGTCCTTGACAGTGTTGGTTTTTCAACATAGTTGTTAACAAAAGTCAAAAAGTCATATTCTTTGCTGACAACAATTTCATATGGCAACTTGATCTTTTTGCCATTTTCAGCAAATGCAAGGTCTTTGATCATTTCAATATGCTTTCTTTCAATGTCCTTGTTCACACCAATGAGAGAAAGAGTTTTGAAAACAATTCGGCTGTATATCGCACTGCTGGAATTGAAAATACTGCATGGCATTTGCACAATTTTGTCATCCACAACAAGTGAATTTGTGTCAATCAGTGATTTGATGTAATCATCATCGTCGCACACTGCAAGAGCAAAATTGTTGATTGCCTCAATTGCATTTGGCCACTTTTTTAAAATATCCTTCATGACAACATTGCGTATATAATTTCGTGAATAAGATGTGCCAAAATTGCTTTCATCTTCAACAAACTCAATGGTATTGAGTGCTGCATATTCTTCAATTTCTTCTTTTGAAACAGGAAGCATTGGACGGATGTATATTTTGTCACGGACAGGCTCCATTCCTCTTGCACCAGCAAGACCACTTCCACGGAAAATATGCATCAAAATTGTTTCCGCTTGGTCACTTTGATGATGTGCAAGCGCAATTTTGTCCACAATATCTTTTCTGACAAGTGCTTCAAAAACGCCATATCTGCCTTCGCGAGCGGCTGTTTCGACACTAATTTTCTTTTCTTTGGCAATTTTTGGAGCATCAATTGAGAATTTATAAACTCTCACACCCATTTCTTTACACTTGCTGACAACAAAACGTGCTTCATCTTCGCTTTCTTCACGAATACCGTGATTGATGTGAATGGCAACCACTTCAATGTCAAGTTTTTCGCGATTTGTGTGCAAAAAATGCAACAAGCTCATACTGTCAATGCCACCGCTGACACCAACACCAATCACTTCGCCCGGCTTAATCAAATTATGTTTCTTTATATATTCTAATATTTTTTCCATAGTCTTCCTCAACTTTTCAAAAATATTATATAACAAAAAAAACATAATTTCAATATTTTTTTAGAAAAAATATCAAAAAAGTTAAAAGAAATTAAATTTTTCTATTTTTACTTCCATTTTGTGAAAAATACTTTTTTTTAGAAATTTAAAATCTTGATGACAATGACAGTCATGTCATCGACAGCATAACCGTTGTTGCACGCCAAAGCACGCTCCAAAAGTTCATCTGCAAACTCTTGTGGATTTTTGGTTTTGATTAATTTTATGCAAGATTGAAGTTCTTCATCACTTTCAAAACTGTCAGCAATTCCATCCGAAAACAAAATCACAAAATCTTTGGCAGAAAGGACATTTTTTGTGATGAGAGGTTTGCTTTCGTCCACAATTCCAATTGGAAGTGCCCCCGCCTCAATTTCCTTGCACTCATCTTCGTTTAATATAAACGACTTTGGCGACGCCATTTTGATGAAATCAGCAAACCCATTTTTCTCATCCACCACACAAATGTCAAGTGCACTGAAAATGTCTTCTTTGTGCAAATTCAAAAGTTTGTTTACAGTGGAAAGAATAAGGTCGTTGTCAAAGCCCGCCTTATAAAAATTTTCGACAAGTGTGATGGAAAGTTCACTTGTTTCTTCTGCTTTTTGGCCACTTCCCATACCGTCAGAGATTGCAAACAAAATTCGGTCACTGTCAAGCTTGACAATGCAGTATGTGTCACCACTCATTTTTGAGCCGTTTTTTGTCCGTTGGCTAACTCCAAACAAGCAGTCATATTTTGGCGCGGTTTTCAAATTGACGACAGAATATCCCGGTCGCGATGAAGAAAAAATCTCTGTCACCGCCATTTTGCATCCACAAATCTTGCTGACCACATCGGCAATTCGTGGTTTTTCGGAATCTTCATTTCTCACGATAACCGTGACGGAAAGAGTGTGAATGTCCTTTTCGAAAACAACCACATCAATGCAAATGATGTTGTAATACGTCAATTCATCCAAAATTTTATTCTCGCGAGCGGTGTCAAAAGATATGTTTGTTTCAACTTCCTTTGAAAGTTCGCCCATAATTTTTGACACACCCAAAAGTTGTTCTGCAATGATAAGCTTGCTGGTGTCGACATCATGCGTCATGCTCATATATTTTTTATATTGCGCAGTGAGAGTATTAACAGAACCCAAAATTGCACTTGTCTGTTTGCAACGCGAAGTCAAATAGGAAGGAATGTCCAAAAGAGTGGTTTTGCCTTTCTCATATGAAATTTTGATAAGTTCGTCAAAGACCTGTTTGGTGCTTTCTGCATGCGCGCGATGACAGTGATTTCTCTCCGGACAGAAAGAACAAATTTTATCAGAAATCTCTTGCTCCAAAAGTTTTTGAACCTCTTCGAAAGTCATTGTCTTTTTGAGTAGTCGGCGATATATCATGTTTATGTCATTGAAAACTTCCGACAAATTTCCAAGACGTTGGTGCAAAATTTCGCGATTTCGATTTACAACATTCTTCATTGCCAACCTATCTTTTGACAAATTGAAAATCACTGCCACTTCTTTGCAGATATTTTTCGGCAAAAGCAAAAAGACTATGCACGAAATCAAAACTGGCAAAATTTCGACAATTCCAAAAGATGTGTATAATTGAAAATAAAAGCCGATGACAAGTTCTACGCAAATCAGCGAAATAACCATGAAAATGCGCAACCTTTTTTTGAAAAGAAGAGTGACAAGCGCCCAAATGATGAAAGGTGCCATGAAGATTGCATTGTTTGTGGCAATAAGCGCTCCAAGCCCACCAATTGAAGCCACAAGCATTGTGAGAAGTGGAGTGGAACAAAATGAAAACAAAAGCAAAACAAAACTCATAAAAAGTTTCAATAAACTGAAAGAATATATATTCAAAACAACCAAGCCACTGCAAACGACGGCAATTATTGAAAAAAGTGAAACAATTTCCAATATTGTCAATTTATTGGAAAATCCCCTAATTATGATTGCTTCAAAGACAATTATGCAAGCCATCATAAACAACACGCCAATCACAACACTTATCAGTGAAACGGCCCAAAATTGACCTGCCAAAAGATCAAAAACAACATTTGCTGTTTGACTTAAAACAGCAAAAATGACAAACTCCCATTTCCGCATATTTTTCTTGCATAGCACGTGAATGAAATAAGGCACAATCAAACAAAAAACAGCGACAACCATGCAAATGGCAAACTGCAAAGTGGGCTGATAGAGCGCCCCTGCAAGTATGTAAGCAGGCACAAGAATCCAAACTCTTTGGTTTGCCCAAGTCAACGCAAACAGCATTGCAAATGCAAATGGAAAAATCACCATGTTAACACTTGCATTAAAAAGCACATAAAAAACACAAAAAAAGACGCAAAATTGCAAAATAAATAAGAAAAATTTGTTAATTTTTAAATTAAATTGATTTGAAGAAACTTTTTTGACACCCATATCAACCTCGTTTCAAGTTTAAAACAAAAGGTTTTATGATGCAAAAGCAAACTTTGTCGCAAACTGTCAAAAAATGTTTTTGATTGTCACAAATCAATCAAAACTTAGATACAACAAAATTCCGCAAAAAAGATGATAGCAAAATTCTTGCATATATTCTTCATCTTGCAACAAAAGTTCTTCTTCTGGATTGGACAAAAATCCACATTCCACCAAAATGCTTGGACTTTCAGAGCAATTCAAAACATAAAAATCACCAACTTTTGCCGTCGCTTTTGCATAGTCCACATTTTTGTTGAGATTTGTTTGAACTGAGTCGGCAAGCGCCTGCCCACTTTCGCTCCCTTCGGCATAATAAACCTGAGCACCCCGAACCGCACTTAAAGAAAAAGAATTCATGTGTATGCTCACAACCACATCAGCATTGGCACTTTCAATAATGGTCTCCCGCTTCTTCATTTCACTTCGTTTTTTGTTTGTCGCAAAAGGAGAATACAACCCATTCATATCCGAGCGAGTCATCACCACTTCAAAGCCATAACTTTCGCAAATCTTTTGAAGTGTGAGAGCATACTGCAAGTTGAGATAACTTTCCGTGATTCCTGTTTGCGAACCCACCGCCCCGCCATCCTTTCCGCCGTGCCCTGCGTCGATGACAATGGTATATATCGCTTTCGGCGAACTCGTCGCCTGCACCGCATAACAAACGCCAACCACAGAGCAAATCAAAATTAAACTCGCCAAAACAACACACAACGTCCGCCGTCTTATTGTTAAGATTTTCATGATATATTCTATTTTTTATATCATCCTTTTAGCACAAATATTTTCTACCATTAGAAATCAAACCAACACAAATTTTCCAGAAAAAAGAAATAATCACACTTTTTATTAAAAAAATGAAAATTTTTTAAAAAAATCTTGACAAGTTCCCCCCCCGTGTTAAAATGAGATTGAGAAAAAAGGAGGATATTATGAAAAGTATAGCATCGAGATTTTTGCTTGTTTTGCTTTCTCTTTGCCTTATTGCCGGAATCGTTTTTGGTGTATATCTCTTCACAAAAGATGACGAAACAACGGAAATTTCATCTGCCGCCAAAGTGATTGGCACAATTTCTGACAAATTGGAAGAAGTTTCAAACACCTTTGCTGAAATGGCAACCGAAAGTTCAGCTGGAGCGAGCAATAACAGCATTTCAGCCTTAGATATTGGGTTTGCGAATGGTGATATTTCATCATATTTAAGACGAAACTATTACGCATCAAGAATCGTGTTTGCTTCAAGTTACCTTGCAGAAAACACCAACACAGAAAACGGATATGCCAACGGTTTTGAATTCAACAAGGTTTATGCTGGCATAGCAGAAATTGATGGCTATTCTGGGCAAGTTTACCTATCATCAAGCACAACAAGTGATGGTGTCTATCTCTATTTCGACTTTGTTACAGATGCAAACTACACTTTCATCGTAACACTTTATGCTGACTACGATTTTGAAAACGATATTTGTAATTCAATTAAAATGAACTTCCTAATGATGCCATATATAACTGAAATTTGGGCTGCTGAATATGACTTTGTAAACAACAACTTTAAGTGCGTTTATGCAAGGGAGTATGAAGTCAGACACACCACAGACGACACAGAAGAAATTTTAAATTTATACAACAGTGGCACATTCACAGCAGAACAAGCCTTTGATTATAATTGGGACGAAATCATGATTATCAGTGGTAATATCACCACAGATATAACTCTTTTAAACTACAGCGCATTAGAATACTCCATTTACACAAGTGGTTCGGTGAGTGACGCAAGTGCAATCCTGCTTTACAATTATGTATACAATTCGCTTTACTCTCTTCCACTTCGCTCTATGGATGAATTGATTGTCACAGATACCGATTATATATTTGTAAGTTATATTGCTGACTGTGTGAACTATGGTTGGAATAAAGCAGAATATAACATTTACACACTCAACAATCGGACATATTATTTCTTCTCTTTCATTGAATATGAAGATTTAGTTGAATATTTAACAGAAATTCAAACCACAATCTATGCCGATGGCACAGCAAATAATAATGTCAAAGAATTGATTGATGCATCAATTTCATTTTTACAATCTCGAGGAAAAGCAAGATACACTGGAACTATTGATGAAGCAACATATTATAATGGCCTCTTAATTTCATTTGCAAAAAATTCTTATGGTATATTTGATTTTGATGGCACATCCAAACCTGCACCTATTTATCAATTAAAAGATTCCTCAACAGGTGCATATATTGAGTTTACAATTTATAATGGAAGTGTTAGAAATTTGAATTATAGTTCTTAATACCTGAAACTTGATTTATTGAAAATAAAAATTTATAATGTTTTAACAAAAGCATACCAAATGGTATGCTTTTTTGTTTTTAATTTTGTGGTATAAATTTATTTGACATTTCAATAAAAATGTTGTTTAATGTTTTTATGAAAAATTCGACTTTTTTGAAGAAAATTTCGATGTTTTTGTTGATTTTTTGCGGTTTTTTTGTGTTTTTTTCGCCAATTTCTGTTGCTTTTGCCGAAGAAAGCGAAGTTTCTGGCGAATATGTTGTCACAGCAAACTCCGCTGTGCTTTTTTCTCAACCTGATTTGACTTCCGAAAAACTTGCAACACTCTCTCACAAAGATGAAATTTTGTTGGAAGTCTCTGGCGGTGAAGTTGCGGTCTATTCTGGAACATATGGCTATAACTTCTATAAACTTCAAGAGCAATACTCCAACTCACAAGGTGAACTGGTGGACGCCTTCATCCTTTGTGACCTTGTCACACCGAAAACCGAAATCGTTGTTTCCATTCCAAACTTCAACGCACAAACAAACGCAAAGTGCGAAATCTATTTGAAAGAGAACACCGAATATGTTGCAAGCGGAACAACCCTGGACAAAGGGACTCGCATTTTTCTGTATGAAGGATATGACAGTTCAAACGAATACACAGCAATAAGTTATGTCCTTGACGGCGATGTGCTTTATGGTTATCTCAAAACGGAGAACATCGCGCCGGACGGCATCAACCCTGTGATTATCACCTGTTTGATTGTCATCTTGGCACTGCTTGGAATCATCTTTGCATGGCTGTTTATGACTCGCAAAAAAGTTAAATTGAAAAAATCTTCTGGCAAAGAATATGAAATAAAAAATGACACAAAATCTTGAAAAGAAATTGCTTTTGACATAAAATTTCTGAAAAAGGAGAAATTTTATGATCGACGAAAAAGAATATTGGTTCAACTATAAATATCTCTTGGAGAGATATGAATATTTGCTCTCAAAAATTGAAGAACTTTCTGCTCAAATTGCAAATTTGCAAACTTCCATCAGCAGCGAATCAAATTGATTCAATTTTTGTGCGATTCTTGATAAATTCGCGCAACTTTTTTTCGTAAAGCACGCCAGCAACTGGATATGACATTATGTGTCTTGCGTCATCAACAACAAATTTGTCGCGTAGATTTTTTGGCGTTGAATTATATAATTTTGTCATATTTTCAATTGGAACAAAATTGTCATCTCGTCCATGGATGAACAAAATTGGAACTTTTGTGTTCTTCACTTGTTTGATTGCATCCACTTCTTTTATGTCAAGTCCATACACTCGTTTCACATAACTATATACGTGCATTTTCAACAATTTGAAATTAACTTTATTTCTTTTCAAGACATGTGAAATCTCTTCATCTGCGTTGGAAAAAGCACTGTCGGAAATTATTCCTTCCACACCCACCAAATCTTTTTCTCCAGAAGCCATGCAAACAGTTGCCGCACCCATTGACAATCCAAAAAGCAAAATTTTGTCGTCTTGCCACTTTTCATGAACATAATTCACCCACGAAACAACATCTCGACGTTCCAACCAGCCATATCCAACACAGTTTCCTCCACTTTCTCCATGTGCACGGAGCTCGACAGCAAGGACATTGAAATTGGAACCATAGAAAAACTTGCAATATTGTTGCAATTCGCGATAATTCGACCCAAAACCGTGAAAAAGAATGACTGTTTTTTTGGAATTGCCACGATGTAGATGTCCAACCAAATCAATTCCATCGAAAGATTTGATGGAAACTTTTTCGAATGCCACCTTGTCCCACCAACATAGATCAACTTTATAATCTTTCAATTTTTTCTCTATGTTTTTGTTCAAAACTCGTGCCGTGACATTTTTTCTTGAAAAGATGATTTTAAACAAGATTGCTCCAATAAGTAAATAATAAATCATGCCAACCAAGACAAAAATCACAATTCCAAGCACAATCCACGCCAAAATTTTCATTCTTCCCCACTTTTAATCCAAAATTGCTTTGACAGGCTCTCCGGTGACAGCATCTTGATAGGTCAACCAATATCCAAAACCTTTTTCGTCATCTAACGGAAGCCAAATTGGAAAACCTGTAAGCTCTTTTGGCGGTTCTTCGTCAAAAACAGCAGGCACACCATAGCAGACATATTTCACATTTTCATTTTCATCGTAAAGAAGTCCAAAAACATAAAAATCGCCGTCATCTTCATAATCCACCTTAACCCATTTCGAATCTGGAATTATCTGTCCAAGATTGCTTTCGGCAGGATTGTCTTCAAAAAGTTTGTCAATTTGCGGTTTAAGCCGATCAAAAAATATTGGCTCATTTTCTTTAACTTCTTCTTCAATTTGCGTGTTCAAATTTCCGATATTTGAAATTTCTGCTTTCTCTTGAATTTTTTGATTGTGTTCATAAAAAAATTTTTTATAAACACACTCCACACAATTTGATGAACACAGTGCTTCATCAATCTCTCTTTCCACAATCTTTTTTTCTTCTTCATCAAAATCAATGCCATAGCGATTTAAAACATCTTCTGTGTTTTTTGCCGAAGAGTTTTGTGAAATCTCACTTATTATGCTTCCATACACATCATCTCCACTTCCTTCGCTTGAACCATAAAGGATTGGTGAAGCAACGGCATTTTGAAAATTGACAACAGCCACTGAAAATTTTTGTGGAATTTGTTTGAAATTAAGATAGAAATCATAGAGCATGCTCGATTTCAAAGTTAACCCTGCTTTGTGAACCTTTCCGTCAACCCAAAAACCCAAGGAGCACACTCCGGCAATTTCAAACGGAAAGTTATATAATCTCAATCTTCCAAAAATTCCCTCGCCGTCTTCTTCCAAAGAGAGAACGGCTTTTTTGTTTGTTCGTTCATTTATATCTGACAACACAATACTTTTTTTATTCAACATAACAACCTCTTTATATCTTATTTTACTGAGATTGAATTTATGTTGAAAATTTATTGTTGTCAAAATATATCGAAATTTGTTTTAAATTTGCGATTATTTGCGCGATTTAAGTTTATTTTCTACAAATTTTGAGATGTTTTTCACATTGAAGCCGGCTTTGTCATAAATCTCATCGCCCTTTCCGCTTTGTTGATATTCCTTCACTCCAAAAAATGCACCCTTCTCACCGACAACACTCAGCCACTTGCAGTCGTTTGAAGCTTCGATTGCCAACACAAAAGCAGAATCTTTGCAGAGCACTTTGTTTTTATATCCATCTGGTTGCTTTTCAAAAATTTCAATTGATGGCATGGAAACCACATTCACCGTGTGTTTCTTTCGCAATTCTTCAGCAACTTTGACAGCAAGAACAACTTCTGCACCACTTGCCACAAGCACAATTTCTGGTTTGGAAGATGTGTTTTCCAAAACATATCCGCCCATCAATGCTCCTTCATAGAATGTTCCGTTGATGTGTGGAATATCTTGTCTTGAAAGGATGAAATTGACCGGAAGATAATCTCTTATGCAGGTGTAATAGCCAGCAACAAGTTCGTTATAGTCACAAGGACGGAAAACAATATTGCCAATTATTGCACGAAGTTGAGAGATTTGTTCAATCGGTTGATGAGATGGTCCGTCTTGACCAACGCATATACTGTCGTGTGTGAAGAAAGACATCACAGGAAGTTTCATCATTGCACGCAATCTCAATGCTGGAATTGAATAGTTCGCAAAAGCCAAAAAGGTGGAGTCAAAGGTCAAAAAGTCTTCATAGAGCGCAATTCCGTTGACAATGGCTGACATGGCATGTTCGCGCACACCAAAATGAATGTTTTTCCCACGCCTATAGCCCGCAGAAAAATTGTTTGCGTTGTCTATATATGCCATTGTTGACGGAGATAGGTCGGCCGTTCCGCCAATGAGTTGAGAACATTGATATGCAAGTTCACACAATGCATAGTGGTTGATTTTGCGCGTGCTGAGCCCGTCATATTTGGCTATATTTTTTTTCATTCTTTCAAAATTTATCTTTTTTCTGTCAAAAAACGCCATAAGGGATTTGTAAAGCTCAGGGTGTGTGCTTGAATATATCGCCAAATTTTGATTCCACTGCTCATGATATAATTTTCCACGACGAGTGCTTGCCATACACAATTCACGAACATCGCTTGGAATATAGAAACTTTCCTTAACTCCCAAGTTTTCTTTGAAACCAGCAAGTTCCGCTTCCGACAACACAGCAGAATGAACTGCCGATGTCCCTTCTTTTTGCGTTCCAATTCCAATTGTCGTCTTGAAAATGATGATTGTTGGTTTGTTGCTCTTCTTTGCTTTTGCAATTGCGCGCGTGCAAAAATAATATGAATTTCCTTGCGAGCAATAGATGACATTCCAGCCCATGGCTTTGAATTTTTTTGCAACATTTTCTCTGTTGGACAAATCTAAGGAGCCGTCAATTGTCACTTCATTGCTGTCATAAAGCAAGATGAGTTTGTTGAGTTTCAAATTTCCCGCAAGACTCACCGCTTCCATTGCAACACCTTCCATGAGATCACCATCTCCAACAAGACAATATGTGCGATTGTTGATGATGTCAAATCCAACTGTGTTGAATCGTTCTTCCATCACACTTTCTGCAATTGCCATGCCAACAGCATTTGCCACTCCTTGCCCAAGTGGACCAGTGGTGACTTCAACCCCTTCTGTGACGTTATATTCTGGATGCCCCGGTGTTTTTGAACCCAATTTCCTGAATTCTTTTAAATCTTGCAACGAAACATTAAATCCAAACATCGACAAAAGTGAATAATAAAGTGCACTTGCATGCCCAGCAGACAAGACAAATCTGTCGCGATTCAAAAAGTCGGTGTCAGAAACATCAAAATTGAGATGATCTTTGAAAAGCGCAAAAAGAATTGATGACGCACCCAGACAAATTCCAAGATGCCCTGATTTTGCATTTGTGATTGTTTCTGCCGAGAGTGATTTGAGATAATTTATTGCTTTGGTTGTTAATTTCATAACATCCCTCCAAGTTTATTTATGATTTTTTCGCAAGCATCTTTTTCATCTTCATTTAAATCTATTGTCAAAAACGCCATTTTATCAAGCTTGCTTGTCCTTTTTTGATAATTAATGGAATTGGCGACATCAACAACGTCTGTTTTGGACAGCTTCAAGAATATAATCAAACTTTTTTGCTTTAAGATTTTGTGATTATGAATTAAATAATCATACTCCATTGCAACAACGACATTCTCGAAAGAAGCAATTTGTCTGAAAACTTTTTTCTCCTCATCTTCAAGATATTCTTTCGTGCAAAACTTTTTGATTGAATCCTTGTCAATAAGGTCATATTCCAGCAAATCCTTTGAGTCACAAAACATCATATCCAACTTCTGTGACAAAGTTTTTCCTATTTCACAAGAAAAGTGATAGTCCAAAGAAACTATTACTATTTTGTTGAAATCTCTTTCCATATGTTTATTTTATCACAAACTTCTCGTATTACAAAATTTTTTTAAAAAACTTTATTATTTTTTATAAAATTGATTTTTGCGCTTTTCTTTCTGGTCGATTAAATACATTACAACAAAACACAAACAGAAAAGCACCACAACCACACAAGGAAGATCCAAATTTGAACTTGAAGTGAAAATATAGAAATTTCCGCTTCTATCAACTGCAACACCAATCGTGCCCACTTCTTTTGTGACATAAATTTCTTCCACGCCAACATCTGTCAATCTTTTGATCACCGTCTGCGCAGGATGTGTGTCATCTCCCGCACTGGCTATGGCATAACGCGGACTTATTTCTGCAAGAAAATCTTCTGTGTTTGAATATTTCGAACCATGATGTGCGACAAGGAAGAAATCGATTTCAAGACTTATACCATCTTCTTCCAACATCGCCAAAAATTCTTTTTCTCTGGTTGAAGTTGCGTCACCCGTGAAAAGAAAATTTATATCCATATATGAAAGAAGTATGTAAGGCGAATAGGCATTTGTTTCACTGTAATAATCTTTTTCACAAGCATATATGTTGATTGACAAATCGCTGTTTATGACAATACTTTCATCTTCCACAAATGTTACGTTGCAATTTGGTTCGTTGTAAATTGCTTCAATGGTCGATTGATAGACATTTGTGGTTGATATGTAAAAATTGTCATACGATGTTTCAAACTGTTCAATCAAATCGGTTTCAATGTCAGACAAAATTTTTGGTCTCAAAACGTTCATCACTTGATATTTTTCCAACAATGCCACTGTTCCGCCAACATGATCTTCATCGCTGTGCGTCAAGATCAAATAGTCCACAACTTCAAGATTGTTTTGTTTCATAATCCACGCAACACTTTCAAGCATATCACTCGTGCTGTCCTCACTGCCTGTGTCAATCATCATTGATGTGCCATCTGGCAAAACAATGAACGTTGAATTTGCTTGCCCAACATCCAAATAATAAACTTGAAGCTCATTTTGCGTCATTTTCAAAAAGCCATTAACAACAAAATTTATTGCTGTTTGATTTATCATAAACAAAATGAAGATAATCGAAAAAATTGCCATCAATATAACTTTGATAGCATCGTTGAACTTGATATTTTTGATTTTATCCTTCAATTGTTTCATCAAATGAATTCCATGTCATCTTTGTCAAAATCTTTCAATCTTTTCTTTGGGAATTTTCCTTTAAAAATCTGCATAATTTGTGGCATCATGTCAATGGCGTTGCGATATCCTTGCTCCACCATTTCGTCAATACCCTCAAGTTTTGTTGATTTAAAACGCTTGTTGTCAGTTGCAATTGTAAGATCGGCAACCATATAGCCTTTGATGGAATTGCTTTTCATAAGTGTGCGCAAAGCACAACTCAAAACATCCAAAACTTTTGTGCTTTCAGTGCCATAAACGCGTGTGCTGTTGCAATCGACCGCAATGACATAATCACAACCAAAATATCGCGGAATGTTTGCCGGAATGTTGTTTTGCAGCCCACCATCACACAAAAGTTTATCAGCAAATTCAACCGGCTGGAAGATGCCCGGAACACAACAACTGCCCGCCACCGCTTTCGAAAGATTGCCGTGACTGATGCAAACTTCTTTTGTGGTTTTGATGTCAACCGCCACAGCTGAAAAAGGTTTTTTAAGATCTTCAATATTGATGTTGCCAAGCGTTTCAATCATAAGATTCTCAATTCCTTCCGTTTTTGAAGGAACGAAAAAAAGTTTGCTTGTGCGAATGTCTTTTGTTTTCAATTTTTTGGCAACTTCATAAAGCTCCGAGCTTTTCATACCACTTGCATAAGCCGCACCAATGATGCTTCCAACACTTGTGCCAGCAATATAATCAAATTCCAAACCAAATTCTTCAAAGGCTTTGATGACGCCGATATGAGACATCCCTCGCGCTCCACCACCGCCAAAAGCGAGCCCGATTTTTGGACGTCTTCGCATAAATCTAAAAATGTTTCTCATGCGATAAGTATATCAAAATTTTTTTTATTTTAAAAGTAAATAGAAAAACTTTCAGCATTTTTTTGAAAAATTGAAGATAAACTTGTCAATTCTTCCAAAACACACCAAGCATTTGAAAGTATATTTGATGAGATTTTGCAATATATATAAAACATGAAAAAGAGCTTCTTTTCCTTTTCAATTATTTTTATTGGCTTTTGCATTTGCATTTCATGTGGATATCTTTTTTCAACAATGTTGATTTCTTCCGGTTTGTTTTCGACGACATCCGTGAATTTTAACTCTCAAACTGTCTATGCAATTTCTCTGTTTTCAAGCACAAACAAAGACGAAGTTGAAAACTTGAAAGCACAGTTGCAATCAGAAAATGGCGCTGGATATATTTATGAAACTGATGGGACTTATCATCTCTTGGCAAGCATATATCAAAACAAATCTGACGCCGAACTTGTCAGAAACAATCTCTCTTTGCAAAACGTGGAAAGTGAAATTTTGACTATTGAAACACCAGCCTACAACATTGAAGGAGATTTTTCAAATGATGAAAAAAGCATCTTGAATGACTGCATAACCGCCAATTTTGAAATATACAAAAAATTGTATGACATTGCAATAAGTCTTGACACTGAAGTTTTTGACACCATCAAAGCAAAACTTGAATGCAACACAATTTATTCTTCACTCGTTTCAACAAAGACAAATTTTGAAACGCTCTTTTCTGACAAAGCGCTGACTGAAATTGCTGATAATCTTGAAAATATTGAAGAATTGTTGTCCAATCTCATAAGTGAAAATGTTGAAAATGAAAATCAAACATTTTCTTCATTAATTAAATTGACCTATTGTAAAATACTTTTGGGATAAAAATGAATGAAAAATAGAAAAAAATAAAGAAAAATCACAAAAAAAATTAAAAAAAATAAGGAAAAACCTTATTTTTTTTGCAAATTTTATTATTTTTTACCAAAAATTTTTTACGAAAATTTTATTATTTTCATCAACCAAAATGCAAGCACCGAAATCTTTGTTCAATATGCAACGCGTTGTCTGTTTGGCAAATTGTTTTGCAAAAGAGAGTTCTTCTTTGGTTGGAGCTCCTCCTCGTTGTGTTCGACCAACAATATGTTTTTTGACAATTTGCATTCCAATCATCTCGTCAAGTTTTTTGATGATTTTTTCCAATTCCACAATATTCTCTCTGACAATTATGCAAGCGCTTTGCGATTTGACATATTTGTCCAAAATGATTTGTTTGATTTTTTCAAAATCCAAATCTTCTTTGTTTGAAACAACATAGTCCGCTCCGACAATCTCGCCAACCGCATTTGCAATTTTGTCGCAATGTCTGCCCATAACTTGAAACAAACAAGAATCGCCCATTGTTTCAATGCTTGGCATGACGTTTTGAACAGCATAGACACATTCTTTCACAGCGGTGGAAAAACCTATGCTATAAAAACTGTCCTCGACATCATTATCGATTGTTGTTGGCACAAAAATTGTGTTGATACCATTTTCATAGAGTGCTTTTGCACCTTTTTGTGAACCATTTCCACCCAAGACAACCACGACATCGAAATTCTTCGCGTTTTCAACTCCTTTTTTGAAAAACATTTCTTCTTTAAATTTTGGATATCGTGATGATTTGATAACCGCTCCAGCTTTGTTTTTAAGTTTTCTGTCGACAACTGTGGACAACGGAAAAATCATGTCTTCAACAAGCCCAGCAAATCCCCTTTGTGCAAAATACACATCATCTTTGAAAACAGAAAAAATATCCCAAATAAATCTGTTTGTTCCCGGCGCATCGCCACCACTTGCCAAAAGCAAAATTTTCATATTCTTTCTCCTTTTAAATTCAGTCACTGTGACACAATGTTTTCACTTCCAATTATGCCGGAAAGTTCATTTATGAGATAATTATTCACTTTGACTTTTTGCTGAAAGACAAAAACTTTTTCACTCGACGAACACTTGATGACCACCTGTGTTTCTCCGGGATATGAAGAGATTGTCTTCTTCACTTTGGAATATATATCCGGATTTTTTGTGTCAAATTTGAGACATAAACGGTCTTTTTTCTTTTCGATTGAAGACTCTTCCTCATCTCTCCACAAGATAACAACTTCTCCAATCACCGAAGGTGCCATTCCATCACGCAAATTTATTTTCCCTTTGATTGTCACAAAATTGTCCTCTTCCAAAAGGCTATAATATCTTGAATATGCGTTTGAAAACAATGTGATTTCCAATATGCCTTTCAAATCTTCCAATTTCAAATAACACATCTCTTTACCATTTTTTGAGCGTTTTCGACTGACTTCGGTTATGATTCCGCCACAAATGATTGGTTGCCCATCTTCAAAATTGAAGCTTTGCTCATTGATTTCATCGCTTTCATCGACATCTTCTAAAAGTTCAGGTTCTTCGCTCACCAACATATCAGAAGTAAGATTGAAATCTTTATATTTTTTCACATAATCTTGAAGTGGATGCCCTGACATATAAACACCCATAATTTCGCGCTCATATTTCAAGAAAGTCTTTTTGTTGAACTCTTTGATGTTTGGATAGTCAATCGAATCTTCAAGATTCATTTCACCAAAAAATGAAATTTGCCCATAAGAACTGCTCTTTTTGTCTTTCTGAGCTCTGTCCACTAGATTTTCATACACTGCCATATATTGCGAACGGAACTTGCCGAAGCAATCAAAAGCTCCTGTCAAAATCAAACATTCAATACACTTTTTATTCACCCCGCCAATGGCAACCGCTCTGGTTATGAAGTCCTCAAAGCTTTTGAACTCTCCATTTTCAACACGATCTTTCACAATCAAATCAGTGACGCCAATGCCCACATGTTTCAACCCACCAAGTCCAAAACGAATGGCGTTGCCTTCAACACGAAAATATGTCTCCGATTTATTGATGTCAGGTGGCAAAACTTCCAGCCCCTCGTTTCGCGCAAGAGTGATATACTTTCTGACTTCATCAGCGCTTGTGATGCGGTTGTTTAGCACTGCGGTCACTAATTCTTTTTCGTAATAGCATTTCAAATATGCGGTTTGATAGGCGATATATGCATATGCCGCGGCATGCGACTTGTTGAAAGCATATTTCGCAAATTCCTTCATCTCGTCAAAGATATGTTCTGCAACTGCTCTGTCGTGACCAAGTTTGACTGCCCCTGGAATGCTTTTCTTTCCTTCCGGATCCGTCCAACCATTGACAAATTTTTCTCGCTCTTGATCAATCTTGTCCACCTGCTTTTTGCCCATGATACGTCGAATGTTGTCGGCCTGTCCAAGACTATATCCCGCCATCACCTGCACGATTTTCATAACCTGTTCTTGATATACAATACATCCATATGTGACATCCAAAATATCTTCAAGGCACGGATCATCATATGTGACTTTGGAAGGATCTTGTTTGTATTGAACAAATTTTGGAATGGAGTCCATTGGCCCCGGACGATAGAGCGAAATTCCAGCGATGATGTCTTCCAAACAGTTTGGTTTCAATTCTTTCATGAACTTCTTCATTCCAGCACTTTCAAGTTGGAACACCGCATCCGTCTGTCCACTGGAAATGAGATTATATACATTTTCATCATCATATTCCATGTCATAGAAATCAACTTTTTTGCCATAATTTTCATAGATATAGTCACACGCTTTCTTGATATCTGTCAGTGTCACAAGCCCCAAAAAGTCCATTTTGAGAAGACCCAAATGCTCAAGTTCAATCATACTGTATTGTGTCACGCGTTCACTGTCCGTCTTTGCAACCGGCACATAATTTGAAACAGTCTCTGGTGCAATCAAGACTCCGCATGCATGTTGCGAAACATTCCTTGGCACACCTTCGAGTTTTATGGCAATGTCAATAATTTTTTTGATATGTTCATCATTATCGTAAATCTCACGAAGTTCTGGAATGATAAACTTCCTGTCCTCTTCCTTTCCAGTTGTTCCAAAATAATACTTCAAAACAGGTGGTTTCTTTATTCCGTCAGGAAGTTTGTTTGGAATGAGTTTTGTGATTCGCATCACATCTGGAATTGGTGTTCTCAAAACTCTCGCAACATCTCGAATAGCGTTCTTTGCCTGCATACAACCAAAAGTGCCAATGCCGGCAACATGATCTTCGCCATATCGACGTTTGACATATTCAATCACTTCTCCGCGTCTGTCTTTACAAAAATCGACGTCGAAATCGGGCATAGAAACACGCTCTCGATTGATGAATCGCTCGAAGAACAAATTATATCGCATAGGGTCAACCTTGGTGATGCCGGAAGTGTATGCCACCAAACTGCCCGCACCGCTTCCGCGTCCTGGTCCGACAGGAATTCCTTGACTTTCGGCATAATTGATATAATCCCAAACAATCAAAAAGTATTCCACAAACCCTTGTTCGCGGATGATTTCAAGTTCCATTTCAAGTCTGTCAATAAGATCTTTTGTGACTTCTTTATATTTTTTATGCAACCCTTCGTATGAAATTCTGCGCAAAAACTCGTATGGTTCTTCACCGGTCGATGGTCGATAGACAGGAATAAGATTTTCAGTGTGTGCAAGTTTATATTTTTCGTCCACTCCATACACTTCGCCAAGCGACTTTGTCCTGATGACTACATTACATTTGTTGGCAATTTCCAGTGTTGTGTCAAGAGCTTCTTCATATCCTTGCATAGCTTCAGCCATCTCTTCATAAGTTTTGAGATAGAACTCTTCGGTAGAAAATTTCATACGGTCGGTGTCATCCAAATATTTCCCCATTTGAATGCACATCAAAACATCTTGAAGCTCGGAATCTTCTTTGTTGAGATAGTGCACATCGTTTGTCGCCACCAATTTTATGTTAAGTTTCTTTGACATTTCTGCCAAATATTGGTTGACAATTTTTTGTTCAGGAATTCCATGATTTTGCACTTCAAGATAAAAATCACCTTCGTCAAACATATTTTTCAAGCGAAGTGCCAAAGCATCCGCTTCGTCAAAACGTCTTTGAATAATGGCGCTTGGAATATGTCCAGCAAGGCAGGCAGAAAGACAAATCACACCTTTGGAATGCTTTTCAAGTGTGTCATAATCAATTCTTGGCTTATAATAGAATCCATCGCAATAGGCAATTTCATTAAGTTTCATCAAGTTGGCATATCCTTCATTGTTCTTCGCCAAAAGAATGATGTGCCCGATGTCTGCCTTCCCCTGTTTGTGATGTAGATTGTTGCAAATATAAAATTCACAGCCCAAGATTGGCTTGATGTTGGCCTTTATGCATTCTTCATAGAACTGCAACGCTCCATACATATTTCCATGATCAGTGATTGCAACAGCACTGCAACCACGCTCTTTGGTCATCTTCACCAATTTTCCTATGCGCGCAATTCCGTCCAAAAGTGAATATTCAGTGTGAACGTGTAAGTGGACAAAATCTTTCATCTATTCCTCCAAGTTTTCAGCGATTTTAATCAATTTTCTCAATCTGTGGTTCAGGCCAGAACGTGTCAGTTTGATTGTCGAAAGACGTAAAAGCTCATCCAAACTCTCTTCCGGATTTGCAAGTCGCAAAACCGCAACTTCTTGCAAATCTTCCGACAAACTTTCCAGTCCTATGGTGCTTTCGATGATTTTTATGGCGTTGATTTGTTTCAAACTTGCTTCCACAGTTTTGTTTATGTTGGCATTTATGCAATTCACTTGACGGTTGACTTTGTTGCGAAGTTCGCGAGTGACAATTTCGTTTGAAAGTGTCAACACGGCATTATTTGCCCCCATAACCGCCAAAAGGTCCTGAATTGTTTGAGCATCTTTGATGTAGAGCACAAAAGAATTTTTACGCTCAAAAATTTTGCCGATTATGGAATATTCTGCCAAAATATGTGAAAAATCGGTCAAAAATTGGTGACTTTGCGAAACAAATTCAAGATGATATCCCGATCCACAGCTTTGCGAAGTGTCTTGCGAAAGTTTTATGCTGGATGTCGAACAACCAATATACACTCCCTTGATGAAATTTCGTCGATTTTCATCTTCCAAAAGAAGATTTTTGTCAATTTCAAGTTTGAAAGTCATTCCGCTTTCATCAAGATCAATCACCCCTGCATCTAAAAGCAATCGTTTGAATTTGTCAATTTCAAAAGAGATTTCAAAATATGTATTTTTGTTTATGTTATAGTTGTCAGAAATTTCAGGAACAACTTCATCACCATAAAATTTTTTTATCAATTTCTGCAAATATGAGAACAAATTTTCAACATCGGAAACAATTTTAACATAAATCTTGTTTCCAATTTTTTGAATTTGTCCAGCGGAATGAAAAAGTCCTGACAAAAATGCCAAAGCATTTATGTCGTCATCAATCTCTTGTGTCAGAAGTTCCATTTTTGTATCTCTTGAAAAACTCATTTCAGCCCTTTATATTCTTTGCGAATTCGACTTGTTTTTATGAAATTTTGGAATTTTATCAACGTTCACCACCTGCGAAAGTGGGATGTTGTGCTTATAGATCAAATTCATGCCTTTGTTCACTTCACCAACGCGATCAGGAGTGTGTGCGTCCGAATTGACAATAAACTTCACGCCTTCGCTGACCATAATTTCAATTTCTTCATCTGTGAAGTTGATACGTTTGCCGTTCAGCTCCACATAAACACCCTTTTGTTTTGCCATTTTTGCCACCGCAATGGTGTCCGTTTGAAAGCCATAGTTGAGATGTGTGATGACGTCAATTGGATATTTGTCCAACGCTTTCAAAATCGCTGCGGTGTTTCGATTGATTCGCTCTTTGCTTGGCTTAAATGCAAAATTGTTTGACATGCACAAAAGCATCTTGTCTTTGAAAGAATTTGTGTGCACACATTTGTGATATCCCATAAGAAAAATGTCCAAAAATTCATAGTCCTCTTCACGAATATCCACTTCTCCATTGAGAGAAATGAGATTGGCTTCCACGCCCAAAAGTATGTCCACACCGGTGATTTCCTTTGCGTTCATGATATCCTCGTGAAGCTCTGGAATTTGTCGACGTTTAATGCCAAAAAATTCGTGATTGAAGCCATGGTCAGTTATGGCAATCTGTTTCAATCCTTTATCTGCCGCCACCGAAGCATTTTCCAAAACGGTGCCCTTGCCATGATTGAAACGAGAATAAATTGTGTGTGTGTGATAATCTCCGTATAACAACATAAAAAAACTCCTACACTTATTGTAGCAGTTTTTTAAATTTTTTACAAGAATCTAGCGGAATAATACCAAAATTTTGTTAATTATTCAAATTCACTGAATTTTGTCAGTTTGACACCCGCTTCGTTCAAAATTTTCATCGAAAATTCGTCTGGATAACCTTCTTTATAAATCACTTCCTTGATGCCCGCGTTGATGATCATCTTCGCACACACCACGCATGGTTGATGAGTGCAATACAGCACGCATCCTTTCAGCGAAATCCCTTCGCGCGCCGCTTGAATTATGGCATTTTGCTCGGCATGAGCAGCATAGCAAGTTTCAGCATGAGTTCCGCTTGGAATGTTCAACTTTTCTCGCAAACACTCTCCGCGCTCCACGCATGTGTTCACACCCGCCGGCGCACCGTTATAGCCCGTTGTCATAATCCTTTTCTCTTTGACAATCACAGCACCCACTTGGCGTCTTAAACAGCTTGACCAAGTTGCAATATGTTCTGTCAATTCCATAAATCTTTTGTTCCACTTATTCATTCTTCTCTCCTTAAAAATCAATCGTTTTTGATGACAATGATTTCTCGTTCCACATTTAAGCCTTGTTCGCGAAATTCCTTTTCAAGCATTTCAATCAACGCAAGGACATCAGCACTTGTTGCTTCACCTCTGTTGATAATGAACCCTGCATGCTTTGTGGAAACCTCTGCTCCATTAATTCTAACACCTTTAAACCCATTGTTGTCAATAAATTTTGCAGGAAAAATGGTTTTTTCTCCTTCAATTCTCTTGAAAACACTTCCAAGCGACGGAAATTCGCAAGGTTGCGTTTTTTGTTTTTCTTTGAGAAAAAAATCCATTTTTTGCAGTATTTTTTCAGTTTTTTCACAAAAAAGTTGCAATTTTGCACCCAAAATGACATTTTTTTGCAAATTTGAATGACGATAAGAAAATTCAATTTCTGTTTTTTTCAGCCATCTCACTTTGCCATTTTCCAAAACTTTAACTTCTTTGACAAATTCACCGATTTCATGCCCAAATGCACCACCATTCATCACCAAAAATCCGCCCAAAGTTGCAGGAATGCCATAAGACCATTCAAGTCCTGAAAAACCCAATTCTGCCATTTTTTGATTAAGTTGAAACAAATTTATTCCCGCACCAACTTCAACAATCGTTTTTTTTAATCTTTTTTCATATTTTTTATCAAACAAAAATTCTTCTTCAATTTTTCTGTTATGCAAAATTTTGATATCATTGAAATGTTTGAGTGAAATGATAACCCCATCAAAGCCGTCATCATCAAAAAGGATATTGCTTCCATTTCCCAAAATAAGCAATTTTTGTTGATTATTTTGGCAAATTTTCAATATTTTTTTGATTTCATTGATGTTTTTTGGAAAAACAATCACCTTTGCACGCCCACCAGTGCGCATTGTAGAGAACTGTTTTAAGTCAGCATTTTCCACTTTTTCAAACTGTTCAAACATATTTATTTATATGAAAATCTGGCACTCTTAGCCACTACATTCTTTAAAAGAATATAAAATAAAAAAATCTCTCAAAAAATGAGAAATTTTTTATAGAAAAACACAATCAATTCAAAAATTGATTATACCAATTCCAAAATTGCCATTTGAGCTGCGTCACCACGACGAGTGCCAAGTTTGATGATGCGTGTATATCCACCACCTTGTCCAGATGTCTTTGCGCGCTCTGCATATTTTGGTGCATAAACATTAAAAATCTTTTCCAAAAGTGGATGATTGATCCCTTCAATACGTGCATTGAAAGCTTCTTTGCTCTCTTTTGGCTTTCTCTGTTCTTGCAAATCATACACATAACTCATGATTTTCTTTCTTGCAGCCAACTTCTTTGGACCGTCATTAAGCACTTGCTTTTTGACTTTCTTTCCATCAGCACCTTTGACATCTTTTTGCACTTTGACTGTGTCAAGATATGTGTTCATGGCAAGAGTGATAATTTTTTCAGCAATTCTTGCAGTGGATTTTGCCTTTGCAAGAGTTGTTTCAATTTTTCCATTCCAAAGAAATGTTGAAACTTGACCGCGAAGCATCGCTTTCCTTTCTTTTGAAGGTCTGCCTAATTTATCGTTAGCCATAACTTTTTTCTCCTCTTTGGGCTTTTTGCCCAGATTTTATTTTTATTTTTTGATCTTACTTCCACTCGCAAGCCTATTATTCTTCGTCTTTGCGAAGGCTCAAACCATAACTTTCAAGTTTTTGGATGACTTCTTCAACAGACTTCGCTCCAAGGTTGCGAACTTTGAACATGTCGTTCTTAGATTTTTTGAGAAGATCTTGAACTGTGTTAATTCCAGCTCTCTTCAAGCAGTTGTATGAACGAACTGAAAGATCCATTTCTTCGATTGGAAGTTCCATAAGTTTCACTTGTTGATCTTCTTCTTTGGAAACCAAAATTGACATATTGCTCATTTCTGCGCAAAGTTCAATGAACAAGTTGACATGTTCATTGATAATTTTGCCTGCAAGGCTGACAATTTCGCGAGCAGATGTTGTGCCATTTGTTGTCACTTCCAAAGTGAGTTTGTCATAGTCAATGCTGTTTCCAACACGGGTTGTTCCCACTTCAAAATTAACTTTTTTGACAGGTGAGAATATGCTGTCCATTGCAATGAAATCAATGTCGTCATATTTTGACTTGTTGTCTTCACTTGAAACATATCCACGACCGTTGCCGATCATGATATCCATATCCAAAACCGCACCTTCGTCCATTGTGCAGATGTGAAGATCTGGATTGAGAACTTCAACTTGGTCGTTACTTTCAAAATCTTTTGCTGTAACTTCGCCCGCACCCTTTTTGCGCAATCTGAGATATGTTATAAAATTGCTTTCTTGGTTTGTGCACTTAACTGCCAACCCTTTCAAATTCAAAACGATGTCAACAACATCTTCCGTAACCCCACGAAGTGTTGAAAATTCGTGTGCCACGCCTGCAATTCTGAAAGCGATAGGTGCTGAACCTGGAAGAGATGAGAGTAATGTTCTTCTCATGCAGTTTCCAAGAGTTACACCATATCCTTTTTCAAGTGGTTCAACAACAAAACGCGCAAAAGTTCCATTGTCTGTTTCTTCACAAGTGATTCTTGGTTTTTCCATTTCCATAAATTTAATCCTCCTTATCTCGAATACAACTCGACAATCAGTTGTTCTTTGATGTCGCCGTCAATATCTTCTCGCGTTGGAAGTGCAAGAATTTTGCCTGTTAATGTGTCGCTGTTGAATTCCAACCATTTTGGCATAACAATTTTCATGCCTTTAAGTTCCTTGAACATTTCAAGGTCTTGTTTGTTCTCTTTCACTGTGATTACATCACCTGCTTTAACTCTGTATGATGCAATATTCACGCGTTTTCCATTCACACAAACATGTCCATGGTTGACGATTTGACGACATTGCGCTCTTGATGCACCAATACCCATGCGATAGATCACATTGTCAAGTCTTCTTTCGATAAGTGAAAGCATATTTTCACCAGTCGCACCCTTCATGCGCGCTGCATCTTCATAATACTTTTGAAATTGTTTTTCCAAAATGCCATACATTCTTTTAACTTTTTGTTTTTCGCGAAGTTGAAGTCCATATTCTGTCACTCTCTTTCTTGATGCACCGTGTTGTCCAGGAATGACAGGTCTTCTTTCAAACGCACATTTTTTTGTTGTGCATCTTTCGCCTTTAAGGAAGAGTTTACGCCCTTCTCTTCGACACTGACGGCAATCTGGTTCGATTGTTCTTGCCATAACTTTTTCTCCTTTTAAACTCTTCTTCTCTTTGGAGGTCTGCAACCGTTATGCGCGATTGGCGAAACATCCTTGATTAATGTTACATTGAAACCAAGTGTTGAAAGCACTCTGATTGCACTTTCTCTGCCGTTGCCTGGACCTTTGACATACACTTCCACTGATTTCATGCCATTGTCAAGCGCAACTTTGCCTGCTTGTTCAACACAAGTTTGAGCAGCAAAAGGTGTGCTTTTCTTTGACCCTTTAAGTCCAAGTCTTCCAGACGAGCAAGAGGATATGACATTCCCTTGCATGTCAGTGAAAACAATTATGTTGTTGTTAAAGGAAGTTGTGATGTGAACTTGACCTTTTTCAATGTTTTTTGAAACTCTTTTGCGAGTTTTGACATTTTTCTTTTTTGATGTTTGTTTATTGCTTGCCATACTTCACCTCTTACTTACCTTTCTTAGAGCTTCCGCTCACGATTTTCTTTGGACCTTTTCTTGTTCGAGCGTTATTTTTTGTGCTTTGTCCACGAACAGGAAGTCCTTTTCTGTGACGAATACCACGATAGCACCCAATTTCGTTGAGTTTCTTGATATTCATGCTAACTTTTGATTTAAGTTCACCTTCCACCATAAGATTGTGTTCGATGTAGTTTCTGAGTTTAGCGACTTGGTCTTCTGTCAAATCTTTCACGCGAATATCCATTGAAATTCCCGTTTCTTCACAAATTTTTTGAGAAGTCTTAACGCCAATTCCATAGATGTAAGTCAAACCATATTCCAATCTTTTTTCTCTAGGAAGGTCGACACCAGCAATTCTTGCCATAAATTTTTCTCCTTTTGAGGTCTATCCTTTTGATTTTGTGTTTTTGCAAGTTGACCTTGCCATAACGAGATTTTCCCTCACACTCAATCTCGCATTTAATTTTTTGATTTTGGTTTAGCCTTGTGTTTGTTTGTGTTTTTTGCTCTTTGAGCAAATCACCATAACTTTTCCATCTCTTTTGATGACTTTACATTTGTCACACATAGGTTTAACCGATGCTCTAACTTTCATTGTTTTCTCCTTTTAACCCTTTTCTCTCCAAGTTATGCGTCCTTTTGAAAGGTCATATGGGCTCATTTCAATTTTCACTTTGTCGCCTTCAATTATGCGAATGAAGTTTTGTCTGAGTTTTCCAGAAATATACGCTGTGATAACATGTCCGTTTGTCAGTTCAACCTTGAAGGTCATACTTGGCAAAACTTCAATCACTTTTCCTTCAAATTCAATCACATCTTCTTTCGACATAAAAGACACTCCTTTAAAAATTTTCTGATTGCCGCATTGACATTTTCTTGTCCAGATTGAAGTTTTTTCACATCAAACTTCATTTTTGAAGCCTTCTGAACATGTTTTAGGCTCTTTTTCTTCGGTTTTGAGAGTTTAAGTCGGGCACCATCAACGAGATAGCAATATTTCTCATCGACAGCCAGCACAACAAAAATTTGATTTTTCTCTTTTCCCGCAAGAGCAATGACAACATCACCTTGTATGATATTCATCATCTTCCTCCAAGGTCAAGATTTCCAAGCCATTTCGAGTGAAAAGCACAGTGTTTTCGTAATGCGCAGAAGGTTTTCCGTCACGCGTCACAATCCCCCAGCCATCTCTCAGCATTCCAATCTCTTTTTTGCCCGCATTAATCATTGGCTCGATTGCTAAAACTGCGTTTTCTGTGATGATTGGTCCATCGGTTGGCTTGCCGTAGTTGAGAACCGATGGTGCTTCATGCATTCTTCGACCTATTCCATGTCCCGAAAGTTCTCGGACAACCGAAAATCCGTTACTTTCCGCATGAGTTTGAATGGCATTTGAAAGTTTTCCCAGACGGTCACCAATTCGCAAGTTTTCAATCCCCTTGAAAAAGCACTCTTTGGTCACGCGCATAAGTTTTTCTTTCTCCGCCGAAACTTTGCCGACAGGATAGGTTCTTGCAGCATCGCCATGATATCCCTTGTATGCAACAACAATGTCGATGCTGACTATGTCACCTTCTTTAAGCACAATTTCCTTGCTTGGAATTCCATGCACCACCATTTCATTCACTGAAATGCATGTTGCTGCTGGATATCCTTCATAGCCAAGGCATGCCGGTGACCCACCACTATCTATTATAAACTTTTCTAAGGATTTGTCAAGATCAAAAGTGGAAATTCCTGGTTTTATCAGCGTTTTTGCATAGACAAGTGCGTCCCGAGTGAGTTCGCACGCTTTTTTGATTAGGACAATTTCCGCAGGTGTTTTTTGAATCATACTTTCCCTTTTAAAAAGTTTTTCACAGGCTCGTATGTCTGTTCTGGGGTTTCTTTACCTTGAACAGAAAACAGCCTATCAGCGTAGAAGTCTATGAGTGGTGCTGTTTGTTTTTCATAAACTTCCAGACGATTGTTGACTGTTTCCAAATTATCGTCATCTCTTTGGAACAGTGGTGAACCGCATTTCTCGCAAGTGGTTTTGTTATAGGAGGAGGTGTTGTAAATTTCACCACATTTAGAACATGTTCTCCTGCCCAATGCTCGTCGTCTGATTTCATCAAACGGAACATCCAATTGAATCACAGCGTCAATCTTTGTCAGTTTTTCAAGTTCTTCGGCTTGGGCCAAAGTTCTTGGAAAACCGTCCAAGATGAATCCTTTTTTGCAATCATCTCTTGAAATGCGCTCTTTCAACATTTCAACTGTGACGCTGTCCGGAACAAGTTGACCTTTGTCCATGTAAGTCTTTGCCAATTTGCCAACAGCTGTTCCATTTTTTATATTTTCACGAAAGAGGTCACCTGTTGAAATTTGCATCAAAGCAAAATCTGCTTGAATCTTTCTTGCAAGTGTCCCCTTTCCAGAAAATGGTGCACCAAGTAAAATTATCTTCATAAATCCTCCTGGTAAATCTTCTTTATTTAACGACCTGAATTGGGTCAAATTTTTTGTCAATTCAAGAAACCTTTATAGTTTCTCATAAGCATTTGCGCTTCCAAAGTTTTGTCAAATTCCAATGCAACTGAAACTATGATCATCAGCCCCGTTGTTGAGAACGCATTGATAAGCGTTGTGAGAGTATAGTCATCAATTGCCTTGAATGTCAAAGATGGAATCAAAGCAATGAACGCCAAGAACACTGCACCAAAAAGCGTTACTCTGTGAGAGATCTTTTTGAGATATTCTGATGTCGTTTTACCCGGTCTTATCCCCGGAATGAATCCACCCTGTTGCTGCAAACGTCTTGAAATGTCATCCGTATCGAATGTGATTTGTGCATAGAAGAAAGCAAATGCAAAAATCAAAATCGCCAAAACCACAATGTAAACCCAAGAGTCCGTGCCGAGACGTGTTTGATACCAATCAAGCGCATTAGACCATGAAGGAACAATGCTCATAACAAGTTGTGGCAAAGTGAGAAGTGATGTTGCAAAAATGATTGGCATAACGCCAGAAGCATTCAATTTGATTGGAATGAATGTGTCTTGACCGCCATACATTCTTCTTCCTTTGATCTGTTTTGCATATTTCACACCCACGCGTCTTTCAGAGTTGTCAATGAAAACAATAAGGCCAAAGATAAGCACAAGCGCAACAAGATAGACGATGATCATCCAAATGATTTCAGGGTTTGTGCTAATTCCAGAAATAGCTTCTTCGAGCGCACTTGCTGAAGATGAGATAATTCCGACAAAAATCAACAAACTCATGCCATTTCCAACACCAATGTCTGTGATTTTTTCTCCAAGCCAAACTGTGAACATTCCGCCAGCCGTCAAAATCAAAATAATTCCTACTGAAATCAGCCATATTGGAAGATTCAAATAGTCAGTGTTGATATAGTCTTGGAAACTTACAACAATTCCAATTGCCTGCGCAAGTGCCAACACAAGAGCACAAATTCGAGTGTATAATTTGATTTTTCTTTTTCCGTCCTCACCTTGCTTTGACAATCTTTCAAGTGAAGGAATTGCCACAGTCAAAAGTTGTATGACAATCGAAGCGGTGATATACGGCGAAACACCCAGCGCAAGTATGGATCCATTGGAAAGAGCATCACCCGACAGCATATTCATAAGAGAGAAAAATGTCACCCCGCCTGAATCAGAATCACTTATCGCGCTCGACAAGTCGAACCCCGGGCAAACGAGAGCACATCCCACTCTATACAAAATCAAAAGTCCAAGAGTGATGAGAATTTTCTTTCTTAGGTCTTTGATTTTAAAGGCGTTTATAAGAGTTTTAAACATAATTTACTCCCTTTTTTTGAAAGATTATATCATGCAATAAACAATCAGTCTTCAATTATAATTTTTCCGCCTGCTTTCTTGACTTTTTCAATTGCAGACTTGGTTGCCTTTTGTGCTTTAATTGTGAGAGGTTTTGTTATGTTTCCATCTCCCAAAACTTTCAAACCATATGGTTGTCTTTTGCCAACAACTCTTGTTTGATACAAAAGTTCTTCTGTTATTTCTGTGTTTGGTTCAAAAATTTCAAGGTCGCCAACATTCACTGTGGAATACGCTTTCTTGAAGTTTTTGTTGTTGAAACCACGAATTGGCACTTTGCGAATAAGAGGGATGTTTCCCCCTTCAAAGCCAGCCTTGACTCCGCCACCACTTCTTGCATTTTGTCCTTTGTGACCTTTGCCAGAAGTTTTGCCAATTCCAGAACCAATTCCGCGTCCAACACGAACTTTTTTCGTGGTTGAACCTTCTGCAGGTTTAAGATTTTCAAGTTTCATATAACACCTCACTCTTCAACCACTTCAACAAGATGTGCAACATGATGCAAACTTCCACGAACACTCTCGTTGTCTGGCAGAATTCTTGTTTGATTGAGTTTCTTAAAGCCAAGCGCCTCAATGATTTTCATTTGGTTTTTGTTGTAACCAATGGCACTTCGCACCCAAGTTACTCTCAATTTCTTTTCTTTTTTCATTGTCGCCTCCGATTAAATTTCTTCAGGACTTTTGCCACGGCGAGCGGCAATCTCTTCCCTTGTTTTAAGTGAAAGAAGCCCATTCATTGTTGCTCTCACAACATTGATTCTGTTGGTGGAACCATGGATTTTTGTGACGATGTTCTTAACCCCAGCAACTTCCAAAACTGCACGGGCAGCACCGCCGGCGATAACACCATGACCAACAGGCGCTGGCATCATAAGAATGCTTGTTGAGCCAAATTTTCCAACAATTTCATGAGGAATTGTTCCGTCCACAATGGCAATTGGCTTCATATTCTTTTTCGCAACAACCGATGCTTTGTCAATGGCGATTGGAACTTCATTAGCCTTGCCTAAACCAAGTCCAACCTTACCTTTGCCATCCCCAACAACGACAAGTGCAGAGAAACGCATTGTGCGTCCGCCCTTGACAACCTTGTTTACACGACGAACATGAACAAGTCTTTTGTCAAAGCCGTCATCTTCGCGTTTTGCTGGTCTTTCACGACGATTGTTGTTTGGTCTATCTTCTTTTTTCTTCTTAATTTCTTCAGCCATTATGTCCTCCTAAAATTTGAGCCCTGATGCTCTTGCACCGTCAGCAAGTGCCTTAACGCGTCCGGTGTATAAATATCCACCTCTGTCAAAAACAACGCTTTTAATCTTTTTTGTTTTTGCGCGTTCCCCGATGATTTCTCCGACAATTCTTGCCGATTCTGTTTTGGTTTTTCCAGCGACTTTTTCAGCAATTTCTTTTTCACGGGTTGAAGCAGAAACGATGGTCACACCCTTAACATCATCAATGATTTGAGCATAGATATTGCAGTTACTTCTGTTAACACAAAGTCTTGGAGTTTCTGCAGTGCCAGAAATCTTTTTTCTCACTCTGGCATGACGGATTTCTCTTTCTTTGTTCTTATCTTTAACTGTAATCATTTCCTTTCCTCCTACTTCTTGCCCTTAGCAGTCTTGCCGGCTTTTCTAACCAAACGCTCACCATCAACATGAATGCCATAGCCATGATATGGCTCATAAGGTCTTTTTGTCCTTACATTTGCGCAAAACTGTCCGACTTTTTGTTTATCAATTCCAGAAACAACAACTTCAGTTGCGCTTGTGCAGGCAACTTTGATGTCAGCAGGAATTTCCATTTCGATTGGATGTGAATATCCAAGGTTCATGACAAGTTTGTTGCCATTAACTTGCGCCTTGTAACCAACACCTGCGATGACAAGTTTCTTTTCCCAACCTTTTGTCACGCCAATTATCATGTTGTTAACAAGTGCTCTTGCAAGTCCTTGTTTTGCATTGTATTCTTCTTTTTCATAAAGAAAATGCAATTCTCCATCTTTAACTTCGGTCTTGATGTTTTTGTCAATTTCTTGTTTCAGTGTGCCTTTTGCGCCAGTGATTGTGACTATATCTCCGTTGCGCTCAAATGTCACACCGTCAAGTTTGATTGGTTTATTTCCTATTCTTGACATATCGACCTCCTTACCACACATAAGCGAGCACTTCACCGCCAACATTCAAGCTTCTTGCAACTTTGTCAGTCACAATACCCTTGTTTGTTGAGATGATGGCAATTCCCAGCCCGCTTATAACTTTTGGAAGTTTGTCCTTTTCGGAATAAATTCGAAGTCCAGGTTTTGAAATTCTTTTCAACCCTTGAATGACACTTTGACCATCAGCATCATATTTGATTGTGATTTTGATGTTCTTAAATTTTCCAGCGTCAACGAGTTCAAACGCCTCAATATAGCCTTCTTCCAAAAGTATTTTTGCGATTTCTAATTTTTCTTTTGATGCAGGAACTTCAACTGTCTTATGCTTTGCCGAAATGGCATTTCTAAGACGAGTCAACATATCTGCAATTGGATCAGTAACAAACATATTTTCCTCCTTACCAGCTTGACTTCTTCACGCCAGGGATTTCCCCGCGATTTGCCATTTCTCTGAAACATATTCTGCAGATGCCATATTTTCTAAGCACGGCATGTGGTCTTCCACAAATGGAACAACGGGTGTATGCTCTGGATTTATATTTTGGTGTTCTTTTTTGTTTTGCAATCAATGATTTCTTTGCCATACTTTCCTCCTACTTTGCAAAAGGCAGTCCAAGTGCCTTCAAAAGAGCCTTCGCCTCTGCATCAGTTTTTGCAGTGGTGATGAAAGATATATCAAGACCTCTAATTTTTTCGACTTTGTCATAAGAAATTTCTGGGAAAATCAATTGCTCTTTCACGCCCATGGAATAGTTTCCACGACCATCGAAAGATTTGTCAGAAATTCCACGAAAATCTCTCACTCTTGGAAGTGCAATGCCAACAAGTCTGTCAAAAAATTCATACATTCTTTTTCCTCGAAGTGTCACCTTTGCGCCGATTTTCATACCAGCTCTCACTTTGAAGTTGGAGATTGATTTCTTTGCTCTTGTTGCAACAGGCTTTTGTCCAGAAATCAAGGCAAGCTCTTCAACAGCAGTGTTGAACGATTTGGAGTTATCTTTGACATCTCCAAGTCCCATGTTAAGCACAATTTTGACGAGCTTTGGCACTTCATTGACATTTTTGTAACCAAATTCTTTGATGAGTGCTGGAACAATTTCTTTTTTAAAACGCTTTGCAGTTTGATTTTGTTCTTTCATTTGTCACCACCTTATGCATCTTTCTTTGCAGTTTTCGACTTTTGTGTTTGAGTTGAAGTTGTTGATTTTGTTGAAGATGACTTGCTTGTTGCAGTTTTGCTTGAAGTTGTCTTCTTTTCAACAGGTTTTTCAGCAACTTTTTCTGTTGTTTTCACTGTTTTTGCAGTGCTTGTTGATTTTTTTGCGGTTTCTTCAACCTTTTTTGTTTGATTTGATGTTTCTGCACTCTTTTGTGTTTTTGTTGCAGGTTTTGTGGTTGTTTTTGTTGTTTTTTCTTGCTTTCCAACGCCATCAGCTTTCGCCTTTTTCACGTCTTTCTTTGTTGTCTTGACAAAATCTTTGTCCAAACTTACACCACATTTGCAAACACGAACTTTCTTTCCGTTGATTTCTTTGTGATGAACCCTTGTCGCCTTGCCACAAGATGGACAAACAACCATAACATTTGAGGCATCGATTGGAGCAGTTTTCTTGATTATTCCGCTCTTTTCTTGTTGATTTCTTGCTTTTTTGTGTTTGGTCACAATGTTCACACCATCCACGAGCACTCTGTTCTCTTTTGGATAAACTTCGAGAACCTTGCCTGTTTTTCCCTTATCTTTTCCAGCGATAACCAAAACGTTGTCGCCCTTTTTGATTGACATACTCATCTCTCAGTTCTCCTTTTAAACAACTTCAGATGCAAGAGAAATGATTTTCATGAAATTCTTATCACGAAGTTCTCTTGCAACCGGTCCAAACACACGAGTGCCTTTTGGTTGTTTTTGATTGTCGATTATGACTGCGGCATTATCGTCAAAACGAATATGAGAGCCATCTGGTCTGTTCAAACCTTTTGTTGTGCGCACAATAACCGCTTTGACAACATCACCCTTTTTCACACTGCCTCCTGGGATAGCCTTTTTGACAGAAGCGACAATGATGTCACCAATGTTGCCACTTCTTCTGAAAGAGCCACCCAACACTCTGATGCACATAATTTCTTTTGCGCCTGTGTTATCGGCAACTTTAAGTCTTGTTTGAGGTTGTACCATAATTCACACCTTCCTTATTTAGCCTTTTCGACGATTTTAACAACTCTGTGATATTTTTCTTTTGAAAGTGGACGAGTTTCCATGATAAGAACAGTATCGCCAACTCCACACTCATTGTTTTCATCGTGTGCTTTATATCTCTTTCTTTTATTTACGACTTTTCCAATTTTCTTTGCTTTAACTCTGTAAGTGACTTCAACAACGACAGTTTTGTCCATATTGCCGGCACTCACAACAACACCAGTTCTTGTGTTTCGATTATTTCTTTCCATCGTTGTTTCCTCCAATTTGTTTTTCTCTTATAGCAGTTTGAACTCTGGCAATTTCCTTTCTCACATTTCTTATTGCAAGAGGATTTGAAAGGTTTCTTGTTGCATGTGAAAAACGGAGATTGAAAAGTTCATTTTTAAGTTCTTTAAGTTTTGTTTCAAGTTGAGGCAAACTTAAAGTTTTGATTTCTTCATTTTTCATTTCGCTTCACCACCTTCCGTCTTTTCTTCCTTCTTTATAAACTTGGTTTTGCAAGGAAGTTTATGTCCTGCAAGTCTGAGTGCTTCTCTTGCTGTTTCTTCGGACACCCCTTCAATTTCGAAAAGAATTCTGCCCGGTTTCACAACTGCCACCCAAAACTCTGGGTTACCCTTTCCCGAACCCATACGAGTTTCGGCAGGTTTCTTTGTGACAGGTTTATCTGGGAAAATCTTAATCCAAACCTTACCTGCTCTTTTGATATATCGCGTAAGCGCAATACGAGCGGCTTCAATTTGGTTCGATTTAATCCAACAAGGCTCAGTTGCAACAATCCCGAAACTTCCGTAAGCAAGCGTGTTGCCTCTGGTTGCCTTGCCGGTCATTCTTCCGCGCATAACCTTTCTTCTTTTAACTCTTTTAGGCATTAACATTGTTTTTGTCCTCCTTTATAGAGTTTTTGGACAAAATTTCACCTTTGTATATCCAGCACTTGATGCCAAGTTTGCCATAATTTGTGTATGCAGCCGTTTCCGCATAGTCAATGTCTGCACGAAGTGTGTGGAGTGGAAGTGAACCTTCCATATATTTCTCCGTTCTTCCAATGGTGTTTGCACCATCGATAACTCCGCTAACTTGAACTTTGCAACCTTTTGCACCCGCTTTCATAACTCTTTGAAGCGCTTGCTTCAATGCTCTACGCCAAGCGATACGCTTTTCAAGTTGTTGAGCGATTGAATCAGCAACAAGTCTAGCATCCAAATCTGGCTTTTTGATTTCCTTAACATTCAAGATAAGGGTCTTGACAGGACGAACGATTTTGTTCAAATCTTTTTTGATTACTTCAATTCCTGTTCCCTTTTGTCCAATAATCATTCCAGGTTTCCCTGTGAAGATGTCGATTTCAAGTTTGTTTTCTGTTCTTTTGATTTCAATTCTTGAAACCCCTGCATTTGCATGCTTTTTGTTGAAATATTGTCTTATTTCATAATCCTCTTTAAGATTGGCAGCAAAATCACCTTTCTTGGCATACCAAGTGGATTGCCAGTCTTTGTTTACGCCCAATCTAAGTCCGTATGGATTAACTTTTTGCCCCATTATTTTGCCTCCTTCAACTCGTCAAGGATTATTGTGATATGACAAGTTCTTTTCAACACTCTGTTGTCCACTCTTCCACGACCGCGGAATTTCACTCTGCGCATCATTGAGCCAGGAGTGGAATAACATTCTGCAACATAGAGATTGTCAGATGAAAGTCCTTTGTTGTTTTCTGCGTTTGCAATGGCACTTTTGAGAACTTTCAAACTTTCTGCCGCACCCGCTTGTGGCATATAAGAAAGGATAGCCACAGCGTCATTTGCTCTCTTACCTCTGATGTTGTCAAGCACAATTCTCACTTTTGAAGAACTCATGCGCACACCTTTGGCAACTGCAAATGGACGCTTGTCTTTATTTTCAGCGCGTTTTTCCGCTTTTTGTCTTATTCTTGTAGCCATACTTCACCTCATTTCCTTTTTGCGGCTTGCTTTTGCCCCGCGTGGCCTTTAAATGTTCTTGTCATTGAGAATTCGCCAAGTTTATGTCCAACCATATCTGCTGTGACATAGACAGGAATATGTTTTTTGCCGTTATGCACTGCGAATGTGAACCCAACAAATTCTGGATATATTGTTGACCTTCTTGACCAAGTTTTGATAGGTTTTTTAACTCCACTTTCAGCCATTTGTTCAACTTTTTTCATAAGTTTTGGGCTGACATAAGGCTTTTTTCTTTCTTTACTCATCTAGGCCTCCTAATTCACTCTCTTAACCATCAAGCGGTTAGATTTGTTCTTGCGTTTTCTTGTTTTAAGTCCAAGCGCTGGCTTGCCCCATGGTGTTTGTGGAGATGCCATTCCGACAGGACTCTTACCTTCACCACCGCCGTGTGGGTGGTCATTTGGGTTCATAACAACACCGCGGACAGTTGGACGAACGCCCATATGTCTTTTTCTTCCTGCTTTTCCAAGAGAAACAAGTTCGTGGTCAAGGTTGCCAACAGTGCCGATTGTTGCTCGACATGAAAGCAAAACTTTTCTCATTTCCCCAGAAGGCATTTTAAGTGTTGCATATTTTCCTTCTTTTGCGGCAAATTGGATTTCTGCGCCCGCTGCGCGTCCAAGTTGTCCACCTTTCTTTGGTTCAAGTTCCACATTGTGAACAAGCGAACCAACAGGAATGTTTTCAAGTGGAAGATTGTTTCCAACTCTGATTTCAGCGTCACTTCCGCTCATAAGAATGTCGCCAACTTTAAGTCCCACAGGTGCGATGATATATCTTTTTTCTCCATCTCTATATGAAAGAAGTGCGATATATGCCGTTCTGTTTGGGTCATATTCAATGGCAACAACCTTTGCTGGAACGCCATCTTTGTTGCGTTTAAAATCGATGATACGATATTTTCTTCGATTTCCGCCACCTTGATGACGAACTGTGACTTTGCCTTGATTGTTTCTTCCAGAGTGCTTTTTCTTTACGGCAAGAAGAGATTTTTCAGGTTCTTTTTTGGTCAACTCTTCGCTTGAAACATTTGAATATGCTCTTCTTCCCGGTGTCACTGGTTTACTTTTCTTAATAGCCATAACTTACTCCTTTATGACAAACTTTCAAAGAATGCGATTGGCTTTGATTTTTCTGTCAGAGTGACGATGGCTTTTTTCCAGTCACTTGTTCTGCCAACTGTTCTTCCTTGTTTCGTATTTTGAGATTTTTTGTGTCCTTTGACAATTATAGTGTTGACTTTTTCCACTTCGACATTAAACATCTTTTCCACTGCTTGTGCAATTTGCACTTTGTTAGCCTTTTTGTTCACAACGAAACTGTATACCTTGTCTGCAATTCCGCTGTAACTTTTTTCGGTAAGAAGTGGTTTTACAATGATTTCATTTGCTTCCATTATTCTGCCGCCTCCTCTAAGAATTTAATTGCTTCCTTTGTCAAAACGACATTTTTGTGGCTGGCAACATCGTAGGTGTTCAAAAGTTCAACCGAAGATATGTCAAGACTTGGAATGTTTCTGACTGCTTTAACTTCATTGTCACCGTTGTTTGTTCCAACAACAAGCACACTTCCGTTAAATTTGAAAGAATTTAAGAATTTCTTTGCATCTTTGGTTTTTGCAGAAGCGATTTCAAAATTATCAAGCACTGTGATTTCTTTGTCTGCAAGTTTTTTGCTGAGAGCACTCAAAAGCGCCGTTCTTTTTGCAACCTTGTTGACTTTCTTTGAAAAGTCCCTTGGCTTTGGAGCGAAAGCAACTCCACCGCCTGTGAAATGTGGTCCTTTTGTGGACCCTTGTCTTGCCATGCCCGTTCCTTTTTGTCTGTGAGGCTTGGCAGCGTGACCTCTCACTTCGCTTCTTGTGAGTGAACTTTTGTTGCCTTGTCTTTGATTTGCGTTATATGCAACAATCACTTGATGAATGAGAGGTTCGTTATATTCCACACCGAAGATGTCGTTTTTAAGCGAGAGCGTTCCAACTTCTTCGGCTTTCATGTTATAAACTTTAACCTTTGCCATGATTTTTCTCCTTATTATGCCTTAACAGACTGTCTGATTGTCAGAACCGCCCCTTTTGCACCAGGAACATTACCTTTAATCAAAAGTAAGTTTCTGTCTGCATCGACTTTAACAATTTCCAAATTTTGAATGGTCACTCTTTCATTGCCGTATTGTCCAGGCATATGCTTATTCTTGAACACACGCGATGGTGAAGAGTTTGCACCCATTGAACCAACTTCTCTGTGAACAGGTCCTGTGCCGTGAGTCATTTTGAGACGATGTTGATTCCATCTTTTGATAACGCCCGAAAAGCCATGTCCTTTTGTTATGCCAATGACATCCACTTTGTCGCCACCAGCAAAGACATCTGCTTTGACAACCGCACCAACTTCAAGGTCGCCATCAAGGGCAAGTTCTCGAAGAACTTTGCAAGGCTCAACTTTTGCCTTATCAAAAACACCCTTTTGTGGTTTTGTAACATTTTTTGTCTTTTTGTCGAAGGCGCAAACATATGTGTCATAGCCATCAACTTCTTTTGTTTTCTTTTGAACAACTGTCATAGGACCAGCCTCAACGACAGTCACCGGAATAACCAAGCCGTCTTCGGTGAAGACTTGTGTCATACCAAGTTTTTTACCTAATATTGCTTTCACTTCAAACCTCCTTACAGCTTGATGTTAATCTCAACACCGGCAGGCAATTCAAGTTTCATCAATGCGTCAACAGCCTTGGTGCTTGGATTATAGATATCAATAAGTCTTTTGTGGGTTTTGCTTTCAAATTGTTCTCTCGAATCTTTGTATTTGTGTGGAGAACGGATCACTGTCACAACTTCTCTGTCAGTTGGAAGTGGAATTGGCCCAGAAATCTTTGCTCCATTTCTTGTTGCAGTGTCAATAATTCTTTTGCATGCTTCGTCAATGAGTGAATGTTCATAGGCTTTAAGTTTGATTCTCATTTTTTGTGTTGCCATTTTTTATAACCTCCTGTATTTGCTTTCCCAAAATGTTGCATTTTTTCAGCGGTGTGTTCTGCTAATAAAAATTGTTCCCACATACAATCTCTTTTCGTCGAACACTACCCCGCGTGTGTCATGCTGTTTGACTTAAAAAAATGTCATCTTGGGCGCCCCGTCTCTTTGGACAAGACTTGGTCCACGCAAATTTTCTGACAACTGCTTGAAAGTTTCAGTAACCTTGCGCTTCGTCCCTGATAAACACTTTGTGAAATATTCACATAAGTTTTCACTTTCACAACAAATGTGTCAAGTGAATACAGCATTGTGATTATAACACGTCCCGCTTCACTTTGTCAACGATTTTTCAAAACTTTTTCAAAAAATATTTTCCATTTTCGCCAAAAAGGTTGAGATATGGATTTACATCTCTTTCTCATCCTCATCCAATTTTTGCCCAAAAGCCTTTCTCAAGTCCGAATCAAAAAAAACTCCATTTTTGTCACATTTTGCGTATGTGTTGTAAAATTCTTTTTCTTGAATGCCGTATATGTCAAGATTCTCAACAGGTTTTTGAAGATCAACCCCTGTGACATTCAAAAAACCACCGCGTTTCAGATTGAAAGGAATCAAACTTCCACCTTCACCCCAAGGAACCATGAAAATTATATCCTCGTCAACTTGCAAAAAACAATTCACACCACCGATTGGCGCATGCTTGCCGTCCAAACCAACCTCGACTTCATAGCGATCCCTAAACTTCTCATCTTTCACAACATAAGCTTCGCCATTTGGATTTACAACAATCCAATCACTTGCATTTGAAATCACAGCGTCTTGAACTTCAATATACCCATCAGCCATGATTGTGGAAAGATTTTTGCCCACCATTTCTTCTCCAGCCTGATCGGCTTGCACACGAGCATACTTTCGATAAAATCCACAAAGTTTAGAAACGTCCACTCCACCGGCATGTAAACTCCACAAATCGTCAAGACGTCTCAAAACATAATCCAAAAGTTCTTGGTTGTCATGTAAAACTTTTTCCATTTCTCCCCCCCCAACATTCTATCGTAAATATGATATCATACTTTGCGAATTTTGTCAAGAGGATGAAAATTGAAATCTTTTTCGTTCATCCGCAGTAACCATGAAAAAAGACCGCATTGCACGGTCTTAAACTTTTTCATCATTTTTCTCATCTGTTTGAGTTTTTTCTTCAATGTCCTTATCAAGAATAATTTGGTCCTCATTTAGATCTTCAGAACTATTTAAGCACATAGCAGCAATTTCAAGCCCGAAAGCCAAAAAATTTAAACTTAAAAACGAAAATACCAAAAGATAAATTTTTCTTTTCTTTGTCATCAAAACACTCTCTGGCTTTACAAAGTTGTAGATGACCATTGCACTGAAAGTTATGGAACAAATTGAAAATGCCAGCCATAAGAAAAGAATGAAAAACAACACAATGAGTGTAAATGTTGATACGCCCATAGACACAGCATTTGAACTAGCAAAAGAATAGATGATAATCAAGGCAAAAGCTCCAATCGCTGTTATGGAAGAAACCACCACACCAAATATTCCTGCAATCAACTCCAAAATTCGTTTTGTTTTGTTATAAGCCATTTTTTTCTCCTTTTTTACCATAATGGAATTAAACAAATTATAGTGTATACTATGAAAAAAGTCAAATAAAAACGCATATCATGCAATAAATTGTTATATTTTTATTGATTGCTTGCGAATATAAGTAACTGTTCCAAATTTATAATTGATAACAAAACCATAAGTGAGAAAGTTGCAAATATGGTTGAATTTAACAAACTTCGTTTGTTTCGCTCCGCGTTCAGCCTACGGCTGTTTGATTTGCAAAGC
>CAZQMZ010000006.1:0-3723 GCA_964594865.1 uncultured Lachnospiraceae bacterium | reverse complement strand
CCGTGACGCAACCGCAAGGTCACAAAAAAAGTGTGGTTCATTGCCACACCTTTCCCTTGGCTCCCCAGGTAGGATTCGTCCCAGACAACCATTTCGCAAATGGTTGTCGCCGACCCACGCATACTCCTTGCCCATGGGTCGAGCCTACGACCTTGCGGTTTAATCCAAACTTCGTTTGTTTCGCTCCGCGTTCAGCCTACGGCTGTTTGATTTGCAAAGCAAATCGCGTCACAACCGTGACGCAACCGCAAGGTCACAAAAAAAGTGTGGTTCATTGCCACACCTTTCCTTTGGCTCCCCAGGTAGGATTCGAACCTACGACCTTGCGGTTAACAGCCGCCTGCTCCACCACTGAGCTACTGAGGATCATCAATTGTTACTGCACTATTTTAGCAAATCAGAATGTCAAAGTCAATAAATTTTTCAAAAAAATTAAAAAAAACCTTGAAAAACACAAAAAGATTGAGTTAAACAATAAACAATCTTCAACAGCTTATGGAATAAGAAAATAGGAAAAAATCAAAAAAACTGCAAAATCTGCAGTTTTTTTATCACTTTTTGTATTTTTTATTATTTTATAAAAACAATTTGCGCTGTTTCTTTCGTTATTTTCTCAGAGAATTTGACTAGTTTTTCCTGCAATTTTTTAACGTTTGTTTTTTTATTTTCTTCCTCGAGTTTTTCCGAAAGACCAACCATGCGGTTGTAAAGTTTTTCCGCACGTATTTCGGATTTTGAATATGACTTCTCCAATTTCAACAATTTTTTATCTTTCAAAATGCCATTGTTATATCTCCAAAGTTGAGGTCTGATTGGACGAATAAATTCAAGAGGATCTTCCAAACCGCTGTCATTTATTGATGCAAACAAACATTTTCTGATTTTTTTATCCACTCCTTCAGGACAATTTTTTAAATCGTTTTCTTCAACAAACTCGTCAAGGTCAGAAATGCTGTCAAACTTTTTGCATTCGCCCAAGCCAATCACTCCATCCCATTCCAACTTATATGCATAAGCAAGATATTGTGCGCGTTCATCAATTTCTTCCATTGCCTTGCGAGGAATTTTGTCGTAAATGTTGTCACCTTCATATATCCCTGATTCCAAGGCTCTTTCAGCTTTCATTTTAAGTGACAAGAGTCTTGAGTTAAGCACTTCTTCTTTGTCTATTTTACGAAGCTCTGTCAAAATATAGTCATAAGTCATCACCATCTTGCGTAAATCACAAATGCTGTAAATTGAATATTCGAGATCCAAGATTGTAAAAAAAGTCTTGTTGAAAACTTCGATATAACAATAAGCATTTTCCCAATCAATAACTCTGATCAATGAATGCTCTCCTGCAACCAAGAAATATTCTTTAAATTTGTCAATTCTTCTCGGTTCAACATCTGGATCGCTGACAATATATTCGTCCACACGATAACAATATTTCATCATTTCTTCAAATTCGTCCATATTTTTTCCTTCTTTTTAATTATTTTTAAGATTTTTTTTGATTTTTTTGAGATTTAAAATGATTTTATGATTTGCTCCAAACTTTTGACATCTCTGATGATTCGATAATCTTTGTTGAAGCCGTCAACCGTTTCCATTCTCAAAAATTTCCTAAACCCTGATTGTCGTATTTTCAACGACTTGATTTTGGCTTTGTTTATGACATACAAGTTTTTGAAATACACCCCACTTCTCGAAAATGGAATAAACATCAAATCGTCGCCCACTTTCGTTATAGCGTATCTCCAACTGTTTGCGCCTTCCACGCCCGCAGTTGTGAAATCTTTTTTACTTCCAAGCTTTCCCCAAGCAATCATCCCATCATCCGCATATTTCTTTTCAATCAGTTCCTGCGCAATCTTATTGTAATCCATGCACCCTCCTCATTGTTAAGACAATTTTAGCAATTTTATACAATTTTGTCAATATCCTTTTTAAAAATGTTGTGATTTGTCATATGATAAGCAAGCTTTTTTGACCCAAAAATGCGATTTTTGTCGACATTTTGATTATTTCTAAAACAAATTTGCAAAAAATAAAAAGTATATGTTATAATAAATCGCATCGGAGTGTAGCGCAGTGGTAGCGCGCACGGTTCGGGACCGTGAGGCCATGAGTTCAAATCTCATCACTCCGACCAAACAAAAAGACTTTTTTTACAAAAAGTTTTAAAAAGAAAATTTGTATGAAATAAAGAAAAATTCACAAAAGTTAAATAAAAAACCGCATAATTGCGGTTTTTATTTTGATAAATTTTCTTGAAAATTGTCTAAAAATGATTGATTTTTTGCTTTTATACTTGCAAAAATTTCATTATATTCTTGCAAATTTTCTCTCACTTTATTGCTGTAAGCAAGAAGTTCTTTTTCACTTTTTGCAATACTTTCTTCAACCGTTGAAACATAATCTTCGTCAATCTCTTTTTCTTCAACATAAGGTCGAAGAATTTTATCTTTTTTTGAACTTATCTCTTTGAAATTCTCCGGATTCATTTTCATTTCTTTGTCAAGCTTTTCAATCTCTCGCCTTGTTTCAATTGGAATTTGCAATTTGAGAATATATTTTGCCATTTTCAATTGCTCAACAATCTGTTGTCTTTCAACCAACAATTCTCCTTTCAAAATCATTAAAAGTCGCGAAAAGTCCAAAAATTCTTGATATAAACCTTTTATTCCTTTACTCAACCCTTCTTTTTCTTTGCATTCGTCAACTTTTGTTTTCATAACCTTCAAAACTAAAAATTTTTTATTTACATCAATCAAAGAGCTGTCAATATATTTTTTTGCAGGTCCAAGCCAACCTTCTTTCCAATTCAAAATCTTTTGATACAGTTCAAATTTCATCTTCCTCTCCGTTTATGTGTTTTCCACGGAAACATGATATCACAATTCAGCATGTTTGTCAACTCCTAAAATTCAATAAAATCAACCGCCAAAATTCAATAAAAACAAAAAAAATTGCTTATGTTGAAAAGAGGAAAATGTTTCGGTCCGGGACCATTTCTGTGCAGTCTATGAATACCTTTCTTGTTGTTAAGCTTTTCTAATTAAGGTTTTCTTTGCGAAAAAACGAATGGGCAAAACGCACACAAAGTGTGCAAGAACACTGCTGCATTTGCTTTTTGTTTATGCATTTTTACAACAAAAAAGTAGGCTCATGCGCCTACTTTGATGATTAACCAGGAGTGTGCTTTGATGCGTCAGCATCACTCCCGCCACGCATACTTATTCTTCTGGGCGGGCTCTTCCCCTGGGAAGATATTTCGTTTCATGTCCGTTTTTGCTCGTTCGCTATTGTCAATAAATTTTCTCTTAAAAAGCAACAATTATGAAACGAAACGCAAGCTCCGCTTGCAGAACACTGCTATTTTTTGCCCACGCTTATTTTTTTACAACAAAAAAGTAGGCTCATGCGCCTACTTTGATGATTAACCAGCAGTGTGCTTTGATGCGTCAGCATCACTCCCGCCACGCATACTTATTCTTCCGGGCGGGCTCTTCCCACTCTGGAAAGATGTTTTGCAAAGCAAAACGCACACAAAGTGTGCAGGAACACTGCTGTGTTTGTTTTTTGTTTATGCATTTTTACAACAAAAAAGTAGGCTCGTGCGCCTACTTTGATGATTAACCAGCAGTGTTCTATCTTCCCAGGCCGTCGCCAGCCAAGTATTTTCGACGATGAAAAGCTTAACTTCTGTGTTCGGGATGGGAACAGGTGGACCTTTTC
>CAZQMZ010000005.1:0-73816 GCA_964594865.1 uncultured Lachnospiraceae bacterium | reverse complement strand
GCTCCCGTCAGGATTCGAACCCGAACTAATGGTTCCGAAGACCATTGTGCTATCCATTACACCACGAGAGCATAAGCATTAAGTTTTTTTTGTTTCTTCTCCCTGCAAGGAACCATTAGTTTTTTGGGGACCCCGAAACAAATTTTTGTTTTGGGGGCGGAGCCTGCAAGTGATTGTGCCATTGCGGGTTGGTTTTGACAACACGCTTGGCCTTGAACTTGCAAAGGCGGAGCCGGTTCCGAAGACCATTGTGCTATCCATGGTCGCCACGAGAGTGAATAAAGAAGATGCGGTTGTATTATATAAAGAAAAAACATATTTGTCAAGCACAATGGTCGTGCGGGGTCCCCACTAGAACTTGTTCGCAGTGGGGAAAACGAACTAACAAGCGCCAAATGAGTTTGCGCGATGCAATTAGCAAACGAATAATAAGTGCAGTTAGTGAGTGCGTGCTATCCATGGTCGCCACGAGAGCATAAGCATTAAGTTTTTTTGTTCCTTGTCCCTGCAAGGCGTTTTTTATATTAAAACGCACTTATATCTTACTCTAATTTCTTAAATTTGTCAATTCTCTCTCATAAATATCTCAAATTTCTTGCTTTTTTTTGTATTTATGACTAAAATATACTTATACAAAGAATTTTATTGAAAGGAAGGAATATGAAAAAGAATTTTAAATCGCTGTTAATTTATGTCATCATCTTTGCCATCATTGGCTATGCTGGCGGTGTGGCGCTCTATTATTTCACGCATGACGATGTCACCATTACAGAATCTCTTATGCAATGGGATTATGTTGGGCTTGGAATTTTGGTTGGCGCTGTTCTTGGTGTTGGCTTTTCCATTTTCACCAGACCTAAAAAAGATGACAGCAAAATCAAATCCACAGGAAAAACTGCCAGCGGAACTGAAATGGATTTGACATATGATGCAGAATGGCAACCTTTGAGCGAGTTGAAGACCGATCCACACAAAAAACTTATTGTCACAACTTGGACTCAGTTGCCACAAGTGAAAAAGACTGGCATTGTCTTTCGAAATCAAATTGAAGGCGGAAAATATCACATCGCCATGAAAGATGAATATCACTGTCTTATCATCGGAACGACCGCGTCTGGTAAAACTTCGGCTTGTTTGGTTCCTACGATAAGAATTCTTGGGCACTCCGGAGAAAAGCCAGATATGGTTATCTCCGACCCAAAAGGTGAACTATATCGTGACACAAGTCGCATTTTGGAAGATGAAGGATATCGCGTCATTGTGCTCAATCTTCGTGATGCCTTTTCATCGACGCGTTGGAACCCAATGGAACACGCATATGATTTATATCACAAAGGAAAGAGCTGCAGAAACCACATTAAAAAATGTGTCAACGGCACTCATCCAAAAGATGCAGGATATAAAGAAATCCCTGGCGAAAAATATGGCAAAGAGTGGTTTGGTTTTGAAGGAATTGCATATCCAAATGAAGAATCTCTTCGTGTTGCCGTCAAGAGCGCTGAACAAGTCTATTGCGACATGGCATATAACGAACTTCGAGAAATTTGCAACACTATTGCTCCAAAATCTCCAAAAGCAAGTGATCCAACTTGGGAAGAAGGTGCACAAGATTTCCTCTATGGTTGTTCACTTGCTATGCTTGAAGACAGTTTGAACCCAGAACTTGGCATGACGAGAGAAAAGTTCAATTTCTATAATCTATACAAAATTGCCACTTTCCGCGATCCAGATGCCGATGCTCCATTCGAGACTGTGAGAAAATATTTGTTGCAAGGTCGAGACGAAGCCACTTCCAACGTTCCAAACTTGACGTCATCTGTCATCAACAACGCTCCGGGCACAACAAAATCATATATGGGTGTGCTCAACGGAAAAATCTCTTTCATGAACGACATCGGCATTGCTTATTTGACATCTCAAAGCGACCTGAATTTTGATGATTTCACATCTGTTCCAACTGCTTTCTATCTCATCATTCCAGATGACCGCGAAGAGCGTCACAATCTTGCAATTTTGTGCTTGTCTCAACTATACAAACGTCTTGTCGACAAAGCAAATTCATATCCAGGTGGGATGTTGCCACGTCATGTTTACTTCATCTTGGAAGAGTTTGGAAACTTGCCACCAATTCCAAAATTTGATAGCATGATCACTGTTGCGCGTGGAAGAAACATCTTGTTTGAAATGGCAGTGCAATCTTATGCACAGATTGAGACAAAATATGGCGCCGATGGACTTAAAACCGTCAAAACAAACTGTAACGCGCAAATCTTTGTCGGTGCGGACGACCAGCAAACAAGAGATGACTTCTCAAAAATGTGCGGTGAAGTGCAATTGGTGCATGAAGAAACAAGCACTGGCACATCAAAATCTCAAAAGAATACTGACGACAAGAGCACAAGCACAAACACAAGCGTTCAACGCTCCACTCGCCCGCTTATCACCCCTTATGAACTTGGACAGTTGCCACTGAACACCATGATTGTCAAACTTTTCAGATTCAACCCAATGAAAATTAAACAAACAGCTGTCTATGAAACACCATTTTTCTACACTAAAAAAGCCGAGCAATCTGTTGGAATTATGAAGAGTTTGGACACTCAAAAAGTTTATTATGACATCAAAATGAGAAATAAGAAAGTTTTGAAGTCCTCCAACCCGTTTGATAGATTCTAAAAATGAAGATAGCTTTTGAAATAAAAATAGTGGTAGACGTTGCCACTATTTTTTTTAAAAAATCTTTTTTAATTCACCTTAAACCCCTCGCACGGAAAACTTTCTGCAAAAACTCCGGTGATGGCTGTTGTTATGCTGTTGCAAAGTTCAAGCTCTCCACTTTTGACCGAAAGCAACATCAGCTTGATAATAAGCAAATTTTCAAGCGCCACCAAACTCAAAAAAGCCTTATTTTCATCTTCAATACAAACAAAGTTGTATGAGTGTTTCGAACCAAATTTTTCTTCCAATTGACTTTTTGCGTGACAAAGTTTCTCTTGCAAAACCCTGGCATCGAGAAGAGCCTTCAAGCGGTTTAAACATGCCTGCATTTTGGAGATGATCACAAACACTTCCGACAAAAGTAAGTGAAACTCTTCCTCTTCCAAGCGGACAAAAACAAAACCCTTGTTTTTAAGCGATTTTGAATATGCCTTTGCCATTTGTTCAAAATTATCTGGCATAAGTTCGTCGTCATAAATGGTATCCATATGCTTTTTTATGATCAATCTTCAAAAATTGTCAAACTAACTTATCAAAAAGTCGACAACATCAATCAAACAGTCTTCCATGGCGTCAAGATATATACGATTTCTTTGCGCGGAATATGGCACTTCTCTGTTATCGATTTTTATAAGTTTCTTTGGATCAATATGAAGTTGATCGACAATTCCTTCGCAAATCAGGTTTGAAATCACCATCAAAGCGTTGTCTTTTGTGATGTTCTTTTTCTGCATAGCCCGTGTCAAAATTTCTTCATCATCGATGATTGTTTCAAGTGCAGGATTTAGAAAAAATTCCAACTTTTCCAAAGCAAATTCATTTCCGTTTGCCCCTGCCAAAATTTGCCAAGAAATATAATAATCATAATTTGGCGGAAGAAGATATCTCGTTTCCGATTTTGGATCTGGCACACCGCGTTTGAAAAAGTATGCAACGCAATCTTGTGCAATACAATTCCCAGCTAACGCATTTGCACAAAGGTCGGTGAAACTTTCTGTAAAACCGCCTTTTTCAGTGTTGTCCAAAACATCTTTGCGAAATTTTACAAATCCGTCATATGCAGTTGCTCGTTTTGTGAAATCACGATAGTCCATAACTTTTTAAACCTCTCGTTATGATTTTATCAAAAAAACGAAAAAAATACAAATTTTTTTGAACATAAAATCTTTGTAAATCGTTTTTGTCAATTTCTAATAATTTTTTCTCTCTTGGCAAGCGCAAAACAAGTCTTTATTTTTGTTTTTAAGTGTGGCAAGATCAGCAAAAAAGTCAACAAAATTGCTGTGAGAATAACGATGATTTCAACTGTTTTGGAAATCGTGCAAAAATGATTGAAAATTGTGACGACAGAAAAAACAAGACCGACAATCAGTCCGATAACCAAAAAGGTAAGAAAATATCTAAAAAAGATTTCCACACGATGTCCTTTTGAAAGTTCGTGAGAAAGCATAAAAATTCCTTTTGTGTCCAACATAGGACTTTCACGCGCAATCAACTCTGCAAAAGCAAAACTGACAAGACAAAAAACTCCCGGAAAAACAAAAATACATGTGCCCAAAACAACCAGAACTGTTCTGACAACTTTAAGCCACAAGATTTTCAAATATTTTTTCAAAACCATAAAAAAATTATATCAAAAAAAAGCGTTTCTAAACAGAAACGCTTTTTCGTATGCAAATTTATAAAATTGGAGAAAACAAACGAAAGATTGCTTGCAAGAACTTTGTCAACCACTTTTTGCGTTTGAAATATGAGATGTCAGCGTTCAAACTGTGAGAGATGTCATCTTCGTAATATTTTCGATATTCTTCATTCAGTTCTTTTGAATACAAAATCACAGTGTCTTCAAAGTTTAAACCAAATGAGCGGTTGTCAAGGTTGCAAGAGCCTATTGAAATTTTGTCATCATCCACAACAATCACCTTGCTGTGCATAAAGCCTTCATACAAAAACACTTCCGCACCAAGTTCAACAAACTCTTTCAGATATGAAAGCGAAACCCAAAGCACTGTGCGATAGTCTGGTTTTGAAGGAACCATGATTTTCACTTTCACTCCACTTGCCAAAGCAATGCGAAGAGCGGAAGAGAAAGCTTCATCCGGAACAAAATATGGAGTTTGAATCAGAACGCTTTCTTTTGCATTTGTAATCAGTTTGATGAAGACTTCTTTTATGGCTTGCACCGGACTGTCCGGCCCAGAAACGACGACTTGCATATATGTGTCACCATAATTTTCCGGCGCTGGAAAAAAGCCATCTTGGATGTATTTTTGCGAAGCGAAATTTTCCTTTTTGACATATCTCCAATCGTTCAAAAAGATGTTCTGAAGAGGATAAACTCCCGGGCCTTCAACACGGATGTGAGCATCTCGCCACGGTTTGAGCTTTTTCGATTTCCCCATATGGTCATCGCGAATGTTCATCCCGCCGGTGTAAGCAATCTTGCCGTCAATCACAACAATTTTTCTGTGATTTCGATAGTTCAGTTTAAGATTTATCAAACGAATATGAGCAAAAGGTGGGAAAAATTCTGCAACTTCACCGCCCGCTTTTTTCAACTTTCTGAAAAAGCGTCTTGGTGCCTTACGCGACCCCACACTGTCATAGATAAATTGAACTTTGACCCCTTCTTTTGCCTTTTTGATCAATGTGTTCATCACTTTTTTGCCGGTGGAATCCTTGGCAAAGATGTAATATTGAATGTTTATTGTTTCTTTTGCATTTTCCAAATCTTTGAGCAGACATTCAAGCTTGTCTTCTCCCCAGCAAAAGATTTTGACATCGTTTTTCGGGCAAAGTATGCTTCCATAGTTATAACAACACTTGACGAGTCCCTGATCTTTTTCCAATACCTGCCTTGCTTCATCACTGCTGATGAGATATTGAGCAATGTGTTCGCTATATTCGACCTCATAGAGTTTGTGGCGACTGATCATCTTTCTGACACGAAGGGATAATCCACTTCCAAAGACGATGTAAAACAGATAACCCACAATCGGCAAAAAGGTAAGAATTGTCAGCCAACTGATGACGCTTGACAACTTCTTTCTTTCAAAAAAGACCATTGAAATGAAGAGCAAAAAATTGATAACAATGTAAGCAATAAACACCCAAAACCAAACATCCATATTTCCCTCCATATCATTTTTAACTCTCCAATCTCACCACTGACCGCAATTCGCAGTCAATGGTGTGGAGAATTTGGTTAACTTTCTTTTTCGAAAGGTTTATGCTGAAGAAGATGATCCATCATAATCCAAACGAATTTCAAATGTGCCGATAAGAATTGTTCCGTTGTCAGAATCCCAATCGTCGGCTATTCCGGAAACTTTGATGTAAACATTGACGGTGATATATTGGATTTCTGTCATGTTGGTTTTAATCACACCTGTGTCTTCATCAATTGTTGCATTTCCACTTGCAATTTCAAAATAGAACTTCTCTACATTTCCGCTTGTCAAATAGTCACCACTTGATGTGCTTTCATTGCCTTTTGTTAGAGCGATTTCGCTTGCCCAATCTGATAACTCAAGAGTGTAATAACCGTCATCATCAGGTTGCTTTCCGGACACATCCACATAAATCGCGCCAGAGAGTGCAGCTGCATTTTCCGCTTCTGCGCTTGTGTAGTATGGATACACTGTGAATTCTTGTTGAATTTGATATGTTTCGCCGGATGTGCTGGATGTATACAAGAAGTATAGTCTCTTGGTCATTTGATTGTTTGTAAGAGCCGATGTGTTCTCAATGTTGAGTGTGAGTGCATCATTGTCGAGTTCTGCAATTGTAAGTGTCACTTCTTCATCGTTGGAAGTAAGTGTCACTTCCCCATCGCTGGAAACTGTCAATTGTGTGCCATTATAGTAAATCACAGCGTCAGAAACACCCTTGTCATTGGAAGCGGTGGTGTATGAGTATACATAAACATAGAATTCTGAATCTTCTTCCAAGTTCTCTGTCAACACACCGCTTGCCATGCTTGCCGAAATTCCAACATATTCGGTGACTGCATAACTTCCTTGGTTGGAAATTGTCACATAGTTTGGTGTGAACAATTCATAATATGACGACATTAAACTTTGTTGTGGAGTTGTGACAGCCGTTGCAACTCCGTCTGAAATTGTGTAATATGTCTTTCCTGTGGAAATTGCTTCGTCCGAAGTTGAGAAATAATAGTTGCCGTTAACATATTCCAATTGTTCGTTATGCACAACCAAAGTCATGCTTTCGCCTGCTTCAAGGTCGATTTCAAGTGTGTCATTGAGAAGTGACCCAGAGAGACTGCCTGAAACATTTCCAGAAACCGACTCTCCGTCCAAAACTGCCGTCGATGTGAAGATGTCGGATGTTGAAACAGCACGTTGAATGTTGACCGTTCTTGTCACTTCGCAAGTTTCTCCGGTGCTTGTGTCTTGAATTGTCACGGTCATAATCACTCCGGTTAAAAGATTGCCTGTGCCAAAGTCAATTCCTTTGAATGTTGGAACAACAAGTGTATTTCCAGAATTTGCAAGTCCGGAACCTTCGGTTTCGGCGCCATATTCATCAATGAAGGACAAACCTTCTGCTGTCAAGAAACTTAATCCGCTTAGTTTAACTTCTTGTGTGTCAGAAATCTCGCCATTGTCATATGTGAATGTCACTTTTGTTACTTTCAAATTGCCAATGTTTGAATAAAGACTTTGTTCTTCCAAAGAAGTTTTATCAATTGCCGAATTGGTGTCAAACGCATATGCTGTCAATCCGCTGAAAATGACAGTTGTGAGTTCAGGATTGTCATTGATGCCATCCTCAATATTGTTGGTTATTCCAGGATTTGAAACCCTATTGCCTATTTCATATGCAATTGCCTGCTCTTCATCCGCATATGTCAATGTGTATAGCACAGTTGAACTCAATGATGTTGATCCTTGTTGAGTGATGTTGTCATAGATAGTCATTGAGAATTGCACTGTCGCTCCAGCGCTCATCAATTGAGCGTCAGTCAATGTCACCGTTTGAGCCGCATTATTGCTGTCATAATATGTCCACTCGGTATTTTCTCCATTAATTTCAATCGTTGCCGTGCTGATGTTTGCGGCGGTGCCAGTTCTTTCCAAAACTGTATTGGCTGGAATTTCGACTGAACTAACAGTCATTGCATTTTGCAATGTCAATTGAATTCTATAATTGATGGAAACTGTATTCGTGTCTAGGGCTATTTCTATCTCGTCGTTGTTGCTGCCGCTGTATGAATAATTGAACGAATAGTATGTGTCATAACCACTTATGTTTGCTGTTGTCATGGTGGTGTATTGAGATGCGAAAGCGAGATAACTTCCTTCTGTCAAAGTTGTGGATGTCAAACTGTAAATCTCTGGATTGTCTGAAGAAACAACTTTGAAATAGAACCGTCCGATAAATCCAAATGGATCCTCAAACTCAACATAGAACAACTTTTCGCCCAAGTTGGAAGAACTTAATGTCAGTTCCAATGAATCGGTGCTGGAAGTTATAGAAGCTGAATAATAATCACTATCATTTGATTTTTCCCAACTGCTGCTGCCCAGTGTCAAGACATTGGTGCTGCTTGAATTGATATACGACTCATTGTTGTAAGTTGCGCCGTCAATTGTTTCGTTCAATGAAATTGTCCAACTGTCAAAGGTGCTGATTTGGTTGGAAGAACTGCCACGCATATAAGCAAAAATCACATCATAGAGATCAATTGTCAAAGTGCCGTCATTTCCCAAATCGCTTTCATTGATTTCATAAGGAGTGAGTTCGTTGGAAACATAGGTTTGTTCACCATTGGTCTTTGTTGAATCTCCAGAAACATTTGCTGCTGAATTTGTTGGCGAAGACGAATATGAAACCGTGGAATTTGGTTGAACAAAGAACAGAAGGTTGTGCGACGATGTGATTGTTTCATTTCCCAATTCAACACTGTATGTCAACAATATCATCACATAGTTTCCGTCATTGTTTGCGCCCTGAGCCCTTATCGTCCAATCGTTTCCGTTGTTTTCAATGACAATATAGTCATATTCATTTATTCCACCGCTTATACTGTTGATTGTTCCGCCCGCTCTTGGAGTCAAACCGGTGTAATATTTATAATACTGCGTGTTGCCAGAATTGTCAGTCTTACTGTATGTTGTCGAAACTAAATAGTTGTGAATTGCGCCCGCCACTTTATCAAGTGATGCGCTGTCTTGGATGTTGTTGATTGTGGCAGCTGTGTCAATTGGCAAAGTTGCGAAACCATACACTTGCAAAGTCAACGTGGCATTGTTGTTTGAAATGTCGCTTGAGGAATAATATTCTCCCGTTTTTGACGATTGAATGCCAAACGTTGATTGTGTGTCACTTAAAAGCGAAATTGAAGTGCCGGCGTTGATGTTGTATGTGGTATAGTTTGTCGCGCTGTCAGCATTGCCAGAAACAGCAAAGTCAAGTTTGAGAGTATAGGAATATGTGCCCGTCAATATTGTGTCCGTCGATGTTCCAAAACTTAAATTAACTGTTTGCAAAGTGTCTGTGGTTGTGACAAGAGAATAATTGTCTTGACTTTCGGAATCATACGTAATCGACAAGCCACTGTGTTTTGACAGAACGATGATTGAGCCGTCGGCATATCTCACCACAACGCGCGCCACAAGAATTGGTGCAGAAGAATAAATTTCCGAGTCATCCAATTTTGTCGAAACATCACTGCCACTCGAATATCGATATGTTCCGTCATAGGTGTATCCCGAAAGTGAGAAGCCCAAATCTTTGTTGACATTTTCTCCAGCAGTGCCCGAAATGGTGATGATTTTGAAATCAGTCTCAGACTTAACATATTTCAAATAATATGTTCCGGAAGTGCGGAGAGTGTAGTTCAAAATTCTTTCTTGTTGGAAGATGTTGAGAACAGAACTGTCATCGTCGTTGTCATCCAACAATTCTGCCATATCTTCTGCATAGATCACCTCTCCTGTGTTGTCGATCTCTGGAATGTAGTTTGCAAAGGAATAAATCGACGCACTGGTCACAACAACGGTGTAGCTCACTGAAACAAGGTTGACTGTGATCGTGAATGTGACATATCCTGTTGTTGCGCCATTTGTCAAGGTGAACGTAAGATCGCTGTTAGGGTTTTCAATTGTTCCACTTGTCTGATTGTTGACTGTCAAATTGGAAATTGTTTCTATGCTTACGATCCAAGTTGGCGTTATGTTTTCTACAAGAGTTCCAACCGCAACACGAGTTCCCTTTGCAAGGTCCGCCGTGCTGGTGAAGAAGTCGCTCACTGTGACAGAACCTTCTGTTGTTGCTTGCAAATATTCTGCATCCATTGTTGTGGATGTGGTGACAATTGTGTATGTTGCATTGTTTTCTCCGTCCGGTTGTGGATAGTTGACTGAGAGAGAAACATTTGGAAGAGCAGTGTAATAATAGTTTAAAGTGATTTGATAAAGCGCTTCTCCGTTAAACACATAATAAATTGTCAGAGTTGTATAGCAAACTGTCGACAAGCCAACCGATTGTGCCGTGAATGATGCGCTTGTCGATCCACCTGTGTCAAAAGCAAATCCTGTTCCGTTGCCTGTTCCGTTGGAATATACGTCATCACTTGAAAGATCGATTGCTGTCAACAAAGTGCTCATGTCGACATTTATTGTCGCTCCAGAATAATAACTTGTGCTATTATCTTGATAAGTTCTCTGTCTGTCATCTAAACTTTCTTTGACCACAAGTTCAATTGTGAAGGTGTATTTATCGTCCCTGCCTTCATTAATTGTAACATCAAAAATGAAAGTTGTGTCTTCTGTCAAGTGTGCAAATTCAATTGTGGTTGAATTATAAATGTAAAGTTTTTCAAGAGAAGCTTTTGTTTCTTCATCATATTGATCGCTCAAAGCAATTGTAAAACTTTCTCCCTCCAATGTTTTGAAAATACCGTTGTTTTCGTTAATCAAATTGTAAGTGTTTCCGCCCGAAAGTTCAATGTTATTCAGTTCGTATGAATAAATTCCCGTCACAGTGATGTTGAGAACGCAAACAACGCGATCGGTGTATATGATGATTGTGACAACATAATCTTTGTCCACACTAGTTTTTGGTGTGATTGTCAGTGTTTTTGTGCCAGCGTTTGCACCTGAAACTTCGTTGTCTGTGAGAGTGTAATACGTTCCGTTGTTTTGTTGAAGAGCATCTTCATAATCTCCCGTCATATTCACACCAAAAGAGTCAACTGTTGCGCTGTTCAAGATGATTTGAATGACATATTCAGTTTCATTGCTTCCCGCTTGCAAAGTTATGTCATAGATGTCATTTGTCGAACTTAAAGGTGTTTCGACTTTCTTGCTTTCTTCGTTTTCCGTTATTGTTGTGACTTGCGTGATTGAGTGGTTGTATGAAACACTTTGATTGAAGATGAATGTGTATGAAAGTTCACTGCCAATCATAAGCGCGCCGTCATAATAGAAAGAGTTCTGCACAACAATTTGAATTGTGCTGAATGTTTTTGGTGTGATTGTCAAGATTGTGTCGGCTATTGTATAGTCGAAATATGTCGAATAATTTCCAGTTGAAACGGATGTGCCGCCAACAATTATTGATGTGATTTGATATACACTTGTGATTTTCTCATCTTCAATTGAAACATCGCCAAATCGTTTGGTTTCTTCTGTGAATTTGCTGTTTGAACTGTCAAGTGTTTCTTCAAGATCGATTGTGTATGTGCCGTCACTATAATACACCGATTTTTCGTCGAGATATTCAGCAGAATCAGCATATGGATATGTCACAGAACCTGCCTCAAAACTTGTTTCAACTTTCAAACGCAGATAGATCGACAAAGAGTCCGAAGAAATGTTTCGCGTGAAGGTGAACATCACAACAACATAGACGTCGGTATAGTTGTTTGAAAGGTGATTGAGTGTGATTTCAATCTCTCCGTCATCATTCAAACTTGAATCAAGACTCACCATGTTGAGAAGTGAAACTGTTGCGTCGTTCAAAACGCCGGTTGCGCTGACAATGGAAGCACTGAATGACCAAGAAACGCCCATGTTGTCATTTAGATAATAAATTCCAATTCCGGAAGTGTCGGCATTTTTACTCAAATTGTGAAGAATTGTGGTTGTTGTGCCCGCAGAAATTGTGGCATAAACTCCATTGTCTGTCAAAGATGTTTGATTTCCCAAAAGCACCGAGAAGTCAACTTCGCCGTCTTCATTTGTGAAAGTGTTGAATCCTTCGCCATATTCGAAAATTTTATCGCCAAGCATGCTGACAATAATTGGGATTGTGATTTTGATTGTTTCATCTGAATTGCTGATTGTGACACTGTTGTCGAAACTTATGAAACTGCCTGTGCTGGTGAGTATTCCGCCGCCACTTGCATCATACAAATCTCCACTGCGTGAATAGATTGTAAAACCATTGATCAAGGTGTATGTTTGACCATTCGTCAAGAGAAGATATTTTTCTCCGTTGTATGTGACAATTTGAAGGTCTTCTCCGTCTGCGAAAATGGCTTCGATCACACTTTGTTCATTTTCGCCATATCCAATCAGAACGGAAATTTCGGCGTGCTCTGATGCAGTGCACAAAATAAATTGCTGATCTGTGACTTGTCCGTTATCATCATAGACCGCCTTCACGCGAATGGCGTCGATTGTGGTGTCATTATATATAATTTGGAAAGTTTGCTCTAATTGCTGTGTCAAAGTCAATTCCAGGTTGCCGTTTGTTGCAAGAGAATATGCTCCGTTGCTTATGCTCAAATATATATCATTGCTTGTGTTGGTGAAAGTCAAACTTGACGACAAATTTGTGCCAGAATAGAAATCGCTGATTGGTGTCAAAGTTCCGGCAATATAGGATGTCGCTTTATAGAAATTGAAGTTGTCGGTCACACTTCCAAAATTCTGCAAGTTCACAAAAGCACTTGAACTCAAAGAAGAAACTTTTTCTTCAATGATGATGTTTGGATTAATGTATAGAGTGACAGTTATGCTCAACGCATAACTTGATCTCACACCAAAATAAAGCGTAAAGCTTGCGGTCGTGAACTGATAAACCGCATCAATGTTGAGATAGAGATTAGTGCCAGAAATTGAAAGTGTCAAAATGTTTGTTTCGGAATTGAAAATCGAATTGCTTGTGTCGTCAGAGCTGCTGGTTATGCTGATATTTCCCGAACTCACCCAACTCCAAAGTCCGCTTGTTTGTGTTACGGTTGAAGTGTATGAAACCGGGAGATATGTTGAAAGGAGATAGGACTCATCCGCAAACACACTTGCCACAAGAGCATTTTCAGAACTAACCAAATAGTTCGCATATGCTTCTGAATAATTCGAGAAACTGTCTGTCATGGTTAACAACGGCATGCAAGTGTATGTCAACTCAATGGAGAACAGGCTTGAATTTGATGCGCTTGTGACAGTGAAATATAGATTTGTTGCTTCTTTGAAGACGCCGTTGAAAGTCATATAAGAAATCGCAGTGTTGTCATTAAAGGTGGTGATTACACCGCCGTTGGAGTCATAGAATGTCACCATTTTCAAAAGTTGGGCTTGATTTGTGCTGGAATATCGCGACAAGTTCAGCTGGAACATAAGACTTTCGACAAGAGAACCTCCACTCGTTGTGCCGGTGTAAACTTGAAGTATGTTTGCAAGAGTTTCAGTGTCTCCACTTCTGACATATCTTGAAATGGTCACAGCGGATGTGCTTAAAGCGTCGGTAAAACCATACCCGCCCGATGAAAGAATTTCGTCTGATGGAGTTATTCGAATCAAAGAAACGCCTTCACTGTCAACTTCAAAATTGATTGTTTTTGTCAAATTGTCACCCGTGACTGTGCTGTTTGTTTTTTGGTCAACAATGCTGACAATCAACTGTGTTGAAACTTCTGTTCCAGCAGAAAAACTGATGATTGCATTGTTGGAAGAGTTGAAGCCCAAAACATTGGTTGATGAACTGTTTTCAGAAAATTGAATGTCATACAGCCCGTCATTTGGATCGATTGTAAAACCATATTGGTCAGTCATTGTGAATGTCAAGAGAAGGTTGAGAGCGTCGATGGAAGAAATGTTATTATTGCCCCAAGTGATTGACACACCACTGGTGGTGACGGTTGCAGAAACTACGGAATTCAAATATTCTTCAGTCTCTTCATAAGCCCCTGTCAAAGCAGTTGGAACAGGAGAATACAAAACAATTGTATAAACATTTGCATTGTTCGCGTTGGTCACCAAAGAAGTTCTTTCTGTTGTTCCGTTGTCGTAAGTAAGTCGGAAATATATTTCAAGGCCATGTTGCAAAGTTGAACGATTGTTCAAACAATAAGTTTCGTCAATTTTCAGTTCTCCTGTGAAAGTTGCCACATTCCCTTCAGTGCTTTGATGTGTCAAAGATTCCAAAGTGATGTATTCAACAACCGCTCCGTCATAATAGCAATCCACTGTCAAGTTTCCGTCCCTATATGCCGTGATCAAGTTTTCAACATCAGTGGAAGTGTTGACAGTCAATTCCAAAGTGAAAGAGATCATTGTTTTTTGTGAGCCGTCTTCGTTGAGATTAAACGCAGGAAGATAATATGTTATCCCCGTATTTGATTCTACTCTGTATTCTTCTTCTTCTGTGAGAGTGAAGGTTGCTGACATATTATATATGGAAAGCAAACTGTTCACTGTCACAACTTTTGCACGAGACATGTTGATTATGATATACTTGCCGTCTTCGTCATACACAATATTGCCGTCGGCATCCGTCTTGACAATCACCGCCACAACTTTGACCGAACCTGAAGAATATGCTTTCAGTGCTGTCAAAACTGTGCCTTCAATTTCATAAAGAGTGTAACTGCCCGATGTGTTGTATGTGTTTCCAATTGAAAGACCACCGTATGTCACTCCCGCTTTGACGTTGAAGATTTCTGTGATGCTGTTGTCAAGGGAACCGGTGTCCGAAGTGCTGTCATCCAAAAGGAAATAGACCACTCTTGTGTATATGTTTGAAGAGCTCACTTCAGCCAAATATGTCGACAAGTCAACATCCGCCTTGATTGTCTCTTGTTCTTGAGTGTAATCAATTTCCAAAATAATGTCTGAGTCAAGCCAAGAAGGACTTATTTCACTTGTGCTTACTGTCACATTGAAAGTGATCGTTTTTTCGTTTTCAAAACCTAGAAACATCTGCCATTGACCAAAAGAATCTTGATAGAAATAGTTGACACTTGTTGTCACAGAGCACTCTTCGCTGGAAGTTATCTGCCAATAATAGTCAGCATATTCCCTTGGTGAAGTGTTTGGTTGGATGTAATAGATCTCTGTTGAAGTTGAAACATAACTTTTTGTGCTGTCATAGTTTTCTTGTGTGATTTCAAGCACACTTCCTGTTTCGTCCACAGTCACTTTGATGACTTTTCCGCCAACAATGGTGATGTCGTCACTTGTCACTTTGATTGCCGCTCTTCCATACAAAGAAGAGAAATTGTCAACTCCAACAAGCACACTCAAACCAAGCGAACCATTTCCGTTTGTTGAGTTGGCTGTGAGAACATATTTTGTGTCAGCAGTCACATCAAAAGAATTTGTCGATACGCGCAAATCTGTCACTTCCACATCGCCCACTTCAATGGTGACAGTGGTGGAAACATAAACTTCTGGATTCGAGTTGAAATATGTGATTGCAGCATTGTTGAGTTCTTCGGCGTCCAAATTGCCGTTCGCGTCCAGAAAAACTTTTTGATAATAAGAATTGGAAAAAGCATACACCTGAATTGTGTATGTTCCACTTGTGTTTGCGGTGAATTTTCCTGTTTCATAGTCGATTTCCAAATTGTTTGGAACAACATAAAAAATTGTCTTTTCGGTTGTTGTGTCAGAGAACAAATATTTGCTTGCCGTTGGAGTGAATTCTGTTTCAAGATAGAAATCTGTTCCAATCACAACATTTTGCGTTCCTTCTGTGTTTGAAGAACCACTGACATATGCCACAATGTTTGTTGCAGGCACGTCGACAGAGATGATTGCCGTAAGTCTGTTTGCAAGGTATCCATCAGACACAGCCGTGATTATTGAAACCCCACCAACAACTGTGTAATCTTCAAGTCGGTTGACCGTCACAGTGAAAGACTCGTTGAGTGTCACTTGTTGTGGAATCGTGATGATGCCGTCTGTTATGTATCCAGCTGGAAGAGTTGAGTCGTTTATAGAGTTCGCAAGACTGAGAGTCACATTTGTCACCGTCACACCTTCTGTGGAACAATTGATTGTCATCTCAAAGTCGCCGGCAACGTTGTAATAATAAGTGTCATCGATTGAAAAGTCAAGGTATCCCATTTCGTTCTCATCCAATTCGGTGAAACTGAGCGAGTTGCTTCCCGGCTCAACCACCTCGTCCGAAAGTTTGCCCATGAAATAGAGAGCCAACACAGTGCCACCGGCAATTGCCAAAATGCCAACAAATGTCAACAAGACTGCCACCCAAAGTTTAAGCACTTGTCTTCTTCTTTTCATCAAACACCTCAACTCTTTATATTTATTATAAATAATTTAACAAAAATATTGTAACATTTTTAATCTTTTTTTATCAAGCAAATTGACAAAATTTACAGCTTTTTTGTTTTTTTATTTTTTTTAAAAAAATATTAAATAAAAAATATCGCAAAAATCTCGAAAATTCCATAATATCAAAAGATAAAATATGTGAAGAAAAAAATTAAAAAATATCAAAAAATATTTTTTTACCACTTTTTTATCATTTTTTATTATTTTTTATTATTTTTTATTATTTTTCTATTATTTTTTTTGTTGTTTTTTATTTTTTAAGCATTTATTCTTATTTTTTTTGAATATTAAAGTTGTTTTTGTCAAATTTACAAAAAATAAAGATTGTTCAACTTTAAATATCTTTTGGGTTGACTTTTTCTTCTCTATCATTTATAATAAAAACATGAAAATGACGAATTTTGATATTTATAACTATCTCAACCTGACAAATCAAAGGCTTGCCAAAATTTATCGATTGTCGGGATCTTCTCCGTTGCCGAAAAATTTCACTTTAACCAAAGAGATCATCAAAGAAAAATTGACCCTTTCGCAAATGGTTGAAGAAAACATTTTTCCACATTTCATCAATGAAGAGAAGAAAAAAATTAAAAAGCATTTCAAAATTTCATTGAAAAATTGTCAAAAAATTGTCAAAAAATGCGATTTTGATGAGAAATTTTCGAAAAAGTTTGCCGAAAAGCTTCATTTATATTTCAATATGAGAATTGTTTTGACAGAAATGATTTTGAAAGATTTTCGAAGTTTTACATTTGATGAAGCAGCTTCTTATCAAGAACTCTATAATCTTGACCCTGTTCTTGGGCAACTTCTTGACAATCTTTTTGAAGAAAACTTCAATATTGATGAAGTTTTGAGTGACTTGGAGAAAAAATATAAAGTTTCCTATTCTCAAAAACAAAAACTTCTTGAAACCAACAACAATCGCAAATTGGAAAAAGATGCACTTGATGCTGAAAACAATTTGATAAACGCAAAAAATCTCAAAATTAACCGAAAAATCATCGAAAAAAATGCAAAAAATGCGCAAAAAATCAAAAAAGACCGCGAAATAAAGAAATTTCGCGAAGAAATCAAGAAAACAAAAACCGAAAATGTTAAGGAGAAAAGATGATACAAGCAGTCAATGTTTCGCTTTCTTTTGGCGGACGCACATTATATAAAGAAGTCAATTTGAAATTCACCAAAGGGAATTGTTATGGCATAATCGGTGCAAACGGTGCTGGCAAATCGACTTTTTTGAAAATTTTGACAGGTGAAATCGAGCCAAACACCGGCGAAATTGTCATCACACCTGGTGAACGTATGTCCGTTTTGGAGCAAAACCAAAACAAATATGACAACGAACCCGTTTTGGACACCGTTCTTTTGGGACACAAAAGACTTATGGAAATCCAAAAAGAGAAAGATGCTCTCTATTCCAAAGCTGACTTCACCGAAGCAGATGGACTTCGCGCAGGAGAATTGGAAACAGAATTCGCCGAACTCGGTGGTTGGGAAGCGGACAGTGAAGCAAAGACCTTGCTTCAAAATTTGGGCGTCGATGAGAAATATTTCTATGAACTCATGTCTTCGCTTGACGCAAAATTGAAAGTCAAAGTTCTTTTGGCGCAAGCACTTTTTGGAAATCCAGACATTTTGATTTTGGATGAACCGACAAACAATTTGGACTTTAAAACAATTCGTTGGCTGGAAAATTTTCTCTTGGATTTTGAAAATATTGTCATCATTGTTTCGCACAACCGACATTTCTTGAACAAAGTCTGCACTCACATCTGCGATGTAGATTTTGGTGAAATCAATATGTATTTGGGAAACTATGATTTTTGGTATGAGACAAGTCAACTTTTGGCTCGTCAGGCACGCGATCAAAACAAAAAAGCAGAACAACGCGCCAAAGAACTCAAAGACTTTATTGCACGCTTCTCTGCAAATGCTTCCAAATCAAAACAAGCCACAAGTCGAAAGAAAGAATTGGAAAAGTTGACATTGGATGATTTCAAGCCATCTTCACGAAAATATCCATATGTCGATTTCAAGTTTGAACAAGAAATTGGCAAAGAAATTTTGAAAGTGGAAAATCTTTCAAAGAAAGGTATGTTCAAAAACTTGTCTTTTACCGTGGAAAAAGACCAGAAAATCGTCTTTTTGTCATCAAATTCTCTTGTCTTGACAACTTTGTTCAATATTTTGGCTGGCAAAGAAGAAGCGGACAGTGGAACTTTCCGATTTGGAAAAACAATCAATTGTTCCTATCTCCCACAAGACAATCGCGAATATTTCGACAACTGTCACCTGTCAATCGTTGATTGGCTTAGGCAGTTTTCCAAGGATAAAACAGAAAGTTATGTCCGAGGCTGGCTGGGACGCATGCTCTTTTCTGGTGAAGAAAGTTTGAAAGAAGTGAGTGTTCTTTCTGGCGGTGAAAAAGTGCGTTGTATGTTGGCAAAAATCATGCTTGAAAGCGGAAATTTTCTTATTCTTGACGAACCAACCAACCACCTTGACCTTGAAAGCATCACTTCTCTCAACAAAGGAATGATAAACTTTAAGGGCTCCATGTTGTTTGCCACCGGTGACCAAGAAATCATCGAAACGGTCGCCAACAGAATCATTGACATTGTGGACGAAAACACAATCATCGACAAACAGATGACATATGAAGAATACATGGAAAAATATAAAGTATAATTTTCAAAAAATCTTATTCAACAAAAAAAACGCTTTTCAGCGTTTTTTTTATAACACTCTTCCATTTTTGTCAGTTTCAAATTTTGTTAAGCGAAGGTTTACTTCTCCAACTTTTTTGTCTTTGTCGATTGGAAAAGTGAGAGTGCGCTCTGTCTTGGTCACTATTTTTGCCGTTCCAACATTTTTTCTGTATGTTGAAATGTCATATGAACAATAATACCCTTCCTTTTCTTTCACTGCTGTCAACACTTGTTTTGATCTTAATGTTTTTTGCCCTCCAAAACCGATGTTATATTTATCCAAAGAAATAATAAATCGGTTTCCTTCTTTAGAAAAAGAGAGTGCTTGAAACAATCGCTCTGGCTGATAATTTTCGTCGTACTTTTTTATGATGTTGTAATAGATATCATGATTTCCCTTTTTCTCATGAGAAGTGTATCCAAAAGTTTTTATCTCCGCAGCAAACATCCTTAAAGATCCGTTATTGGAGTCTTGAATTGGCGCAATTAAATTGTTAAATTTTCTTGCTACTGAAATTTCTTTTTTTTCTTGTTTTTCCATTTTTTTCTCCTTGATTTTTTGATTATACAACAATTTTAGAAATAAATCAATACTTATTTTGCGAATTTTTTAATTTTTTTGTTTGGTTTACGAAAAAAATTACTTGACAAAATTTTGTTTCTTAAAGTATAATAAAGATAGCGATGACGGAATTGGCAACTCCAACAGCGAACGCGTGTCGGCGTAAAGACATTCAATGAGGTGAGTTTTCACGAAATAGGGTGGAACAGCGGTTTAACAGTCGCCCCTATGCAAATGGTGCATAGGGCTTTTTTATTTTCTATGCGAAAGCAATTTAAAAGGAGAAAAAATATGAAAAAAGAAACTTCAAACACGCAAACAAAAGCAACAATGGACAAAATTATCAACCTTTGCAAAGGACGCGGATTTGTTTTTCCGGGAAGCGAAATCTATGGCGGATTTGCAAACACTTGGGATTTTGGGCCTGTTGGTGTTGAACTTAAAAACAACGTCAAACGTGCTTGGTGGAAAAGGTTTGTGCAAGAGAGTCCAAACACCTATGGCGTGGACGCTGCCATTTTGATGAATCCGCGCGTTTGGGAAGCCAGCGGACACACAACAAGCTTTTCTGATCCAAAGATGGACTGCAAATCTTGTAGACAACGTTTTCGTGCCGACAACTTGATTGAAGAACATTCCAAAGGTGTTGTTTCTGCCGAAGGCATGAGCAATGAGGATATGGAAAAATATATCGCCGAGCACAAGGTCAAATGTCCACACTGCGGAAATTTCAATTGGACAAACATCCGTCAATTTAAACTTATGTTCGAAACTTCTCGTGGCACAGTGGAAGGAGAAAAAGATGTTGTCTATCTTCGTCCAGAAACTTGTCAAGGCGAATATGTCAATTTTCTCAATGTTCAAAGAAGTGCCCGTGCCAAGGTTCCGTTTGCAATTGCCCAAGTTGGTAAATCTTTCCGAAATGAAATAACTCCGGGGAACTTCCTTTTCCGCACAATTGAGTTTGAACAAATGGAACTTCAAATGTTTTGCAAAGAATACGACTCTTTGGCTTTCTATGAAGAATATAAAAAAGAAGCGATGAAGTTTGTTGAAGATTTGGGAGTTGACAAAAATCATCTTCGTCTCCACGATCACGACAAACTTGCTCACTATGCCAAAGCTGCGTGCGACATTCAATATTTCTTCCCAATAGGTTGGCAAGAATTGAATGGCATACATCACCGCTCCACATGGGATCTCTCTCGTCACCAAGAATTCAGCGGAAAAAGCATGCTCTATCTTGACCCTGTCACAAATGAGAAATTTTTGCCGAATGTCATTGAATATTCCATCGGCGCGGACCGACTTACTTTGGCACTTTTGTGCGAGGCATATGATGAAGAGAGTTTGGAAAATGGTGAGACACGCGTTGTTCTTCATTTACATCCAGCCATTGCACCATATAAAGTTGCCGTTCTTCCACTTCAAAAGACCTTGTCCGAAAAAGCAAGAGAAGTCTATGCTCTCCTGTCTAAAGAATTTATGTGTGACTATGACGAAGCCGGATCAATTGGAAAGCGATATCGCCGTGAGGATGAAATTGGCACTCCTTATTGCGTGACAGTTGATTTCGACACCCTTGAAGATGACACCGTGACGGTGCGCGACCGCGACAGTATGCAACAAATTCGTTTGAAAACCTGTGAGCTTGTGAAATACTTTTCGGAAAAGATAAAGTTTTGATTTTCACAAATTTGACAAAAAATAAACAGTCTCGTTGGACAGTGTGAGATGGCCACCAAATTAAATCACACAGCGTCCGCACTTTTTCTAAGATTTGTCTTGCTACCAACTACACTGCAATTATAGAAAAATGGCATAAAAAAATGAATGAACTCTCTCGTAGTTCGCCAATACCAAAATAGTAATTTACTTGAACAAAAGTTGAATAAAATGGACAAATGCTTATATTTTATGATATAATTTTTATAAATTAAAGATAAGATAGGAGAGATTTTAATGAAAAGAAAAAATAAAATTAACATAATGTTTGTTGTCTCAATTATCTTTATGGCAATTTTTATTTTGGGAACTGTCTTATCAGCCAGCTTTCACGAATTTGTTTTAACCATTATTTTTGCTATTTTATTAATTATATCACTTATAATCATATTGATTGTATCTTGTTATGCAATTAAATATTATTACTATATTTGTCCTAAATGCCGTCAAAATTTTAAGCCTACAAAAGCAGAAATAATTTTTTCATTGCATACATTTACAAAAAGACATTTAAAATGTCCTAATTGCAATAAAAAAGTTTGGTGTTATGAAGATATAGATGAAGAAAAAAAGGATTAGAATTAAATCTAATCCTTTTTATTTATATCTTCTTGTATAAAGTGTGGTATGAACTCGTTTACCATTTACACAATCTCTATTTTTGAAGATGTATTCAAATTCTTTGTCAAGTTGTTTATTGCGAAGATAATAAAAAACCCTCTGTTTTGAGGGTTTTCTTTTTTTAGATGTTCAAAATTCTCATGATGTGTTTGCTTACGATCATAAGAATTAAGTCAATAATCCAAATGATGTTCCAGCCTAAGATAAGTCTGAGCAGTCCTGCAACAATTTTTCCTTCGGAAAATCTTGTAATTGCTCCCAAAATCCAAGATGTCACCGGAATAATTGCAAGGATGACGCTGACAAGATATCCCATTCCAAAATAATCAGATTTTTTTGCCATTTTTTCTCTCCTTTTTAAAAAATTTGTAATTTGATTATTACATTATTGATTTTAGACCTAAAAACAAAAAATGTCAACAAATTTTACATTTATTTATATGTTTTTTTGTTTTGTTTTATGCATAAAACAAAAATTTTAACAGACAATATAGATGGAGGTTTGTATGAAAGAAAATTTAAACAGCGGTGTGAGATGCAACTGCACAAAATGTTTATATAACGAAAATGGAAACAATTGCAACAAACAAGTGATTGACGTTTCACAAGGCGACGGGGAGCCAATGTCAAACGGTATACAAAAACATTTTTGCAAGAGTTTCACGGAAAAAGACTGAGGTCTTTTTTTTATTTAAACATTGTATCCTTGCCGGTGAGCATTGTCCATGAAAGAAGAGTGCGAATCAGCCCCGCCCAATAGGTCAATTTTGCAGAATTGAGAAGATCTCTGCATGCCTGAATTTCGTCATCCAAAAGAATCTCTTTCAAATATTCAATAGCAAATTCTGACGCTTCTTTCTCAATTTTGATTTCTTTATATTTCAAAATTATTGCGAAAATGAAAATGAATAACGCCAAAGCCAGACAAGTAACTCCTGCCACAAGAAAATATATGCTTGAAAGAACTTCAAACACCCAAAGCAAACAAAGCACGGCGCCAACAATGAGAAGTGGCATGAAGAAAAATCCACAAATTCGTCCTGTGCGACGCATACGCCAATGCTTTTCCAAAGAGTCACCACTGGCGTCCTGTCGAGCATGCCCCATTTCATGAGATATAATTGCCAAACTTGCCAGACTGTTGGAGTTCATCGTTTCTTCTGACAGTGCCACAATCCCGCGAGAATAATGATCTTTCAAGCGCGCACATTTGGCAATCTTCAACCTACCGTTGAAATAGTTTTTGTTCAACATGTCGACATATTGATGAGTGGTTATGCCATAACTGTTTCTTTTGACAGAATATTCTTTCAATTTTGCTTCAAAATTCTCAAAGGAAAAGTTTGCTATAGCAAGTAAAAAGCATAGCAAAACTGCAAGCCCTATGACAATTCCAACAATAATCCAAGTCCACATGAAGATATTTTATATCATTTTCAATTTTCTTGTCAATCAAACTAAAATGAAAGTTTTCATGTTGTCAGCAACACCGTGTCGCCTCTGTTTAAAATTGTTCCAGCTGGCGGAAGTTGCGAAAGGACAATTCCGCCTTCGCCGTCAATTTCATATTCGAGTCCAATTTGCGCAAGAATTGCAACAGCATTCGCAAGAGAATAGCCGGTCACCTGTGGCATGATCACTTGCTCCACCACCACGGTTGGATCATCCTTTGGAATGTCATATAGTTCAAAAAGTTGAGAGAAAAATTCTTTTCCATAAGGCGCTGCAACAAGAGAACCATAATATACTCCTGCGCTTGGTTCGTCGACAATGATCATGAAAATATATTGCGGATTATCTGCTGGATATGTTCCAATAAAGCTTGAAATATATTTTCCGCTTGCGATCTGCCCGTTTTCGTCATACTTTTGCGCTGTGCCTGTCTTTCCGCCAACATTATAGCCTTCGACAAAAGTGTAATCTCCTGATTTGTTCTCTGCAAACTGCAAAAGTTGATTGACAATAGCGCTTGTTTGTGTAGAAACGAGCCTTGTTGAACTTGTCGACGGAGTGTATGTCGTCTTTCCGTCAACATTTGTGATTTTTTGAATGACTGTCGGCGTGTTATACACTCCGCCGTTTGTTATGCCCGCAACGATTGACAAAAGTTGAATTGGAGTCACTGCGATTGCGTGCCCAAAACCCATGCGTGCCAAGTCCACAGTTTTGACTTGCGATTTTTCCATCAAAATGCCCGAACTTTCTCCGCTGAGAGTTATTCCCGTTTTTTGTCCCAAACCAAATTTTTCCATATATTCATAAAATTTGTCAACACCCAGCCGAAGCGCCAAATCTATGAAACAGCAGTTGCAAGAATTAGCAAAAGCCTCAGCCAAAGTTTGGTTGCCATGCCCGATCGTTTTCCAGCATTTGATTTTTTGCCCGTCAACAATTCTATATCCCGGACAATAAAAAGTGTCTTCAAGCGTGACAACGCCTTCTTCAAGCGCCGCTGCAAGTGTCAAAATTTTGAAAGTGGAACCTGGTTCATATGTGTCCGTGATGGCAGTCATCTTCATTTCTTCAAAAAGTGTTTCAAGGTCGTCGCGTGGTGGATCATTAAGGTCGAAACTTGGCTTGGTTGAGATTGCCAAAATCTCGCCTGTTTGTGCGTTCATGACAATTCCTGTCACCGATTTTGCCTCTTGTTCTTCATACGCTTGTTGCAAAATTCTTTCCAAAATAATTTGAATTTTGCTGTTGACTGTCAATGTGACATCGTCACCAGCTGTTCCGCTGACATAATATCTTATGGTGCTGGAAATTTCCTTACCTTGCAAATCACTTTGCACATAAGAATATCCGTCTGTGCCGGTGAGATACTCATTCAAATATGCTTCCAAGCCTGCCTGCCCAACATTATCCACCGAAACAAATCCCAACAGTTGCGTGAAAAGGTTGCCATAGACATAATATCTCCCAACGTTTTCGGTGATATAAACTCCGTCGAGGTTGGCGTTATAGATTTCTTCAGCAATATCTCCGTCAACTTGCATTTTGAGAAGAACTTCCGACACATCCTTTTTCATAACTTTTTCAAGAGTTGAAGAAAAGTCTAGATCTAACAAGATTGAAAGTATGGTTGCTGTGTGCGTTGCGCTTGTCACTTCTCTTCCACGAACATAGATGTCATACGTTGTGTAAGAAACTGCAAGAGTGTCTCCTGTGCTGTCATAAATCACTCCACGTGGAGCAGTTAGTGAAAGATCGCGAGTCCATTGGTCAGTTGCTTTGATTTGCAAAGATTTGCCATTTATGATTTGAACAACAAAAAGCCTAACAATCAAACTGCAAAAAAGAAAAAGGACAACAAGCAAAATTGCTTTTATCCTTTTTTGCATTGAGTGTAGGGTGTAGACCTTTTGCAATTTTAACCTCCAAAGATCCCCACTATGAAATTGCAAATTCTGTCAAACCAATTTGAACTTTCGCCAACATCTCCTGCGTCCAAAAGTTCGTCAGGATAGGTTTCAATCACCTGCATACTGTCTTTAGTCACATCCAAATTGTATATGTCTTTCAAATATTTTGCCAAGTTGAATTGATATGTTTCATCAATTTGGACATAGTTTGAACTCATTTGGTCAATGACAATGGTGTTGGCAACACAAACCACCGCACTCGCTCCCAAAACGCACGCCAAAACAATTCCTGCAGTCTTTTTCTTGCTTTTTTCGTGAGTTTTCTTTGACAGCTTGACAATTTTTTTGTTCTCTTCAATCAAGTCATAGTTGGGCTTTTCAATAACATTCTTGCTCTCTTCTTTTGCTGTCTGTTGAACTTTCTCTTGCTTGGCCTTCGTCTTTTCTTTGAGTTCTTTTTCAAATTGTTCCTGAATAAGCCTGTCCCTTTCTGCCTTAAATTTCTCTTCTTCTTCGCGTTTAAGGTCGGCAATCGTCATGTCTTTGAAGGAGTTTAAATATGATTCATTGGCAGGCGGTGCGTTTTGAACGGTGACTTCTGCTTTTTCATTTTCAACAAGTTTGTCTTGAGTTGTTTCCGTTGTTTTTTCAAGAACTTCCACATTGGACTCAAAAATTCCTTTGTTTTGATTCGATTGATCCATATATTATATTCTTCTCCTTTTCACATAATGACTTAAATCTTCTCCACCACACGCAGTTTTGCGCTTGTACTTCTAGAGTTGCTTTTTTGCTCTTCAACCGATGCAATGATCGGTTTGCGATTGACCAACTTGACGTTTGCTCTGTGGCCACATATACAAATCGGCGTTTTCGGTGGACATATGCAATTTGTGCTTTCAAGTTTAAAAACGTTTTTGACAATTCGGTCTTCCAAACTGTGAAAAGTCAACACACAACCGCGTCCGCCACTGTTGAGTAAGCCAATCATCTTTGTCAAAAATTCATCCAACTTTTCAAGTTCGCCGTTGACATAAATTCGAAGAGCCTGAAAAACTTTTTTGGATGCTCCACCGCGTGAGAACACCACTTTTTTTGGTAAACTTCTCTCAATGATGTCTCGAAGTTGAAAGGTTGTGACAATTTCTCCCTGTTCACGCTCTTTGATTATGTTTTTTGCAATGATTGTTGAAAATTCTTCTTCTCCATATGTTCGAAAAATTTTGACCAACTCTTCATATGAAAACGTGTTGACAATCTCGCGTGCTGTCAATGTTTTTTCTTCTCTGTCCATACGCATATCAAGTTCGCCGTCACGCACGAAAGAAAAACCGCGTCCACCTTCGTCAATTTGGTGAGAACTGATGCCCAAATCGACCAAAAATCCGTCAATCTTTTTCCCTTCCAAAACTGTTGGTGCGTTTTTGAAGTTGTCTTTAATCAAAGTCACTTTGTCACCAAACTTTTTCAATCTTTCTTTTGCAAAGTCAATTGCTTCTTGGTCTCGATCAAAACAAAAGAGATGTCCATCTTTCAGTCTCTTTGCAATTTCAAAAGAATGTCCGCCTCCGCCAACAGTGCAATCGACATATATTCCATTTTCTTTGATGTTCAAGCCGTCAATAATTTCCTTGACCATGATTGGAATGTGATATGAGTTCATGTAAATATTTTATCACATAATTTAATATTTTCAAATCAAATCGACAACATGTATTTTTTTACAAAAATTAATTTTATTAAAGATCTTGCTAAACGAAAAAATTTTATTAAAGTTTTTCTAGAACAAAAAAGTTGAGAATTCAGTCTCAACTTTTTCATTTTATTCTCAAGCTTGTGTAATTGATTTGAGTCCAAGAAGATCGCATATCGCCTGAGCAACATCTGAATCGAAAGTGTCATTAATTTGTTCAACAATTTCATCTCCAAATTCTGTTATTGTTGACTCGTCAATGAAATCATACTTATCTTCAATTTGGTCAACTATAGATGCCAATTTTTCGATAATTTCCGCCGAAGTTTCTCCAATTGCTGTTTCAAGTTTTTCCACAAAAGTGGAGATGTCACTTTCGCCTGAGAAATTAAAGTTATTCAAATTTTCCAAAAGTGATTGTGCAAGATTAACAACATCTTCAATTCCGGACATTGCACTTTCAAAATTAATTTTATAATAATCAATCTCATCTATTGACAAATTCTCTTTCAAAAGCGCTTTGATTTCTTCTGTGTATTCATTCTTGTTTGTCTCACTGGAATATATTTCTCCAGCACTTATGTCATCGCCTGTCAAATACCAAACCAAATTGACAAAGATGTTGTTGAACACGCCGTCATAATTTCCTTCATTTCCAGATGATTTTGCATTGTTTTGAAGAATATCCAAAATTTTGCCGACTGTTGAAAGACTGATTTCGCTCATATTTTCCTCATTTAGAGTTGTCTCCAAAAGAGATTTCAATGTTTCAATCACTCCGCTGTCGCCCTCGATTGTCGATTTCAAGTTGTCAAGAGATGTTTGTGGATTAACACCTGTCAAGCTGAAAATTTGATTGTCAATCTCTTCAAACACGCTTTCAACCAAAGGTGAGAACAAACTTGATTTAAAAATTGGTGTCAAAATGTTTGTAAACGCATCATCCGTGCCTTCAAGTATTGCTTCCAAAAGAGTGTTCATGTCAAAAGAATCTTGTTGGATGTATTCAAGATATGTCATTTCGGTTCCACTTTCAATCTCGCCAGAGTTCAACGCGTTCAATGTTTTGCCCAAAAGTTCAAGCTCGCTCTTCCAGCTTTCATATGTGTTCTCCACAGCATCAAAGTTAATTATATCTTCACTGATCACATCTTTCAATGCATCAATCATACTGTCAAACACCAATTCTTTCAAAGATGTTTCGCCATCAAAGGTCGCATTTTTAAGTTGATAGAACGGCATAAGAAGCTCTGCAAAAAGATCTTCATTTTCTTTCAATCGATCCAAAATGCTTTCATACACTTCATCAAAATTCTCAGAGCTTAAAATTTCCAAATCCAAAATTGTCATGATTGGCTCTTTTATGAAGTTGAAGAATTTGGTGTATGTGTCCAAAGTTTCACTGCCACTTTCTGTTTGAACTTCATCGCCAAGCAATGAAATTTCAAAGGTTTTCAAAAGGTTGTCAAAAACATACACTGTTGTGCCGTTTTCATCAAGAACCAACAATTCAAGTTCTCTCACATTGTCAAAAACAACTCCCAAGCTGTCAAGCACAGAACTCAAATCTTCAGCTTGTGAAAGAATTTCAAAAATATCTCCGTCCAAAAGACTTATAATGTCAATATGATCGTACAGTTCCAAAATTTCGTTCAGGATTTCAAAGATGTCGCTGACAAGTTTTTCTGTGTCGGTTATGTTTGAATTAAGCCCGATTGTTTCGTCACTTTCAAACAAGCTTTCAATTTGTGTGTTTGCAAATTTTATGATTGTTGAGAAAGAGTCTTGAACAATGTTGAGAGTCAACATATTTGTGGCGATTGTTTCCACAGATTCGTTGTTGACTATTTCCAAAATATTGATGACGGATTTTTCTTCCAAATCTATAATCTTTGAAACAATTTTGCTTTCAAACACATCATTTGCAATTTCAAATACTTGCATAATGTCATGTCTGAAATATGTGTATCCGTCAAAACCCTCTTCCACAACAACTTCTTTCAAGTTTGCAATCAAGTCTTCCAAAACTTGCATAAAGCTAGAATTTTCATCTGTGTTTTCGTCTGAAAGAGAGTAGTTTTTAATGTAATCAACAATCGTTGGAGCAATAACCGCCTTGAAAAGACCGTTATCCACAAAAGTTTCAACACTGTCTTTCAAATTTGTGATGCTTATGTCATAGTTGGAATTTGAAATTTCGCCATAGATTTCCACGGCGTTGTTATAGATTTCCGCAAGGTTCAAAAGTTCCGTTCTTATGACAATTTTTTCATTATTCACTGAAACGTTTGCAAGTCCATCAAAAATGACATCTGAAAGTCCGCCAAAATTGACCAATTTTCCAAAGAATGAATTGTTATACGCCGTAATTACGTCGTTCACCGTTTGTGGAACATATAGTGAAATATATTCGTCAATTGTCATAAAAGAATTTTCGCTGGAAATTTCCGTGCTTTCACTTGAAGAAGTGGACAGATCTTGATAGAAATTTGTCAGAGCTGTGATTGGCGCAAAAAGCACAATCATAAAAACAAAACCTTCAACAATTCCCAAAAGGCCTCCCAAAAGTCTGCGAGGTTTTTGTTTTACATTCTTTTTTCGAAAACAAAAACAAGCAACGCAATGATAGATCAAGTTAACGACAAAATAGACCACGATCACCAAAAACATGAAGACAATTGGACTTAAAATTGCCGCCGGCAAGTTTTCAATAAAGGTTGAAACACTGCTGTAACTTGATAAATCAAACTGTTCGGAAATAAGCTGAGAAATCAAATCTTTCAAAGAATAACTCTCTTCTCCATAAGCAATCGTAATTCCAAGCAGTGCGTTTGTCACCACTTTTGTGATTAAATACGCCAAAATAATGCTTGCAATAAAGAAAAAGATGTGACATGTTGAACGTTTAAGTCCTCTCCACACTCCCATAAGAAAACCCAATCCTAAAAAAATCACCAAAATGGCCGCTCCGCCCCAAACAATATAATTTTCCAAAACTTCTTCTCCTTTTTTTTGACTTTATGTCAAAAATGATTTTTTATTTTTGATTTATATTAAAGACGATTCAATCTTATAAATTTTTCCTTTCCTGCAAATTTGTATACAACTTTTCTTTATTTTAATATATTTTTGTTTAATTTTGCAAGAAAATATCAAACATTATCTTCAAAAACTTTTCCGTCCACAATCTTAAAAATCTTTCCATCCAATTTTCTCTCATCTGTGCAAGTGATAAAGGTCTGTGTTCTTCCAACAAATTTGAGAAGTCTTGCTTGACGTTCGCTGTCAAGTTCTGAAAAAACATCGTCCAGAAGAAGAATTGGATATTCTCCGTTGATTTCTTTCATATTTTCAAGTTCTGCAAGTTTCAAGGCAAGTGCCACTGTCCGCTGTTGACCTTGCGAACCAAAATTTTTCACTTCAACGTCATTCAAAAAAATGTCTATTTCATCTCTGTGGACCCCGATTGTTGTATATCCAAATTTATAGTCCTTTTCAAGATTTTTCTTCAAAAGAGAAATCATGTTTTTTTCAAAATTTTCGTCAAGTGCCACCGAACATCCACAACGATATTTAAGCGACAAGTTTTCTTTTCCACCACTTAAGAAACTGTGCGCCTTTTGAGAGTATGGCAAAATTTGTGAGATAAATTTTGCTCTTTCAAAAGCAATGAATTTGGCGGATGTCACAAGCGCTCTGTCCCATATGTCCACAGTTTCTTTGACAACTTCAATTGAGTTGGATGTTTTGAGAAGTTTGTTTCGGTTCGCTAAAATTTTTTCATATCTCGACAGTTGATAAAAATATCTTTTATTGTTTTGAGAAATGTCGACATCCATAAATTTACGTCTTTCTTCTGGACTTTCTCGAACAAGTTTCATTTCTTGTGGAGAAAAAAAGACTATGTTGATTTCTCCAATAAGTTCGCCAATTCTTCTTATTGGAAGGTTGTTGATTTTCACACTTTTTTTCTGTAATCTACTTAAACCAATTTCCACTTCAACATCGCGATATTTTTTATTGACGATGATGTCAATTTTTCCGCTGTCTTGACCCCATCGGATGAGATCTTTGTCTTTGCAAGATTTAAAACTTTTTCCAATACATGAATAATATAGGCTTTCAAGCAAATTTGTTTTTCCTTGAGCATTTTTTCCAATAAAAACATTGACTTTTTCATCAAAAGCCAATTTTGTTTTTTCATAATTTCTGAAATTGCAAATTTCAAGTTGTCGAACATTCATGAAAATATTTTATCACAAATTTTTAATATTTCAAACTGCTTGACAATTTATTTTTTCTAATTTAAAATATATTCATATTAAAATCAAAAACTTCAAGGAGAATTTTATGCAAGAAATAAGCATTCTTTGGCAACAAATTTTGGAAAAATTGGAACTTCGGATTTCTTCCGTTTCTTTTATGCTTTGGATCAACACAATTAAACCAATTGAAATTGATGACAACGACAATTTTATCATCGCAGCACAATCTGTTTCAGCAAAAAATCAAATTTTAAGAAATTTTCTGGACAAAATTGGTGATTGTTGCTTTGAAGTTGTTGGCAAGCCACTCAAGATTGTCGTTCTTGATCCAAACGAAGAGATTGAATATTTGAAGACAAACAGAGTGGAAGAAAATAAAAATCCTTCACAAAAAGAAAAAAATCCTTTCATTGAAAAATTCACATTTGACAATTTTGTTGTTGGAAAGAGTAATCAATTTGTATATGCCGCTGCACGAACTGTTGCTGAAAATCCAGGAAAAAGATATAACCCGCTTTTTATATATGGTGGTGTTGGTTTGGGAAAAACTCACCTTTTGCACGCAATTGGAAATTATCTTTGGGAATTTTCGCCTGAACTTAAAATCAAATATGTCACCTGTGAACAATTCACAAATGACTATATCTCTTCTCTTTATTCTTCAACAAAAACAAAATCAATTATGGAATTTCGTGGAAAATATCGAAACCTTGATGTTTTGATGGTGGATGATATTCAAAATATTGCCAACAAAAAAGAAACACAAGAAGAATTTTTCAACACTTTCAACGAACTTATTATGTCCAACAAACAGGTTATCATTTGTTCTGACCGACCTCCAAAAGATATCCCAACTCTTGAAGACAGACTCCGCTCTCGTTTTTCAATGGGATTGATTCACGACATTCAAAAACCAGATATTGAAACACGGATTGCTATTCTTCACAAAAAAAGTCAATTAGAAAAATATTATGCCGAAGATGAAGTCATCAATTACATCGCAGAAAATGTCGACACAAACATTCGAGATTTGGAAGGAAAACTCTCTGAAGTATATTTTCTTGCCACTCTCACAGGCAAAAAAGTTGCAACTATGGAAGAAGTGAAAGATATCTTTTCAAACCAAAAAGAAGAACTCAAAAATGACGTCACGACAGACAAAATAATTTCTGTTGTTTGCGACTATTTCAATATTTCGTATAACGACATCACCGGCAAAAAGAAAAATAAAGAAGTTGTTGAACCACGCATGATTGCTATATATCTCATCAGTGAAATTTTGGATCCACCGCTCAAAACAATCGGAAAAATTTTTGGTGGACGCGATCACACCACAATCATGCATTCAAGAGATAAAATCACTCAAGATTTGAAAACAAACAAGAAAACACAAACTCTTATCAATGACATAAAAAACACTTTGATGATGTAAAAAAAATATTTTACAAAACTTCTAAAAAATTTTTAGAAGTTTTTTTTATTTAAAAAAATGTGAACTTGTGGAATTTTTTACCTTATTTATACACATTTTTATCCACATAAATCTCATTTAAAAATTTTCTATATATTGAAATTTTCATTTTTCTTCTCACAATATATGGTATTTTTAGATTTTTTGCTTTTAGTTATCCACATTTCCACAGCGATAACAAGTAATATTATTATATAATTAATGATTTCAAAAAAGTTAAAGTGCGCGCGTGAAGAATCTTAAAAAATGAGATTTTGAAATAGGTCAAATTTGTTGGACTTTGTTTTTTGAATGTGTTATAATTCTCATGTTCAAAAGATACAAAATTTAGATAAGGAGAATTTAGAAATGTTAGTTTCATGTCATGGAGTGGACCTTTCGGAAGCTTTACTCAGTGTAAGCAAAGCAATATCAAACAAGATAACAAATCCAATTTTGGAAGGCATCAAAATTGTTGCTGAAGATGATCGCATCACATTGAGTGCAACAGACACAGAACTTTCCATTGAAAAGAAAATTAGGGCAAACATCAAAGAAGAAGGGGAAGCGGTTGTTCCTGGCAAATTTATCACTGAGTTTGTTAAGAAATTGACAAATGAAATGATTGAAATTGAACTCAATGAAAAAAATCAAATGATAATCAAATATGACGACAGTCAATCAATCATTCAATGTTATAATGTTTTGGAATATCCATCGTTCAAGAGATTGGAAAGTTTGGATTGTTTTGGAATTACAAAAAAAGATTTAAAAACAGTAATCAGCAAAACAATTTTTTCTGTTGCTGTGGATGACAGTCGCCCAATTCTTAAAGGTGTGCTTTTTGACATCGACAAAAACACTCTCAATGCTGTGGCACTTGATGGATATCGTTTGGCAAAAGTCAAGAAAAACATCTCTTCAAATTTGACAATGAGCATTGTCATTCCTTCCAAGAGTTTGAATGAAATTTCTCGTCTTTTGGATGAGAGTGATGAAATCATCAATGTCTATGTGGACAGAAGTTCTTTGATGATAGATTTTGGTGACACAAAATTGACTACAAGACTTCTTGAAGGAGATTTTGTTAATTACAAACAAATCATTTCAGCGAACTATGAAACGATTTGCATCATAAACAAAGTTCAATTTGAAGATGCTTTGGAAAGAGCCTCACTTCTTTCCAAGGTTGGACAAGGAAATTGTGTCAAGTTTGAGATCAAAGAGAAAAATTTGTGCATAACTTCCAATTCTGAAATTGGAAATATCAAAGAAAATGTGTCAGTGAATACTTCTGGCAAAGAACTTTTGATTGCGTTTAATGCGCGTTATTTCATTGAAAATTTGAAAGTGAACAGTGATGAGTTTGTCAAAATTTGTTTCAACTCACCTGCCAATCCATGTGTCATTGTTCCTGTTGAAGGCGATGAATTTTTATATCTCATCTTACCTGTCAGAATGATTGGATAAGAAAAATAAAATAAAAATAAAAAATCTATAAAAATATATAGATTTTTTTTATTTTGAAAGATTTTTTGTTTCTTTTTTATCTTATTTTAAATTATTAAAAAAAATCGACAAAATTTCAGTATATTCAATAAATTATTTAAAAAATTTTTTCAATCGCCTTGACAAAAAAAAATATATTTTGTATAATCAAACGTAACACTTTTACAATTCGAGTTTAAGGAGAAAAATTATGAAAAGAACATATCAACCTAAAAAGAGAAAAAGACAAAAAGTTCATGGCTTCCGTGAAAGAATGAAAACAAAAGGCGGAAGAAATGTTTTGCAAAGACGCAGAAACAGAGGAAGAAAGAAAATCTCTGCTTAAAGGTTTTTTATGGACCACAGATTAAAGAAAAATAGCCAATTCAATTATATATATAAGAAGGGTGAGAAAGTTCACACAAAAAATTTCACCCTTTTTGTCGTTAAGAGCAGATTTGAAGGATATAAAATTGGGTTTTCGATTTCCAAAAAACTTGGAAAAGCCAACAAAAGAAATAAGTTGAAAAGACGTATGAAAGAAATTGTCAGAAAAATGAATATTCCATCTTTTTGCAATTTTGTTGTCTTGGCAAGAGAAGATGCCACAAGTCTTGATTTTTTAGATTTGAAAAAAGAACTTGAAATATTGTTTGAGAAATATGAAAAGAAAAAATCTCTTTAAGAAAATCTTATTGTTTCCAATATATTTATATAAATGGTGCATTTCGCCATTGATTCCTCACTCTTGCTTGTTCACGCCGACGTGTTCCAACTATATGATTGGTGCGGTGGAAGAATTTGGAATTTTTAAAGGTGTTTGGTTGGGGTTGAAAAGACTTTGTCGATGTGTTCCTTGGCAAAAGAAGAGAGGATATGACCCCATTCCCATCAACATAAAAGGAGATAACATATGGATTTTATAAACACCTACCTCGTGACATTAACTCAATCCACAGGTTTTTGGCAAAACATTTTAAATGCTTTCAAAAATGGAATGGGGACATATATTTTGGCAGTCATTGTCATTGCTGTGATCGTCAGATTTTTGTTTTCTCTTGTGGACATAATAAACAAAAAAGTGACCATGAAAAACAACGACATAAATGCCAAAATGAAACCAGAGTTGGATGCAATTAAACAGAAATATGGCAACGATCCAGCCCTCATGCAACAGAAGACAAATGAAGTGTATAAAAAATATCAATTCAGCATGGTCAGCAGTTGTCTTCCAATGCTTATAATGTTGATTTTGCAATTTACAGTGTTTTTGACATTATGGAACTCTTTGCAATCAGTGGCAAGTTATAACATCGTAAATCAATATCAAAACATGAAGAATATTTATGCCAATGTGATAAGTTTAAACGAAAACAGTGACATTTTGCAAGTTTTGGAAGAAGAATATGATTCCGAAAGTGATCAACTTTCAATTGAGATTTACACAGCTGATGACGGTCTTCAATATATGCAATTGAAAGTTAGTAAAGATGAGGGAGAAACTTTTGAAAATCTTGGAAATGCAGTTTTGTTTGATGAAGAACTTGCATCTTCAAACGAAGAAGTTTATAATCTTCTTGCAAAATATGTTATTGAAGAAGATGATGACGAAAACGAAATTGTCACAACAGCAGACGAAGAAAGTTTGGAAGAAATTGCTTACGTCTCAACCGGTTATAATGATGAGTTTGTACTTTTGGCTGAAACCGCTGTAAGAGAATATTATCTCAACACCCAAGAAGGATTTTTGTGGATAAAGAACATATATAAATCTGAGTCTCCAACAAGTCCATTGTTCACAAAGAGTGAAATTGTGGATTATATGTCCGATTATTACAGTGACGAAGAACAGGAAGTGGAAGACACATACTCATATGAAGAGTCAATTTTTGATTATGTTATTGAAAACAATTCACAACTTGAAGACATTGAAAATCAACAGAATGGATATTATATTCTCACAATAATTGCTGTGCTTGTTTGCGTGTTGTCAATGTGGCTTTCAAACAGGCTTATGAGAAACAAAAACGCACCTGCACAAAAACAGTCTTGGGTTATGTATGTTGTCATGGCGTTGATTTATGGTGTGTTCACCTTTATGTATACAAGTTTGTTTGCAATCTATCTGATTGTAGGACAGTTGGTTATGATGATTTTGACACCTTTGACCACACTTATTGTTCGTAAATGGAACGACCACGATATGAAGAAAAAACAAGACAAAAATGTTGTTGAAGTGGATTATCGCCGAAAGGATATCTAACAAAAAAAGGCAGAAATTGTTCTGTCTTTTTTTATTGTTTTTACATAAACTATTGAAATTGTTGAGAAGAAATGGTATAATGGTTTGAAGTAAAAAAAAGGACAAAAAAATGGAAATTCAAGAATTGGAAATAAATTTGGATGTTGAAGGCTGGGAAATGTCTGGCGGAAAAAGTCAAAATGTCTGGGGACAAGTTTCAACAAAAAATCTTTCTTTTGACGCGATTGAAAAGTCTGTTCGAAGAGGAGAAAAGTCTTGCGTTTGGACATGTTATGATGAATTTATTTACAAAAAAAATAAGGCAGGAAAATTTGTTGGAGTAGATAAAAAGAATTTGCCAGAAACAATTTCGGCAACCTTCAAGCCAACATATACAAAATATTCAGCAGTCGCAGAAAACATGGCTATGAGAATTGCAATGGTTCTTGGAATGCCAACTTCTTTCAATTATTTGGTGAAGTTTGACGCGAAAAAATATCCTCAAATCATCGACAACTTTAAGATTTCAGGAAGTGTAGAAAATTTAAAACCTGTGGGAGTTGTTTCAATCGATTTTTTGAGAGCGGAAGAAATTGAAGTGCCTGTCAAAGAAGAAAAAAGAATAAAAATTGATGGAAAGTTTGAATGGGTTGAAATATACAGAAATTACACCGGCGAAAACCTTATTTCTTTTGAAGAGAACATAAATCGAATGAAAGAAGAAGAGTATGTGAGTGGAGAGACTTTGTTGGTGAAAAATTGGATAAGAAGTGTGGAGTTCTTTGCAAACAAGTGTGCTCAAGATTTTCATTTCTCACCAAATGGAAATATGAAGAATGTGAAAAGCCGGATTGTTCGATCGTTTCTTTTGAGAGAATTTTTGGGTGATTGTGACTTTACAGACATAAACAGTGGAATTGTTGTGAATTGTGAGAAGAAATATTTGAACTATGCTCCAAACTTTGATTATGGTGAAAGTTTCAACTCTTTGATAAGGACAAAATTGGATTATATCCCGCCTGTCAAAGAATTGGAAGTGATTTTGAAGTTTGATAAAGATTATTTACGTAAAAAAGAAGAACAGAGCAAAATCCCGGTGGAAGAACTTGCAAAGAGATATTCAAGCATAGTTAGCGACAAAAATCTTGAATATATCGTCACATATTTTCCAGATGACGCCAACGAATTTTTGAAGGGGTTAAACAAAGTCATTAGATCAAAAAAAATCAATAAAATTGTTGACAGTTACACCGAAATGACGGTTGACGGAAAACCTCTTTTGACAAAAGAAGACGCAACAATGTTTAAGACATACATCAACACTCGTGCAGATTGGATCAAAAATATCGTTGAAAACAAATTTGAAAAAACTAATTTGGAAAAATAAAAAAACTATTAAAAAACTAATAGTTTTTTTTGTTAAATAAAAATGTTTCAAGGAGTTTGAGTAAGTGCGTTCCAAGTGTTGGTGCCAACAATTCCATCCACAGTGAGATTTTGTTCTTCTTGAAATTGTTTGACAGCGGAAAGAGTTTTTGAACCAAAAATTCCGTCAATGGTCCCCACAGGAATGAGAAAACTTTCAAGAAGCTGTTGCATGAAAGTGACATATGCACCAGAACTGCCCTGCACCAATGTTGGATAGGTTGGAAGATTTAAAAGAGTTCGCCATGTGTTTTGTCCGACGATACCGTCGACAGTAAGTCCGTTGTTTTGTTGAAATGTTTCCACAGCGCTTTTGGTTTTACTTCCAAAGATGCCATCCACATCAAGACTTGTGCCATACTGGTGATTTAAAATGAATTGTAAAAGAAAGACAAAGTTATTCGCTGAACCATTTCTTATTGTTGGATAAACTGACAAATCGTCGCGACCAACATAGTCGACGCCCAAAAATTCGCACACACCTTGGCATGCTTCTTCACCCACTTCTGTTTGAAAAAGTGGATTGATCATCAATTGTGCTTCATGGAGATTGGTCATAAACCCTGCCTCAATGAGAGCTGATGGACAATTCACAGAAGACAAAACTCCAACGTCCAAAGTTCTGACACCGCGCCCCGTTTGAGATGTCCCTTGGATGATATATTGATAGATGTCATTTGCAAGAGTTTGACTTTGTGTCACTTCGGGATTGGTGAGAGAATAATAAACTTCCACTCCAGAAGTGCTGTTGAAAGTTTCGCCATATGCGTTATATGCAAAGGTGACAAGTGCGGTGAGATTTTGACGATTTATTCTTGTCACGCGTGTGGAGATGCTGACATCACTATCTTCTGGTTTGACATCATAAACCGAAAACCCTTGTCTTAGACACGCTTCAAGAAAATAATTTTTTGCAGCATTATTAAATTCATTTTCATATATCTGACGCTCTAACCCCGGAACAACCGGCGTTCTTTTGCCGTATGTTGGCGGATTGATTCCATGTTCATCGTTTCCACCTATGTAATAAATTTCATTTGACATATTTGCTCCTTGAAAAATTTGAATACATAAATTAATATGGCAAAAAGCAAAAAAGTGTGAAAAATTGCAAAATTTATTAAAAAATTCAACCTTGATATATAAAAATCAAAATAAAAGATATAAATAAAAATTTTTATAAAAAACTCTGTGAAAAACACAGAGTTTTTTTAATTGTTTTTGCAAATTTTTATTATTTTTTTGATGTCATAATTATTTTCAAAACTTTTCTTTTTTCTTATACTTGGCAGGATGTCATATATGAAGAGAGAAATAAGCAAAAGTACGATAGAAATTAAATCAACCGACATATTGACATAACCTCGTATGGTGAAATTATATGTGCACCAAAGTATGGAGTTTATTATAAGCGATATTTTTATAAAGACGAGATTTTTAAATATTAAACAAAAAGTTAAAATAAACATAGCAAAAACAAGCACGAGAGTCATTATATTTTCCCAGAAAAAGATAAGCGCAACAACAAAAAGTGAGTTTATTAAAGAAAAAGGTAGAAAATAATTTTTGATTGGGACTTCTCTTTCATCCAAAACCATATACCAAAGTGCACGAGCTAAGAGCAAGATTTGCATAATTGCAGGTAAATAACTTGACAACAATACGTAAGAAATGCAATAAAAAATTGAAGCTATTGCCATAAACAGAAGTAAAAGCCTTTTAGATTTCATAAGTTTGCCAGAAAGGTCGATGATCATTCCGATTGCAACTGAGATTTGTGATAAAATATACATAAGGATAATTATAATTATTTTAGTTTTTTGTGTCAAACAGAAAACGATATTATAGGATTTTCAACAAATGTTTTATGTTAATAGAAAGTTTTTACTGTTATATTTTTTACAATATTCTACAATACTATATTTAGAAATATTTGTGTTAATTATATTTTAATAACATAATATATTGTTTTTAGATACAATTATAAACTAAAAAATTATAATAAAATTTTTGTGAAATTTTGTAAAATTATTTTGAATTTTGTCACAAAGATGTTATAATAAAAATGTCCTTGAAAAAGGACACTCCTAGAAAATCTTCAGAAGATTATATATAATCTCAATAAATAAAAACGTTATATCTTTAATTAAAATCTTGCTTGTTTTGATAGATACTTATCATCTATATGCGTTTTTTATTCACAAAGATTGAAAGGAGTGATTTACAAAAGGATGAAAAAATTTTAAAATTTACAAAAAGAATTTGATGAAAAATATAAATAAAAATAAAAGGAGATAAAAAAATGGATAAAAATCAATTGGCAGAAATGAGAAAAATTATCAAATTAACTTTAATAAGGATTGGAATCAGATGTGATCTGATTGGATTTAGTTATCTTTGTTGTGGAATTGAACTTGTGATACAGCGTCCGGAACTGTTGAAAAATTTATGTAAAGGACTTTATGTTGAAATTTCAAAATGTTTTCAATTAGAAAAAAGTGGAAATATTGAAAGAAGTATTCGCCATGCAATAGATACAACAGCAGAAACAAAAAGTTTCATGGAATTAAATAAAATGTTTAAAGCTCCGCTTTATACAATAGATGATAAGCCAACATCTGGAGAGTTGATTCGTTTGGTTGCAGAATATTATCTTTTAGGTCTTTATAAAGAAAATTAAAAGAAAGAACATGTTAAAAATGTTCTTTTTTATTGTTTTAGATAGACGTACGTAAAAAATTATAGAGAAATTACGTAAGGTTTGATGCCGACAATGCCTGTTGTTCTCATTGGTTTATTTATATCACAAAGAACAACAACTCAAAAACATCGTTTTATACATTCCATAAAATATAAAAACCACATAAAACTTAATATATCTAATTTAAATATTTTTTTAATATCAAATAAAACATTGATAATTTCTTTACATCTTGTTCAAGGTTGTGATATCCTTAAAAAAGGAAGGTTTATATGCAAAGTTTTTTCAAATGGACAGCGTGGGAGATGACTCCTCCACAATCCTATGGGTTGTTTCACATATCCTTTGTGATAATCGGGTTGATTGTCTCCGTGCTTTTGGCGTGGTTCTTGCGAAAGACGAATAAAAAACAAAACAAAATTGTTTTGGGAGTAGTCGGTGGATTTTTGATTTTGACAGAAATCTATAAACAACTTTTTTATTTCTATGTTATGAAAGATTGCGAATATTCATGGTGGATTTTTCCTTTTCAATTATGTTCTGTGCCGATGTATCTTTGCATTTTATGCTTGTTTATTAAAAATGAAAAAGTGTTGAGTTATGTATATAATTTTATGTTTATTTTCAATTTGTTTGGCGGAGCAATTTCCTTTGCCGAACCAAGTGGGCTTAATCATGAATATTGGACATTGACTCTGCACGCATATGTCTGGCACATGACGTTGGTGTTTATTGGGCTTTATCTGTTTTTCAGCGGTCGTGCTGGACAAAATTGGTATGACTTTTTTAAAGGCGTGGTGATTTTTTTGATTTGCTGTTGCATTGCGCAAATTTTCAATGTGGCTTTGAAAGATAAAGGTGGAGTTAACATGTTTTACATCTCCCCTTTTGAAATAAGTCCAATCTACTTTTTTGAAACCTTCAACCTAAACAACGGATGGTTTGCAAATATGTGTCTATATCTGTTTGCAATCATTTTGGGAGCAGGAATAATGTTTTATATATTTTGGGGTGTCCGCAAAATCGTCAACAAAAAATCAAGAGACAAAGACTCTTTTGACACGATCTTGAAAGTTGTTAGGTCAAATATTGAATAAATTTATCCATTAGATTAAAAAGAGAAGTCCGCATTCTGGAAAATAATGATTAAATAGAAAATAAATGAAAAAAAATGAGAAAAAAGTGTAAAGATTTTATTCTTTACACTTTATTTCACTAACTTTTTGATATATTCTTCTGCCTTTGATGCATTTGCTTTTCCGCGAGTTTCTTTCATTACCTGTCCAACAAACCAACGGAAAACTTTTTCAGGAGTTGGAGAAGTTTTATAGTCTTCCACCACTTTTGGATTGTTTTTGATAATGTTTTCCACAATTGTTTTTAACATATCATCTTCAACACTTCCGCCAAATTCTTTAACCAAATTCTCAATTTTTTCGCCATTTTCCCAAATTCGAGAAAGCATTTCTTTTGCATTTGTTCTTGTCACTGTCTTTTTTTCAACAAGTTTGATAAGTTCGGCAAGTTCTTTTGGTGAAACCTTTATTTCATTGTCTCCATCTTTAACTTTGTTTAAAACTTCTGTTAAAATCCAGTTGGATACTTCTTTTGGATTGTCCACATTTTTTATTATTTCATTGAAATAGTCCGAAAGTTCTTTTTCTTTGGTCAAAATATCGCTTTCATATTCTGTCAATCCATATTCTTCCATATATTTGGCTTTTAATTCTTCTGGCATAAGTGGAAGATTTTTTCTTATCTCTTCAACGTCTTTTCTTGAAATTTCCACAGCAAGCATATCAGGGTCTGGAAAATAACGATAATCAGAAGAAGTTTCTTTTTTACGCATTGAAACACTCTTGCCATGATTGTCATCCCATTTTCTTGTTTCTTGGATTATTTTTCCACCATTTTCAAGAATTTCAATTTGTCTGTTTGTTTCAAATTTAATGGCACGATAAACACTCTTGAAAGAGTTAAGGTTTTTCATTTCTGTTCTCTCACCAAGTTTGTTTGAGCCTTTCTTTTTGACTGATATATTCACATCGCAACGCATTCCGCCTTGCTCCATTTTACATTCAGCAACACCAGCAAAGATAAGGCGTTGACGAAGTTTTGTCAAAAATTCCACAGCTTCTTCTGCACTTGAAATATCAGGTTCAGTAACAAGTTCCATAAGTGGCACGCCACCACGGTTATAGTCAATCAAAGTTCCAATTGCCGCAGTGCTATGCACAAGTTTTCCAGCATCTTCTTCCAAATGAATACGGTTAAGTCGAACTTTTTTGTTTTTAAGTTCAATATGTCCACCAACACAAATTGGTTTGACAAGTTGGCTTATTTGATATGCTTTCGCAAGGTCAGGGTAAAAATAGTTCTTTCTTTCAAAAACAGCAATGTCGTTTATTTCACAATCCATTGTCAAACCTGCTTTGATAACAAGCTGCACTGCTTTTTTATTTAAAACGGGAAGAGCACCAGGAAGCCCAACACAAACAGGGCAACAATTTGTGTTTGGTGTTTGGCCAAATTGATTTTTGCAAGAACAGAAAACTTTAGCATTTGTTTTAAGTTCACTGTGGACTTCAAGTCCAATAACAATATCATACTCTTGCATATTCTCCTCCTTTACTCTCGATGAAATCGGCAACATTATAAAGAACTCCTTCGTTCAATCTGTCAGCGACAATTTGAAGTCCGAGAGGAAGTCCGCTTTTCCCTTTCCCAAAAGGTAATGAAATGGCAGGTACGCCCAAAATGTTTGCCATAATTGTGAACAAATCTTCTTTATACATCTCAACTGGATTGTCACTCTTTTCACCAAGTTTGAAGGCTTCTCCAATGGTGGTTGGCATCACAATAACATCGCATTTATTGAAAACTTCTTTGCTTTCGGCAATAAGTTTTTGTTGTAATTTTTTTGCTTTATTGTAATAAGCATCAAAATACCCCGAACTCAAAACAAAGTTTCCGAGCATTATTCTTCTTTTAACCTCTTTTCCAAAACCTTCCGAACGACTTTTGAAATAAATTTCGTCAATATTTTTTGCATCAGCACTTCTTTTTGAATATTTAACGCCATCAAATCTTCCCAAATTACTGGTTGCTTCGGCTGGTGCAATGATGTAATAGCAAGGAAGAGAAAGTTTGAAATCTGGAATTGAAACAGGAACCAAAGTTGCACCGTTATCTTTCAAAAATCTAAGAGCTTCTTTATAACTTTTCTCAACTTCCAAACCTTCGACAACTTCTTCAACTTCTTTCAAAACACCAACTTTAAGTCCTTTAATATCTCCCTTGATTGAAGCAAGATAGTTTGGCACTTCTTCGACAAGAGAAGTTTCGTCATGTTCACTTTTTCCTGCAAGAACTTCCAACATATACGCATTGTCTTTAACATTTTTAGTTATTGGACCAACTTGTTCAATTGAACTTGCAAAAGCGATGACTCCATATCTTGAAACTCTGCCATAAGTTGGTTTAATTCCCACAACGCCATTATATGAACTTGGTTGTCTTATTGACCCACCTGTGTCCGTTCCAAGAGCTACCGGAGCAAGTCCAGCACCAACAACGCTTGCAGAACCACCGCTTGAACCGCCCGGCACGCGAGTGGGATCAAGTGCATTTTTCGTTATGCCAAAATATGATGTTTCTGTTGAAGAACCCATTGCAAATTCGTCCATATTTGACCTTGCGAAAATAATTGCCCCTGCATCAAGCATTTTTTGAACAACTGTAGAATTGTATTGCGCAACATAATTTTCTAAAAATTTTGAACCGCAACTTGCTTTTTTACCTTTATATAAAATATTATCTTTGATTATGACCGGCACACCAGCAAGTTTACCTTTAAATCCGTTTTGAATTTTTTCATCCATTGCTTTTGCGTTGTCAAGAGCATCATCAAAAATTTCCAAAACGGCATTTAAGTCTGCGTGTTTTTTGCATTGTTCAATATAAAATTTCGTTGCTTCATAAGAAGTTACTTTTTTGTTGGCAATAGCATTTTTAAGGTCTATTAGTGATAATTCATCAATTTTCATATCCCCTCCTTAATCCAACATTTTAGGCACGCAGAATGAGCCCTTCTTTGTTTTTGGACTGTTTAACAAAATTTCTTCTTGTGGCAAACTTTCTTTTGCCACATCTTCGCGACATTCACTGAGTTTGTGAGAGTTATATTCAAGTTGTGCATTTCCAATATCGCAATTTTTCACTTCGTCCACAAGTTCAATAATTTTTTCAAATTCAGGAACGAAAGATGCGAGTTCTTCGTCCGTAAATTCAAGCGCTGACAATCCTGCAAGCCTTTTAACTTCCTCAATTGTTATTTTTGTTTTATTCATTTTTCCTCCTACAAACAATTATATTTGTCTTTGAGATTTGTTTTTATGGATCAAGTCGGTCTGGACCACGGAAGACAAACATTGCTTCTTTTATGGTTGGAACATCAAGCATAATCATTGTCAATCGGTCAAGTCCTAAACCAAACCCGCCGTGTGGTGGGCAACCATATTTAAAGAAATTGATATAATTTTCTTCCATTGTTTTTGGATCAATTCCTTTACTTGCAATTTGTTTTGCCAGAACATCTGGTCGATGTTCTCTCATTGCACCACTTGTGATTTCGATGTCTTTATAATATAAATCATATGTTTCGCTATATTCTGGCTCATCTTTTTTATGCATTGAATAGAATGGTCGAACATCGGAAGGGTATTCTTTGATAAAAAAGAATTGATGATTATTTTTCTTCATCATATAGGCAGCAATCAAATTTTCTGCCTCTGTGTCCAAATCAGCTCCTTCATCGAGCGGATAGTCAAGTTCTTCTTCCAAAATTTTATAAACTTCTTTCATTGTTATTCTTGGAAATGGTAATGTTGGAACAATAACCTCCACGCCCAAAAGTTCTTTAATTTTTTCGCCATACTTTTCACTTACTTCTTTCAAACCAGCATAAATAAATTCTTCTTCCAGTTTCATAACATCTTCGACAGAAGAAACATTGGCAATTTCAAGGTCAAAACCTGAAAATTCTGTCGCATGTTTTCTTGTGTAAGATTTTTCTGCACGAAAGACCGGTGTGATGATAAACACTTTTTCAAATCCTGCAGCAATTGCCATTTGTTTATAAAATTGTGGGCTTTGGATTAGATATGCTTTTTTGTCAAAATATTTAACTTCAAACACACCTGAACCGCTTTCACTTTCATTTTTGATTATTGTTGGACAATGAACTTCGATAAAGCCATTTTCGATACAATATTTTCTCATTCCTTGTGCGAGTGCAGTTTGAGCCTCAAAAATCAATCTCTTTTTTGGATCTCTCAAATCTATCCATCGATAATCAAGGCGTTGGTCAATTGAACTTTTCTCGTCAATAGGAGAAATCTCGGCAGTTGATAAAACTTCCAAACTGTCCGGGATCAATTCTTTTTTTCCGAGTTTGACATATTCATTTGGCACAACAGTTCCTTCAACTTTAACATAAAAATCTTGCGTAAAATGAGAAACAATCTCAGCAATTTCTGGTTTTGTTGCTTTTTCAATCGTCATTTGGAGCATTCCGCTTCTGTCTCTTAATATGACAAATTGCATATTTTTTTGATCACGGACTTTTTCAATCCAAGCCCAAACCTCCACTTTACCTTCGCTGTTTTTAAGGTCGCTTACTTTATATTTTTCCATAAACCTCTCCTTTTAAAAAATTTTTTATAAACAAAAAAGTCACTCGTCATTAACACTTGACTTTTTGTCAACAGTGTTAGGACGAATGATTCGCGGTGCCACCTAACTTGCAGTAAAACTGCCTCTCAATTTTGCTGTAACGGGCAATCCCGGTTTTCCCTACTAAAATAATTTTTCGAAAAAACTGCTCCTGAGTGTTCTTTCACATATTTTTGATGGTAAACTTTCAGCCACGATTTACCTCTCTGGAAAACAAGTGAATATGCTACTTTTCTCCGTCATCGCATTTCCTTTTTAGATTATAAGTTATTTTTTTTAAGATGTCAATAAAAAAAACACTTTTTCTTTTTAAAATTTAAAAAATATTCTGTTAATTCAAAAAATACGTAAAATTGAATTCTATTCTTTTATCAAACAAAAATTTGTCCAATAGAAGATCTATTTAATTATATTATTTTTCAGAAAAATGTGAAAGAATAAAAAAGATGTGTGAAACACTAAAAAATTTAAAATTTAAAATGGTTATGAAATAATAATTATTTTAATATAACAATTAGATTTTTAATATAGTCAACATATAACTTATTTTACATTAAACTAGTTATTTTTATATAATTAAAAATAAAAAATAATAAAACTAGTGGTTATTTTATATAGCCACTAGTTTAAACCAAATAAGTATGTAATATTTAATATATCTTTAAAATTAAAACTCTTCGTTAAAAATTTCAAAGTATGCTTTTGGATGATTGCAAACAGGACAAACTTCAGGAGCTGTGTCGCCAACATGGATATGTCCACAGTTTCTGCAAATCCACATTTTCTTTTCTGACTTTTTAAAAACTTTCTTTTCTTCTATAAGTTTGGAAAGTGTTTTATATCTTTCTTCGTGTCGCTTTTCAATAGCTCCGACAGCTTCGAATTTGTAAGCAATCTCCATAAAGCCCTCAGCTCTAGCTTCTTCTGCCATACGTTTATACATATTTGTCCATTCGTCGTTTTCGCCAGCAGCAGCGTCAATCAAATTTTCAGTTGTTGTTGGAATTGAACCGCCATTAAGGTATTTAAACCAAAGTTTTGCGTGTTCTTTTTCATTGTCGGCAGTTTCACTGAAAATCTCTGCAATTTGTTCATAACCATCCTTTTTTGCTTGAGATGCGTAGAATGTATATTTATTTCTTGCTTTACTTTCCCCTGCAAATGCTTCCCACAAATTTTGTTCTGTTTTTGTTCCCTTTAAACTTTTCATATTAAACCTCCATTAAGTTAAAGTATACTATATTATATCTTTTTAAAAATTTAATGTCAAACATTTTTAAAGATACATTTAACCGTTTGTTTCACATGGAACAATTCCATTTATATAAAAAATGTTTCACGTGAAACAAACTTATATCATTAGCTTTAAAATGTTTCACGTGAAACAATCCTGGCATAATAACCAATACTTAAAGTTGTTAACAATACCGATTTAATAAATATGCTTTTGAAATCGATCATTTAGCTGTTAATAAGGAGTGGCACTATATGGCACATTTATTTGTGACTATTTTTAGTTCAGCAAAGTTCAAAATTCATTCAAAATCAAGCAATTGTTAAGCTTAAAAGACTTTAACACCGTTTTTATTCAAAATTTCGTTCATATTTTAAAAACGTTTTGTTGGTAAAAGAGTTTAAAATATTGTAATTTCTTTGGTATAAAATTTTTAAACTGTTTTCTAAACCAAAATAAAGTAAATTGGTCAATAAAAGTATTTTGTCTACATTTGCCTTTTAGCTTATCCGCCAAATATTTTACCAGTTCTAAACTGCCATAATATCCGAAACAGTTAAAAATTTCTAAATCTCTTCCAAAAGGTCGATCTTTTTCATTTCTTAATTTATCAAATTATACAAAGGCTTATATTAAGCAATCAAAGAGTTAAGTGTTTGGAACTGGTACATAAATTAACAGACATACTAGCAGTCGTTTCAAACAAGACATTTTGGCAGTGTTTTTTATATGTTTTATTATGAAGGAATTATAACATCTTTTAATTTTTTCTTTAAAGTCTTGACATACTTAATAAAAATTTTTCGTGTATAGAAATGAAAAAGTAAAAATTAAACACTTTGATAAATACTAAAGTTAGATTAGCGAATTTATATAGTAAGCGAATTTGTACACTATTGTTATTAAAACATAACTTAAACATCTTTAAAAATAAGAAACAATAATTTGAACAAAAATTAAAGAATAGTAAATTGACATAGAACTTTTTCAAAGATTGCGACAGAGCACTTATACTTGAAAAATACTTATATTAAAAAAAATGATAGTTCATCCTTCAACTACATGTCGATACTTTTATGTTTTTTCCAAACAACGGCTTAATGCTTGAGTGTTTTGTTGTTAAATAGAAAAGACTCAATCTGTAAGATTTTTTGGCAAGGATTTTTTGTTGAAAAGATTTTGCTGTCAGTTTGACAGCAAAATGACAGCAGTTCGTCAAAGTTTTTCTAGTAATTTGTAAATAATGTCGAAATTTACTTTGTGTATATTTGATATATATGTTAAAATACCGCCATGAAAACAAACATAAAAAAGATATTTTTTGGAATTTTTGTTGTTCTTGCAATATTTGCAACAGGCATTGCATTAACTGCTTGCAACAACGGGGAAGAACCTTCAATCAGTGTTTCAACAACGGATGTAACATTGCCCGCCGGCGAAAGTGTGACTTTGACTTATTACGCCAGTCCTTCATCTATGGTTGTTGAGACAGCTGTCGTTGGTGAAAAGATTTTTGAATATTCGCTTGGGGTGGACAATTCTTTGGTAATCACTGCATTGGAGAATGAAGAGCGCACGGGCGAGATTTCATCCCAACTTATTTTAACCGCAGATGGATATGACGATTGTGAAGTGGTCATCAACGTCACGGTGATATATCCTGAAAAGATAATCTTAGATGAGGACCTTCCAGAAGAAGATGAAAATAAAGATTTAGACGAAGAAAAAGGTGCCCAAGACAGCGAAGATGACAGTGGTGATGAAGAAGAGATTGATAATAATGATATTGACAATTCTGATGAAAAAGTTAGCGAAGATGTGGATGACAGTCAGAACATCGATGATGATGGAAACAACAATGAAGAAAATTTATCCAAAGACGATGAGGCAGACGATAACGAGAGCGATGAAAATGAAAATTTTGACGAAGGGAATAAAGACGAAGATTCAGGGAATGACAATCAAAATGCTGGCGAAGACGATGGCGGTGAAGAGAGTGATTTAAACGACAAGAACGGTGATGTAGAGACTGACAACGATGAGGGTGTTCCTAATGATGAAGAATTTCCAGCAGAAGACGACGACAAGAACACAGATGAAGAAGGTGACAATGAAAAAGTATATGTCGAGGAAGATTTAGCGGACGATGATCAAAATACTGACGAAAATGAAAACGCCGAAATTTTTGATAATGAAGAGACAGGTGACGACATTGTTGACGGAAATGTATATTTGAACTTGACAACATATCCTGCAATCACACAAGTTGAAAACACATTGATAATTCCAACAAGCATGAGTATGATGACAAACATTCCGTTGTCCTTTGCAGCGTCGGATACGTATAAAGATATTAAACTGGTTATAACAGAAGTCACACTTGAAATTGATGGAAGTCAGTATTCAGCAACGGGGAGCAATAAATCATACAAAATGTCTCTCTCCAACATCTCAGAGTTTGCTGGGAGCGAAGGTGTTTTGACAGTTTATTTCACCATTGACGATTCGGGCAAGACATTGACTGCGACATATACTTTGATTTTTGAATAAAACAACTCATTCCTAATTTTGTGCAAAATACAATACAAAAAAAACAATTTTTCCAGATTTGCACACTTTTATGGCGATTTTTATAATGATTTACAATAATTTTTACTAAAAAAATACGAACTCTAAATAAATTCGCAGAGTTCGTATTTTAAATGATGTGACGGTGCAACAGAGATGTAAAACGATTTGGCAAATAAAATATTTTGAGTAAATACGCAAAAATTTCTTATTGGAAAATGAAATGAATATTAAATTTGAAAAAATTAGTAATGTTTAAATAACAAAATTATTCCAAAATCAAATTGTCGTCAAGGTCAAAAACTTTGATTCCATTTTCATCCAAAATTCCGTAACACTTTTTTGAATCATGTTTTGGTTTTGTGATGCTTCCAATGTTGAAATATGTCACACCTGAAATTTCGGTTTTGCGAGTTACGTGAAAGTGTCCATACAAAACCGTTATGCCGTCTGCAAAATTTGCCGGCGTCTCGTGACTTATGTGGTGTCCGTGCGTGCAAAAATAAATTTTATCTCCGACAACAATATACATATTTTCTGCAAGCTGAAAATTCAAAACTACTTGGTCAATCTCTGAGTCACAGTTACCTCTAACCGCCAAAATTTTGTCGGCAAGTGAATTTAAAATATTTGTAACTTCTTGTGGATTGAAATTTTCAGGCAAGCCGTTTCTTGGCCCAGAATAAAGCAAATCACCCAACAAAATTATTCTGTCCGCGCCTGTTTTTTCAAACTTTTCCACCAACATTTTTGCTGAATTTGCACTTCCATGAATATCTGAAACGATCAAAAATTTCATAGTCCCCTCTCTTTTAATTCATTTTTAATAACAATATCTTTAATAGTGGTTTTCAGTTGTGTTCACTTTGGCGGACCTGTATCTCTTCTGCCAGGTGCTCTTTTTGGTGGTGGAACAGGCACTCTTCTAGGACGTGGACCTGGAATTGGATGTGGTCCTGGACCACCTGGTTTTGGATGTCTTGGCATATTGACCTCCTTTAATTTTAGTTATAATGAAGTGTCATCATAAAACTATTATAATGAACGAAGAATTAAAATGTCAACTTAATTTATAATAATGGTCCAATATTTCTAAAATCAAAAACAAAACGAAATTTAATTTGTCCCGTTGACTTCATACAAGAATTTTGCTGAACCCATGGCGAAAGGCAAAGATAATAAGGAGTCTTACTAATTTTCATAAAAAAACCCAACTAAACAAAGGTGTTCAGTTGGGTACAAGTTGGCGGAGAGTGTAGGATTCGAACCCACGGAGGCTTTCACCTCAACGGTTTTCAAGACCGCCGCTTTCGACCGCTCAGCCAACTCTCCATATCTTTGCAATTTTTGACAATTTGAAAAGTTTAAAACATTTTGTCAGTTTTTGCACTATCTATTATACACATTTTATTTTTTTTTGCAAGTGTTTTTTTGATTTTTCTTATCAAAATACATATAAAATTTGCTCTAAACCACTTCTCGTGTCAGATTTTTATATTCACCGAATAAAACGAAAAATATTTGGAAAAAGTAAAAATTGGAGGTGAATAATGAAATTTAATCCTTTTTTGGAAAAACCAAAAAAATTGGAAGCGTGTATCATGAGTTGGAAAGATCTTGCGCCAAAACCATATGACAAAAACGAAGTGAACCCATACACGCGCACGCGTTGCATTTTGATGAATGGGACGGAATATGAGGCGGTATGGTTTGGACATGCCTTCCACAGACATTCTTCTGACAACGATTTGAGGCGGTCGATTGCCATGATAAGACGCCAAGAACACCAGCAGCAAAAACTTATTGCGGGGCTTAAACCTGTCGATGAAAATTTGCTTGAAACGACGATTGGATATGAGCAACTTGCTGTTGAATTGACGGCATTTTTGGCTCAACACACAAAAGATCAGCACGTCAAGGATGCCCTTGATTTTGCACTTTTGGAAGACTTTGACCATTTATATCGCTATTCAAATTTGTTGGAAAGTGATATGGGTGCAAAAGCGGAAGAATATGTGGGCGGATACACAGAAATCACGCCGGGGCGTCCAACGATTGCTCATCATCGACATCCTTATGACGAAATCAAAGAACCAATTTCAAACAAAATATCCGACCCTTTCACTAAATGTGCAGTCAGCATAATCACAGCGGCGGAACAGCAGACAATGAATTATTATATGAATTTGGGCTCATTTTATAAAAATCAAAAAGGTCGAGAATTATACACCGAAATTGGCATGGTGGAAGAGCAACATGTTTCGCAGTATGGCAGTTTGATTGATCCGACAGCAAGTTGGTTTGAGATGTGCCTTATGCATGAGTATATTGAGTGCTATCTATATTATTCCATGATGCAAGATGAGAGTGACAAACACATCAAAAAGATTTGGGAGATGATTTTGGAGCAAGAAATTGCACATCTTCATTCCGCAAAAGATCTTTTGATGAAATATGAGAAAAAGGAGTGGCAAGAAGTCATTCCAAATGGCGAATTTCCAGAGCTTATCAAACTGCAATCAAACATAGAGTATGTTCGAACAGTATTGAAGAAAACTGTCACTTGCACAGCAAAGCGCGAAGGTTATGTCAACATTGACGACCTTGATGACGCTGACAACTTCTTTAAATATCAAAACAAAGTGATCAAAAATCCGGAAGAAGAAGCCAGCCACAAAGTTATCGTGGACCACATCAACTATTTTGGAGAAGATTATCGATGTGAAACAAAAACAAACCCTGTCAAAGAACTTCAAAATCGAGAAGAAGACAACATCACTTTGGCAAGGGTGAAGACATAAAAAATTTAAAGTTAAAAAAGGATAGATTTCTATCCTTTTTATTTTTTGGAATGAGATTTTTCCAATCTTTCGCGAACTATTGCAAGTGTTTTTTCAATGTCGATATTCTCAATCACAAGGTCATATTTGACCATATATTCTCTTTCCATTTTGGCACGAGAGAGTCGCAGTTGTGCTTTTTCTTCGCTTTCACCACGATTTATCAATCGTTCATGCAAAACATCATCTGGTGCATCAAGGAAAATGGTCAGAAGTTCGACGTCTTTATCTTTGAAAAATTCCACAAGTTTTTGCGTGCCAATCACGTCGATGTCTTTGAAATAAACGTTCTGCGGATTGTCGATGATTTTTTGTAATTCTTTAAACTGCGTGGCGGAGCGATGAGTGTGAATATTGATAACTTCAAAAAACTCACCGTTTGCTTCGCGCTTGGAAAACTCTTCTTCACTCATGAAATCATAGTTGTTGTCGTCCTTTCCACGACAAGCGCGTGTGGTGGCAGATTTAATCAAAAAGCGGTTGTTATCTTCACTCAAAAGTCTGTTGATGACTGTGTTTTTTCCAACTCCTGAAACGCCAGAAAAGATTACAAACATAAAAATCTCCTTTTGAAAATCTTTCGATAAGTTTAGCACAAATTTATGAAAATTTGCAAATATTTTTGTAATTTTGAATATAAACGCAAAATTATTTGTCATTTTTCGCAAAATATGTTAAAGTGTAAAAGAAGATAATGTGGGTCGCATCCCTTTTTATTGATACTTTTTAATAAAACTTTGTTCAAAACGATCAAAAAAAACTCAAAAAGTATTCTCCCTGTAGCGGACTCTCATTTGGACAAAAAAAGGAGAAAAGAAAAATGAAATCATGTGAAGGAACAGGCAAAAACATTGAACAAGCCATTCAAAACGCACTCTTGGAACTTAAAGCGTCACGCGAAGATGTGGACATCAAAATTTTGAGCGAAGGCGGATTTTTGAAAAAAGCAAAAGTTTTGGTTACCATTTCACAAGACGCACTTGAAAAATATGAGAAGCGCGAGGAATTGAAAAAGAGCTTGGCAGAAGAAGAAAACGATGAAGATTTTGCTGAAAAATTTATCAACAAAAGAGTTAGCGAAGTTGAAAAAGAAATAAAGAAAGAGCAAAAAGAAATCGAAAAAACTGAAAAGAAGGCAGACAAGGAAGAGGAAAAACAAGAGAAGAAAGTCAAAGTTTATGCCGATGAAGAAATAAGTGATTCAAAGCCTGACAAGATTGAAAAAATTTCTTCAAAGAAAATCAGTGGTGAAGACTTTTTGAAAGGCGTGCTTGAAGCAATGAATCTCAAAGGTGAAATTGAAGTGTCTGAAGATGAAAGGTTTGCGTATTACAAACTTTTTGGTGAAGGATTGAACGACCTTATTGGACATCACGGTGAGTGCATGTTGTCACTTTCATATTTGATGAATTTGGTTTGCAAAAATGAAGGCAGAAAGAAAATTTCGCTTGATGTTGAAAATTATCGTCAAAAGCGTGCTGAGAGTTTAACTACTCTTGCACATCGCATTGCAAACAAAGTGGCAAAGAGCGGAAGGTATTATAGACTTGAGCCGATGGATGCCAGCGAACGAAAAATCATTCACACCGCACTTCAAGATGACGACAGAGTGACGACAATGAGTAAAGGTGAAGATCCACACCGTTATCTCATAGTTTTCCCGCGAGAATATCGAGAAGACTGAAAAATTTTTAGTGAACACAAAAAATAAATCATGGTTGCCATGATTTATTTTTTTTCAAAATTTGCGTCTATGTTAAGAATTGAAGTTTCCAATCTTCTGGAAAGATTTCGTGCAACGCCTTGAACAAGATTTTTGTCCAAAGGAGAAGCTTTTTCAATTTGCATGCGTCCATAAAGCGTTTTACCCCAAAGCGGATCTCTGTGTTTTACAAGTTTTTGGATTGGCGTAAAGACTGAATCTTCTTTATCCAAATTGTCAATAAGAAAATGGAATGTGGCAAGGCGTTGAGGAGAATCACTTTTGAGATCAGCGCTTGGCAAAACTCTGTTCAACTCTCTTTTGTATATATCAAGAATTTTCTCGTAACTAAATTTGTTTTTGATTGATGAAGACAATGCTTGATTGGCAGTCCAATGAACCTTTAAAAGATCTCCAACTTCCTTCAAACATTGGTCAAGAAGCTCAGCAATATCACTTCTGGCTGTTGCAATGACGGACTGCATGTCGTTGGAATTGTTTTGTTGCGAAAGCTGTCTGTTATATCTGGAATCATAAAAATCCGATTCAAGAATCTCAAAAGAATCTTCCATGATGGCGTAAATATATTTTTTGTTTTCTTCCAAGACTTGCATGTCCTTTGAAAAGTGTTCAAAAACTGGTGAAGACGGAATTTGTTCAATTAAATAGTTGATGTAGCTTTCTGCGTTTTCGTATACAAGCCTTCTTATCATCTTCAAAAGATGTTCTTTGGAATCTTGGTCTTCTTCAAAGAAAGTTGCAAATTCTTCAATTGCAGAAACATTTCTATAAGAAGGTTTTAATTCCATCTCTTCAAATTCTTTATAATATTGCATAATCTCCTTATAACTTAAAATGGTAAACACTGGAGAGTTTTGTGCAAAAGTCACATCTGAAAAATAGACTCCATGAATGCCATATTTATCATCGTCCAATTTTATACAACTTAATGTATGGTTTGAGTGTTTTGAAGTGATATCTCCTGCATGTATATTCAATGTTGGAATTCCAAGTCTATTCAAAATTTCGTTCATCATAATTGAATATCCTACACAACAAATGTGTCCTGATGATAAAATTCCAGTGAGCGACCTGGATAAATTTGTTGATTCAGTCTCTTTTTCAAGATCATACTTAAGGTGTTTAACAATCGATTCAACTGCCAAATATTTTTCAAAGTTTGACAATGGAACTCCGTCAATGTCCATGTTTTTAATTTTGTCAACAAAGCCATAAACAAAATCATAACAAGCAATGAAATTGTCGACATCGTAATAAATGCAATAGTTATTCCATGTATAGAATCCGTCTTCTGCAACGATGAAATCAACATGAGGAAATTCCTTTTTCAGTTTTGCAATGTTTGCTTTAAAAAATTCAAATCCATCTCTATCAAAAACATCAGGACTAGATTCAAGCAAATAATGCTGTGGATGTGTAAAATGAAGTTCGACATAACCTTTTAATTGTGATGGGTCACCTCCATTTCCTTTAACTTTAGATATGTGACTCAATTCATCATGAAGATACATAAAAGGTCTCTCATCGTTTTGATTGAATAGCAACTGAGTAGGTGGATAGTCAAATATTCTATCTTCATATTGCGGATGTTCTTTAAGCGAATAATGTAGATTTTTAAAAAATGGATTTTTGATGTTCAAAAGTCTTGCCATTCTTTCTAAAACAGAAAAATTATATTTTTGTTTTTCATTTACTTCCATAAATTTTCCCCTTTTCATTCTATCATAAATCCTGAAAAAAAGTCAAGGCTGGTGGTTGTTTCTTATTGATTTTTTGATATGTTTTTGTTATAATTAAGGCATGAAAAAGGATGTCATTGCTTCAATTTCCACTCCGTTGGGGCGTGGGGCTATTGCAGTTGTTCGAATGAGCGGAAAAGGTTGTTTGGAAATCGCGCTCAAAATTTTCCATTTGTCAAAGTTTGATGATGGAAAAGCGTCCTTAGGAGTAAATAAGCAACCACAAAAAGGTCACCAAGAAAGAAATGTTTTGCCAAGATTTATGTATTTCGGCAAGCTTGACCTTGATGGTGTTTTTGAAGAGTGTCTTATGGTCTATTTCAAAGCACCTTTTTCTTACACCGGTGAGGATGTTGTGGAATTTCAAGTGCATGGTGGGGTGCTGTTGGCACAGAAAGTTTTGGAGAAATGCCTTTCTTCTGGCGCACGCCTTGCGGAAGCGGGAGAGTTTTCAAAGCGAGCATTTTTGAACGGAAAAATTTCCTTGGATAAGGCAGAGGCGATTATTGGCGAAATCAATGCTGAAACAGAGGGAGAACTTCGAAGCAATTTGCAAGTAACAAACGGGCGCTTGGCAAACGAAATTCTGCAGGAACAAAATGACTTGACAACCCTTCTTGCAGAGATTGAAGTGGGCATGGACTATCCTGATGAAACGGAAGAAACTGAATTAAAAACTGACGTCTTTGAAAAATTGCGAGAAATCAAAGAAAAAAACTTGAAGATTTTGCAAAATTCAGAAAGCGCGAAATATCTCAAAAATGGCATAAATGTGGCTCTTGTTGGAAAGACGAATGTCGGCAAAAGCAGTGTTATGAACGCACTTTTGGGTGAAGACCGTGCAATCGTCACCGACATTCAAGGAACGACGCGCGACACTGTGACGGAGAGTCTCTTGTGGAATGGTGTCAAAATCAATTTGGTGGACACCGCGGGAATTCGAGAAACGGCAGATGTTGTGGAAAGTTTGGGTATTGCAAAAAGCAAGCAAAGCATGTCGACCGCAGATGTCGTGCTGTTTGTTTTGGATGGAAGTGAAAAAGAAACAGAAGAAGACAGACAAATTGAAGAGATGCTGCAGGGCAGAAATGTTATTGTTGTTGTCAATAAGAGCGACAAAAAACGAATTGCAAAAAAACGTGATAATGAAATTGAAATTTCTGCGCTAGTTGGAAAAAATATTGATAAACTCAAAAAACAAATTGTTGACATGGTGATTGGTGAAAAAGTGGATGTTAATGCATTGGTGTTGACAAATGAAAGGCAATGCAAGATTTTGAAGGAAGCAAATGACCTTTTGGAAAATATTTTGCAAACCAATTTTCAAACGCTGGACGTTTTGTCTATGCTGATCAAACAGGTTTGGCAAACGCTTGGAAAAATCACCGGCAACACGGAAAATGAAGATATAATAAATTTAATTTTTTCTAAATTTTGTTTGGGAAAATAATAAAAAAATATAAAAAATAATAAAAAAATAAAAATAAATATTTAAAAATAAAAAAATAATAAGAAAATAATTTAAAATTCCATAATAAAACGAAAAAAAATATATTAAAAAAATGAATTTAAAAATATTTTTTTTAAATAAAAAATAATTTTTAAAATAAAAATAAATTAATTTTTAAATGAAATTTAAAAAAATAAACAAAAAAATATAAAAAAATTAAAAAAATACGAAAAAAAGAGAAAAATATGAAAAAAAATTATGAAGATTTTGATTCGATTGTTATTGGTGCTGGGCATGCTGGTTGTGAGGCGGCTCTTGCTTTGGCGCGCACCGGAAACAAAACATTGCTTTTGACAATAAGTTTGGATTCAATTGCTTTTTTGGCATGCAATCCGTCAATTGGTGGGACAGCAAAAGGGCAACTTGTTTCCGAAATTGATGCTCTGGGTGGCGAGATGGGAATAAATGCTGACAAAACCGCCATCCAAATTCGAATACTTAATCGCGGAAAAGGTGTTGCTGTTCAAAGTCTTCGTGCGCAAGCGGATAAAAATGCTTATCACGTCGAAATGAAAAAGACTTTGGAGAATGAAAAAAATCTGTTTATCCGTCAAGGTGAAGTTGATTCTGTTGAAATTGAAGGTGATCATAAGATCATAACAACTCGACTCAATCTCAAATATCGTGCAAAGAGTGTTGTCTTTGCGACGGGAGTGTATCTCAAAAGTGACATTATCATTGGCAAATCAAGAGAATTTATGGGGCCGAACGGATTTAAAAATTCGTCGCGATTGTCGGACAGTTTAAAGAACTTGGGAATAAAATTGTTGCGTTTCAAAACGGGAACTCCTGTTCGACTTCATGCGCGAAGTGTGGATTTCAGTAAAATGGAATTGCAACTTGGCGATGAAGACATCATGTCATTTTCTGCAATGACAGAAGGCAAAGTTCAGAACAAGGCAGTGTGCTATCTCACCTACACCACACCAAAAACGCATGAAATCATCAGGCAAAATTTGGACAAGGCGCCAGCAATATCAGGCGAAATCAAGGGTGTTGGACCACGCTATTGTCCATCAATTGAAACAAAAGTTGTGCGATTTTCCGACAAAGAACGTCATCAATTGTTTTTAGAGCCGGAAGCGTTGGACACAAATGAAATGTATTTGCAAGGATTTTCCACTTCCATGCCGGCAGACTTGCAAAAAGAGATGGTCCACTCAGTGATAGGTTTGGAAAACGCTGAAATTATGCGCGATGCATATGCCATTGAATATGATTGCATCGACTCGACGCAACTTAAACCAACTTTGGAACTCAAGACGATTGAAGGACTTTTCTTTGCTGGACAAATCAACGGCACAAGTGGATATGAAGAGGCAGGTGCTCAGGGAATTATCGCTGGAATAAATGCCAATTTGTATAACAAAGGCAAAGAACAACTTGTGCTTAAACGAAGTGATGCCTATATCGGCGTTTTGATTGATGACATTGTCACAAAAGGAACGAATGAGCCATATCGCATGATGACATCGCGCGCGGAATATCGCCTTCTTTTAAGACAAGACAATGCGGATATGCGTTTGACGGAAATTGGTCGAAGAGTTGGACTTGTGAGTGATGAAAGATATCAAAAATTTCAAGAAAAATGTAAAAAAATTGAACAAATTGAACAAATTTTGCAAAAAAAAGTGAAAATTGATGAAAAATTGATCAAATTGTTTAAAGATAATGGCGAACCAATTCCAAAAGAAAATATGCGTTTTTGGGATCTGTTGAAAAGGAACAACATCAATATTTTCAAGTTGGATGAAACTTATCATCTTTTTGATGGAGAAGATGTTCGGCTTTTGGAAATTGTCAACACGAAAATCAAGTATGAGGGATATCTCAAACAACAACAGGAAGATATTGACAGAATGCTTGCCAATGAGAATGTGACAATTCCATCCGATTTTGACTATCAAAGTGCCAAAGGGCTTCGAGAAGAGGCGAAAGAAAAGTTGTCGGCAATTCGTCCATTGAACCTAGGGCAGGCATCGCGAATTTCGGGAGTGTCACCAGCAGACGTTTCAGTGCTTTCAATATTGATCAAAAAGAACAAATAAACGAAGGATTTTGTAGATGAAAAATTTGAAGGAGATTTTTGAAAAACATAATATTTATGTCAATGAAGATCAAGAAAGCCAATTTGATTTATTCTTTCATCATTTGATTGAAAGGAACAAACAAATCAATTTGACAGCGCTGACGGAAGAAAGAGATGTGCTTGTCAAACATTTTTTGGACAGTGTTTTGCCTTGTAATCTTTTTCCAGAAAATGCATGTGTCGTTGATATTGGAAGTGGAGCAGGTTTTCCAGCAATACCTCTCAAAATTGTTCGTCCAGATCTTTCAATATGCATGATTGACAGTTTGAATAAGCGTGTGAATTTCTTGAACGATGTTGTCAAAATTCTTCAACTTTCAAATATTTCAGCAGTTCATGCTCGTGCGGAAGATTTTGCCAAAGACAACCGCGAAATTTTTGATGTTGCCACGGCACGTGCAGTTGCACCGCTTGACACTCTTGTGGAATATTTGTTGCCGTTTGTCAAAGTTGGCGGAACTGCGATTGTCTATAAATCATCCAAACTTGATGAAGAGTTGAAAGACGCTCAAAAAGCCATCAACAAACTTGGCGGAAAGGTTGAAAAGATTGAAGAATTCAACATAGACGAATTGGGAATGGAAAAAATAGAACGAAGAATTTTGGTAATTCGAAAAATTTCTTCAACTCCAAAAAAATATCCGCGCTCAGGAAACAAACCAAAATTGTCACCGATAAGATGATTGAAACAAAAGAAATTTGCGATTTGACGATGTTTTTTGTTGAGATTTACAACGAAAATTTGTCAAAAACATAAAAAAAATTGCAAAAATGTGTTTTTTCTTTTATTTTTCAAAAATTTATTGTATAATTTAACAAAGGAATTTGATTTATGGGAAAAATTATTGCTTTTGCAAATCAAAAAGGTGGGGTTGGAAAGACAACAACTTGTGTCAATGTGGCGACTTACATGGCGCTTATGGGAAAAAAAGTGTTGATTTTGGACATGGATCCACAAGGAAATGCCACCAGTGCTGTTGGTGTGAACAAGACAAAAGAGCTCAAAACAATCTATGATCTTATTGATGATCAAAGTTTGTATGAAGATGTCATTCAAACAACAATTATTGAAAATTTATTTATCATTCCGTCCACCATTGATTTGGCTGGCGCAGAAGTGGAATTGATTCAAATTCCACAACGAGAAAAAGTGATCAAACGCATTTTGGATGAAATTAAAGGTAGCTATGACTTCATTCTTATTGACTGTCCGCCGTCGCTTGGGCTGATCACGGTCAATGCATTGACGGCTTCTGACAGTGTGATCATTCCAATCACTTGCGAGTTCTTCCCTCTTGAAGGAATTGCACAACTTATGAACACAATTCGATTGATTAAATATCATCTCAATCCTGACCTTGACATTGAAGGTGTTGTGATGACAATGAAAGATAAGAGATATAATCTCACAAATCAGGTGAGCAACGAAATTATCAAAGTCTTCAACAAAAAGGTTTATTTGACCAACATTCCAAGAAACATACGTTTGGCAGAAGCGCCAAGTCATGGTTTGCCGGTGGCGTTGTATGATGCAACTTCAAAAGGGGCAGAAGCGTATTTGAGTTTGGCAGAAGAAATTTTGAAACGTGCCCAAGTTCCTTACAACAAAATTTCAAAATTGAGAAAAATCAAATTTAAAAATGAAAATCAAGGAGGAGTGAATGAATAACAATAAAGGATTGGGGAGAGGACTTAACGCACTTTTTGGCATCTATGATGAAGAAGAACCAGCCAAAGTGAACACCAAAAAATCAGACGGTGGTGTTTTGGAAATTGATATCACCAAAATCAAGCCAAATCCAAACCAGCCACGTAAGAACTTTGACGAAGAGGCATTGCAAGAGTTGGCGTCTTCCATCAAAATTCATGGCATTGTTCAACCAATCGTTCTCAATCAACAATCGAATGGAGAATATATGATCATCGCTGGTGAAAGACGTTGGAGAGCAGCAAACCTTTGCGGACTCAAAACCGTGCCAGCAATTGTCAAGAATTATACTGACAAACAAGTCAAAGAAATCAGTATAATAGAAAATTTACAAAGAGAAGATTTAAATCCAATTGAGGCAGCGCGCGCCATAAAGCAACTTATGGATGAATATGGCTTGACACAAGAAACTGTTTCAGAAAGAATTGGAAAAAGCCGTTCAAACGTTGCAAACACTTTGCGTCTTTTGACGCTCTATCCTGCTGTCATTGACATGGTGGAAAAAGGACAAATATCTTCTGGACACGCAAGATGTTTGGTTGTTGTTGAAAATCCGAAAGATCAAATTCGTTTGGCACAAATGGTTGTTTCAAAAAATATGAGCGTTCGCGACCTTGAAAAGGCAGTCAAAAATCTCACCAACCCAACCAAGAAAATTATTGTCAAAGAAGAGCAATCTTTGGAACTTAGAGAACTCATCAATCAAATGCAAAAGACTTTTGCGACAAAAGTTTCAGCAATTGGAAATGATAATAAAGGAAGAATTTATATTGATTATTACACGCGCGATGATTTAGATCGCATTGCCGAACTTTTGGATTTGCTAAACAAAAAAGAAATGACGCTTCAAGATTTGCAAAATTATAACAGAAGAACAGGGAAGAAATAGAAAATTTTTTCTGCAGAAAAAGATATGAGAAAGGCTTGCGTTGATTGTTGTGGACAGATAAACATCGTTTGAAAAAGCGATGTTTTTTTGTGTCAAAAGGATGTTTTTTCTTCATATAAAAAAATGATATGGAGGAAAAATGAAAGAAAAAATGAAATTTGTGCAGGGCGACGGCTTTGCTTATTCTCCTCGCGTGTTTGCGGAGAATTTTATTCAAAAAAGTGCGTTTGTGTGTGAACCGCGATATGTTACTCGTGCGGGAAAAATGATTTTCAAACAAGGTGATGAAAGTTTGTTGAATGTTCAAAACAGTGACGATCGATATCCAATTGTGACAGACATCGTTCATTCACAAGCAACGGTGAATGCTTTGAAAAATCTCTTATATTCTCAGGACGGCATTTTGACAGCGCACTTGTCATATTTATATCAATCTTGGTTGAATGCTCCAAAAGACAAAATTTTGGGCGATTATCTTTCCAAACTTTCGCAAAATGACGGTGAAATCTTGAATGCGCTCGGCAACATTGTCGTCGCGTTTGGCGGAGATCCAAACTTTATGACATCCAACGGTCGAAAATGGACGGTTCAGTATTTGATTTTGACAACCAACAAAGACATCTTTTTGCGTCATGCAATCAACATGGAGAAAAAAGCGGTGAAAGACTTTGAAAAAACAATTGAAATTGTTGACAATCAAAGTTTGAAAAAACTTTTGACCGCCATTCAAGAAGATAAAGAAAAGATTGTGACAGACTTACAAAATCTTCTTCAATGAAAAAAACGACTATTTGTGTTTTATGAATTTTGCGAATAGTTTTATACGAAAAAATTTTGTTACATTTTGTTATAAATTTATAACAGGATATGCACTCTTATGGGATAAAATTTTGCCGAATATTTTTGAAAAATTTTATAAAATAAAAGAAGTTAAAAAAAAATTAAAAAACACAACATCTAGTGATTTTTGTTTGACAAAACCACTATATATATTGTAAAATGTCTCTTGAAAGTTGCAAAAATTCGCCATATTGTGTGTGTGGCAAGTGTTATTGCACAATATATTGACAACTTGGAACTAAGGAGGTTTACAATGCAAGTTATCAAGAGAAATGGGACTTTTGTCGATTTCGATCCAAACAAAATCAAAGTTGCCATTGAAAAAGCCAACAACGAGGTTGAAGAGAGCGAAAGGGCGACCAGTGAAGAGATCAAAGCGATCCTTTCATACATAGTTGGTTTGAAGAAAAAGCGCCTTTTGGTTGAAGACATCCAAGACATTATTGAAGAAAAATTGATGTCTTATGGGCATTATGACCTTGCAAAGAAATATATCATATACAGATATACGCGTGAACTTGTGCGCAAGAGCAACACCACAGACCTTGCAATCAAAGAACTTATTGACGGCGAAAATGAATATTGGAACACCGAAAATTCCAACAAAAATGCCAGAGTTGTCACCACACAACGCGATTATATTGCTGGCATCACAAGCACAGACATCACAAGACGTTTTTTGCTTCCTGCTGACATTGTTCAAGCACACGATGAAGGAATCATTCACTTCCATGATGCTGACTATTTTGCTCAAAGTGCTTTACATAACTGCGATTTGATCAATTTGGAAGATATGCTTCAAAACGGTACAAACATCAACGGCGTTATGATTGAAAAACCACACAGATTTTTGACTGCCATGACCATTGCAACGCAATTGATCACTGCGGTTTCTTCCAGTCAATATGGCGGTGCAACAATCACACTCACGCACCTTGCTCCATTTGTTAGAGACAGCTATCATCGCCATTTGAAAAGATATCAAGACCGAAAATTGTCGCCAGAGCAGTGCGAAAAATTTGCAAAAGAAGATTTGAAAAAAGAAATCACCGACGGTGTGCAAACTTTTCAATATCAAATAAATTCCATGACCACCACAAATGGACAAGCACCATTTTTGAGTGTGTGTATGTATTTGGGTGAAACAGAAGAATATAAAGAAGAACTTGCAATGATCATTGAAGAAGTTCTTAAACAAAGAATTGAAGGTATGAAAAATGAGAAAGGAGTTTATATCACTCCTGCGTTCCCAAAACTTTTATATGTTTTGGAAGAGAATAACATTCGCGAAGACGGAAAATATTATTATCTCACCAAACTTGCTGCTGAGTGCAGCGCAAAGCGTATGGTTCCTGACTATATTTCCGAAAAAGTTATGAGGAAGTTCAAAATTGACAAAAATGGAAATGGACAATGTTATCCATGCATGGGATGTCGTTCTTTCTTGACTCCATATGTTGACGAAAACGGCAATCCAAAATATTATGGTCGATTCAATCAAGGTGTTGTGACAATCAATTTGGTGGATGTTGCACTTTCATCGGACAAAGATATTGATGAATTCTGGAAGATCTTTGACGAAAGATTGGAAATGTGTCATCGTGCATTGCAGATCAGACATAAACGTTTGAGCAAGGTTACATCCGACGTTGCACCAATTTTGTGGCAACATGGCGCGCTTGCACGATTGAAAAAAGGTGAAAGCATCCACGAATTGTTACATCATGGCTATTCCACCATTTCTCTTGGATATGCGGGGCTTTATGAATGCGTGAAGTTCATGACAGGGCACAGCCACACCGACAACGGCCAAGGAAAAGAATTTGCTTTGAAAGTTATGCAACACTTGAACGACAAATGTAAAGAGTGGAAGGAAGCGGAAGACATTGATTACAGTGTCTATGGCACACCGATTGAGTCTACGACCTACAAATTTGCAAAAAATTTGAGAAAAAGATTTGGCACAATTGAAGGAATCACTGACAGAGATTACATCACAAATTCATATCATGTTCCGGTTTTTGAAGAAATCGACGCGTTCAGCAAGCTCAAACTTGAAAGCGAATTCCAACGTTTGAGCCCAGGCGGTGCAATTTCATATATCGAAGCACCGGATGTGACCAACAATCTGGATGCGGTTTTGGAAGTGATCAGGTTTATTTATGACAACATAATGTATGCCGAAATCAACACAAAGAGTGACTATTGTCAAGTGTGCGGATATTCTGGCGAGATCAAGATTGACGAAAATATGGAGTGGTATTGTCCAAATTGTGGAAATCGTGACCATGATAAAATGAATGTTGCACGTCGAACTTGCGGATATATTGGCACAAACTTCTGGAACAAGGGCAGAACTCAAGAAATCAAAGAGCGCGTTCTGCACCTTGACAACAAAGATGATGAATAATATAAAACTTGAAAGGGCGAAAGATGAGATATAACAAAATTCGAAAAATGGATATATCAAACGGGCCGGGTGTCAGAGTTTCAATTTTCATGCAAGGCTGTTGCTTTAATTGCAAAAATTGTTTCAATCCTGAAACACATGATTTCAACGGTGGAAAGGAGTTTACTGAAAAGACGATACAGCGCGTGTTGGAACTGTGTGATAAGGAGTATGTTGAAGGTTTGTCAATTTTGGGCGGAGAGCCAATGCATCCAGCCAACATAGACGGCTCGCTTGCGCTTGCAAAAGCATTTAAGGAAAAATTTACAAACAAAAACGTTTGGGTTTGGACAGGCTTTTTGTTTGAAAATATTGACAAAAAGGATGATTTGAAATATATCGACGTTTTGGTGGATGGACCTTTTGTTGAAGAGTGGAAGGATCCGAGACTTAAATGGAAGGGTTCAAGCAACCAACGCGTGATTGATGTGAAAAAAACCTTGGCAGAAAACAGAGTTGTGGAAATTGAGGAATAAAAGGAGCAAAGAATGCAAAATTCAACGATAAAAATCAAAAAATTGAGAAGTGGAGCAAAAATTCCAACGTATGGAACAGAATTTGCTGCCGGAGCAGATTTATATGCTGTTCTTGACAAGCCGGAAATCATCAAACCGGGCGAAACAAAATTCATTGGCACAGCGCTTGCATTTGACATTCCGAATGGACTTGTTGGACTTGTGTATGCTCGAAGTGGGTTGAGTTGCAAACAAGGCTTGGCGCCGGCGAACAAGGTTGGTGTGATTGATGCTGACTATCGCGGTGAAGTTATGGTGGCTCTTCACAACCACTCAAACGAAGAAAGAGTTGTCAGCAGTGGCGACCGCATTGCTCAAATTGTTTTCGCGCCATATGTCAAAGGTGTTTTTGAAGAAGTTGAAGAATTGTCAACATCTGTTCGTGGTGCTGGCGGATTTGGTTCAACAGGAAAAGATTGAGATTTCTCAGTCTTTTTTTAATTAAAAAATGTTTTAAAAATTGTTTAAAAATCAATAAAAATTATTTTTATTGATTTTTTATTTATTTTTCCAATATTTTATTTAATTTTTTAATATTTTTATTTAATTTTTTAATATTTTTATTTATTTTTTAAAGTAAAATAAAACAAAAGTATTTTTTAAGAGCTTTTATCGGTTAGAAAAATACTTAAAAAAATAATTAAAATAATATTTTTTTATTATTTTTTATAAACAATTTTTTTAAATTGTTTTATAAACAAATGTTTAACAGCATCATAAGCACAAATCCTGCAACAAAAGCCCAAGTTCCTTTGTTGTTTGTATGGACTTCTGGAATCATTTCTTGAACGATGACATAAATCATTGCGCCGGCAGAAAAAGACAAAAGCCATGGCAAAAGTGAAGAAATAGTTGTTGCAAGGAAAAATCCAACAATGGCAAAAAGTGGCTCAACAATTCCGCTTAATGTGGCAAAGACAAAGGCTTTTTTGCGGTTTTGGAGACAATTTTGAATTGGAAGTGCGGTTGCAAGACCTTCTGGAAAGTTTTGAAGTGCAATTCCAAATGCAAACATCACGGCGGAAAGTGAGGGCATATTTGCAGAAACAGCCGTTCCAATGGCAAAACCGACTGACAAACCTTCTGGAATGTTGTGAATGGTGATTGCGGTGAACAATTTAAACGCTTTTTGGTGCTCAACAAGCGTGTTTTGCTTGAAAAATCGGTCGGAAATGAAATCTAGCAGAACCATGAGAAGCGTTCCCAAAAGAAACCCGATCACAACGGGAATGAAAGACAGGTTGCCCCAAGACTCTTCGGCGTCGTCAAGTGCAGGGAGAAGCAGTGACCAAATGGATGCCGAAAGCATGATTCCGGACGCCAAACCGATTGTCAGAACGTTCAAAAGTTTGGAAGGTTTGTTGAAAAAGAAAATCAAACTTGCGCCCAGAATGGTCATCAGGCACGGCAAAGTGAAGCATAAAATTGTGGCAGTCGTTTGATTCATCTTTTGTTTCCTTCTGTTTCAGTGTATGAAAAAAAGAGAAAGGAAGTGCAGCGGGTCTAAAAAAGAGAGCGGTGGTATTGAAAAAAAGAGATTGGATGCGTTGGAAAAAGAGATTGAGTGAATTGGAAAAAGGGGAAAGGAAGTGCGGAGTGGGATTGAAAAAAGAGAACGGGAGTCTTGGAAAAAGAGAGTGAGTGCGTTGGAAAAAGAGAGTGAGTGTCCTAAAAAAAAGAGATCAATTGTGTTGAAAAAAGAGAGTGGGTGCGAGAAAAAAGTGGATGTGTGAAGAAAGAGAAAAATCGGGCTTAAAAAGGGGTGTTGGAAAAGATAAAAAATATTTAAAAAATATTTAAAAATCAATTTTTTTGAGTAAATTTTTCAAAAAAATGCCATTTTTTTGCATTTTTTTTAAATTTTTTAAATATTTTTTTATTTTTATTTTTGAAATCAATTTTTGTCTAGTGCAACAGCGAAAGAAAAATCAGTGAAAAAAATATAAAAATCATTTTTTTGTTAATTTTCTCGAATGTGTGTAAATGATATAATAAATAATAAATAATTAAAATTCTCACGAATTAAATTGACAATTTTTGAGAAGTATACTAAAATAAGTAAATAAATAATATAAGTGAGTAGATAAAATAACGGGTGAGAAAAATTTGATTCGGGGGTTTTGTGGGGTTTTTTAAAAGGAAATTTGTGTTGACATTTTTGACTTGGGCGTGCGCTCTCATGTTGATGACGGGCGTGGGTCTTGTTTGCGTGCCACAAATCCTTGAATCTGTGAGTGTTTCGGTTGAAGATGAATATGACGAAGAAATAAATTTTGAAGATGGATATGACAACGAAGGGTCGACTGATGACGGTTCGGTGAGTGATGGATCTGACGGGTCGAGTGATGATGGCTTGGCGGGTGATGGATCTAACGGGTCGACTGATGACGGCTCGGTGAGTGATGGATATGACGGGTCGAGTGATGACGGTTCAGCGGAAGGTGACAATGAAGGGTCGAGTGATGATGGCTCAGTGAGTGATGACGGGTCGAGTGATGACGGTTCGGTGAGTGATGACGGCTCGGCGGAAGGCGAGAATGGCGGAACAGGTGATGAAGAGCTGGGAGATGAAGATCTGGTGGAAGGTGACAGTGATGACGGTGACGACAATGTGAGCGGCTCTGCAAAAAGTGGATATTGGACAGACTCGGGCAACTATGCCACTTCTTTTGCTGGTGGGTCGGGAACATCATCAAGCCCATATCAAATTGCAACAGCGGCACAACTTGCGCGCCTTGCATATTTGGTGAATTCTTCAAGCTCGTCTTCCTATAGGTCTTTGTATTATGTTCAAACTGCGGACATTGATCTTTCGGCGTACTATTGGGTTCCTATAGGGGATTATGCCACTTCCACTTCATATTATTTTTCCGGAAGTTATACCGGTGGCGGATACACCATCTCTGGGCTTGTCACGGAAGCAGGCTCGTCAAGTTCATATTCCTATCAAGGGCTTTTTGGATATGTTTATGGCACTTCGTCTTCTTATGCCTCAATTTCCAATGTTGGCATAATCAATTCAAGCGTTAATGGATATACTTATGTTGGCGCAATTGCGGGATATGCATATTATGCCAACATCACATCTTGCTATAACACTGGCAGTGTGACAGGGTCTTATCGTTATGTTGGTGGGCTTGTGGGATATACACTTTATGTCAACATCACATCTTGCTATAACACTGGGACTGTGACGGGCTCTTCATATCATGTCGGTGGGCTTGTGGGGCATACACGTTATACCAACATCACATCTTGCTATAACACTGGCAGTGTGACAAGCTCTTCATATACTGTCGGTGGAATTGCGGGATATACTTATGGTTCTTCAACTTCAATTGAGAATTGCTATAACCTTGGGGCGGTGACAGGATCTTATCGTGTTGGTGGACTTGTGGGATATAACTATTATGGTGCGACCATCAATTATTGCTATAATGTTGGCACTGTTGTGGGAACTAGCACAAGTCTTTCATATGTTGGTGGACTTGTGGGATATAATTTATCTTCAAACACAACGGTCCATAATTCTTTCAACTTGGGCGAGGTGTCGGCAGCAGTGACCACCTATCTTGGTGCGCTTGTGGGATATAGAGGTTCTGGGTATATACGTAATTGCTATTATGGTGGATATTGCACGTTGGAAACAGCTGTTGGTGATCTTTCACCAGATACCACCTCATCATATGTTGTTAATTGTGACGAAATGACTTGGACAAATGCAAGAACGAATTCTTGGTATACAACATCGTCCAATTGGTATAACTCTTCTGCTTGGTCTGTTTCCACTTCAGGAACTTGGTATCGAAATACTTATGTGAACGGTGGATTGCCATATCTTCGTTCCACCGGCGGACAAATTTCAGATTATGGATATAGTTCAATATATTGGACAGGTTCTTCGTCCCGCTATGCTTCTTCTTTTGCAGGAGGGTCAGGAACGGAAGATGATCCATATCAAATTGCAACAGCGGCACAGCTTGCTCGACTTGCATATTTGGTGAATTCTTCATCATACAACTCGACTTATGCGTCTTTATATTACGTCCAAACTGCGGACATTGATCTTTCGGCTTATTGGTGGTATCCGATTGGAAATACGTCCACATATTATTTTTCTGGGCATTATGACGGTGGCGGATACACCATTTCAGGGATTTATACTCGTTTTGGTACATCCTCTTCAGACACTTATGACTATCACGGGCTTTTTGGATATGTTTATGGCTCATCAAGTTCATATGCCACAATTTCCAATGTCAACATAATCGACTCAAACATTGGTGGATATCAATATGTCGGCGCAATTGCAGGGTATACATATTATGTAAACATTACAAATTGCTCAAGCTCAGCGCTTGTTATGGGTTATTATCTATATGTCGGTGGACTTGTGGGATATACAAATTATACGAATATTACATATTGTTCAAATTCAGGAACTGTATATAATTTTTACGGTGATTATACGGGTGGACTTGTTGGATATAATTATGGCAGCCGGAGTAGTTATATTTACGATAGTTATAACACTGGAGGTGTGATTGGGGATTATTATGTTGGTGGAATTGTGGGATATTATTATAGTGGAGTCTATTATATGTACAATTGCTATAACACTGGGACTGTGAGTGGGACTCTTATCGTGGGTGGACTTGCAGGATATTCTCGTGGATATATTTGTAGTTCTTTTACTGCGGGCGCTGTTGTAGGAACTTCAAATGTTGGCGGAATTGTGGGATCTGTTTATTCATACACTCGTGTTACTTACACCTATTATGGAGTGAATGCAAGCAGTTCTTTAAATGCGTTTGGAAATACCTCGAGCAAAGATTCAACGGTTTTGTATAGCAGTAGTCTGCTATCACTTGCAACATCTCGGACTTGGTATACCAATTCATCCAATTGGCATTCTTCTTATCAATGGGATTTTGATGCTGTTTGGACTTTAGATTCGAATTTGAATGGTGGATATCCTGTGCTTATCACTGCGATTACTTACACCATAACTTTTGCTACAGACACAATGACATCGACCACTGAGTCGCCAATTAATTATAAATATTCCAGGAGCGTAACCTTGCCAACACTGTCTGCCACGGGATATACGCTTCAAGGTTGGACCCCAGAGACTTCGGTTGGAAATTGGGTCAGTGGCACGACGTACAGTGGCACGGTTTCTGGAATGTATGGCGATGTCACTCTTGTTTCTGTGTGGGAGGCAAACAGATACACTGTCACATATTACTATCTCACCAGCAGTGGAACACGAACGACTTACACTCACTCTAGTGGCAGAACTTATGGGACAAGTTACACTTTCCAAAATTTCGACGACATGCATTATTCATTAAACGGCTGGTCTTTTGCTGGATGGACGACAAGTACCAGCAGCACAACTGCTTCCTACACAAGCACATCAACTTCGGATTTCAACTCCACAACAGGTGCTTTGACTTTCTATGCGGTCTATACTCGAACGGTGTCTTTGGTATACGATACCACCACCAATGGTGGGTCTGGAACAATTTCGTCCACCTCAAGCACGCAACGTATGAATGCATATAATGCAAGTGGAACAGTGACCTCGGTCACTTTGACTGTGACAAACTCTCAGCCAACTAAAACGGGCTATACTTTCAGCCACTGGAACACAGCGTCTGACGACTCAGACACAAGTTATCGTGGAAGTTCTGGCAACACCACTTATACTTTCTCCGGTAGTTATACCGGTTCGGCAAGCGTGACACTCTATGCCATTTATACAGCAAACTCATACACAATCACATTCAATATGAACAACTCTGATTCGGGATCGACAGGTTCGGCAACGATAAATGCGACATATGACGTGTCGTATACTTTCCCAACGGCAACAACAGCAAACAGCGCATCTTCATTCACATCGTTCACACGCACGGGCTACACCTTGCTCGGCTGGGGAACAAGTTCAGGAGCCACGACAGTCACATACGAGCTTGGCGGGAGATATTCCAACCTTACATCCACCGCTGGTGGCACTGTGACGCTTTATGCTGTGTGGCAGGCAAACACATACACGATCACATTCAATATGAACAACTCTGATTCGGGATCGACAGGTTCGGCAACGATAAATGCGACATATGACGTGTCGTATACTTTCCCAACGGCAACAACAGCAAACAGCGCATCTTCATTCACATCGTTCACACGCACGGGCTACACCTTGGCTGGCTGGGGAACAAGTTCAGGAGCCACGACAGTCACATACACTCTTGGCGAGTCATATTCCAACCTTACAGCCACCGCTGGTGGCACTGTGACGCTTTATGCTGTGTGGCAGGCAAACTCATATAGTGTCACATATTATTATCTCAACAGCGGTGGAAGCCTAACAAGCACCACTCATGCTAATGGCAGAACTTATGGGACAGATTACACTTTTAATTTCGACGGCACGCATTATTCATCAAACGGCTGGGAATTTGTTGGTTGGACGATAAGTCCCAGCAGCACAACTGCTACTTACTCTGACACAGACACATCAACTTCGGATTTCAACTCCACAACAGGTGCTTTGACTTTATATGCGGTTTATTCTCGAACGGTGTCTTTGGTATACAATGCCAATGGTGGTTCGGATCCACCTGCCAGCACCACAGGGACGCAAAGTATGAATGCAAATGGAACAGTGACCACAGTCACTTTGACTGTGACAGAGTCTCAGCCAACTAGAACAGGCTATACTTTCTTGGGCTGGTCAACAACCGCGGACGGCGAAGTTGAATATGAAGCGGGAGACACTTACTCTTTCTCGAATGCGTATAACAGCTCAACAACAAGTGTGACGCTTTATGCCATCTATACAGTAATCTCATACAGTATCACATATTATTATATCTCCAGCGGTGGAAATGTGACTTCAACAACAGATTCAAATGCAAGAACATATGGAGTGTCTTTCACACTGTTGAGTTCAAGTCCGTCAACATACAGCAGTTGGACTTTGTATGGTTGGGCGGCGAGTGCAAACACAGAAACCAGAACTTTCAGTGCCGAGGCGACTGTTTCCGATACAACTTACACTGAATCGACGTCCACTTTGATTTTCTATGCGATTTATTCTCGAACAGTATATATGGTATACAATGCCAATGGTGGTTCGGATCCACCTGCCAGCACCACAGCTACGCAGTATATGTATTGCACAGGCACATCGTCTTCGAATATTGGTGTGACGTCGGTTTCTTTCACTGTGACACATGATACACCGGACAGCTATCCAACAGGAATGGTTTTCGACGGTTGGAATGGAAATTCAAGTGGCACAGGCACATCATACACTGCAGGGACTTCTTATAGCTTCACTCCTGCATACTATGACAGCACGACAGCAGTGACGCTCTATGCTCAATGGACGGCAGACAGATACAGTGTCACATATTATTATCTCAACAGCAGTGGAACCCAAACAAGCAGCACTTATG